>JAFXUM010000016.1 GCA_017524965.1 Lentisphaeria bacterium | reverse complement strand
GCAGGGATTTTTTGTGTTTTTACGGTCCGGCGCGCCTCGCATGAAAAACGCGGCGCAAAAAAAAGACCACTTCCGCAGGGGAAATGGCCTTTTGAATTACAGATCGTCCGGTGATGCGGATCAGAAGACTCCGGGACCTCCGAAGCCGCCGCCGAAGCCCATTCCGGGGCCGCCGAAGCCGCCCATGCCGGGGCCCATGGCCATGCCGTTGTCGAAGCCGCCCATGCCGGGGCCGAAGCCGCCGCCGAAGCCGCCGAATTCCATCGGTTCCATCGGGGCCGGGAAGGACGCCATGCCGGGATCGGGAGCCATGCCGTACTGCACTCTGGCCGTGGCGGCCTTTTCCGCCTTCTTTGCCTTGCGGGCTTCCGCACGCTCGGCACGGCGTTCCGCGGCGCTGACGCGTCTGGCTTCGGCTTCGCTCATCTCAGACGTTTTGCCGGACGCGGTGTCGACGGCGGGCGGGAACATCTTGGTCATGGCGAAGAGCAGGACGGGAAGCATGGCGACGATCAGAACGAGAGCGGTGGTCGCGTTCAGTTTCGGACTGGCTTTTTGCGTATTGAAAGAAGAAGTGTTTTTCATGGCTGGTCTCCTAGTTGTCGAACGTTGTTTTTTTTGTATCGTTTCTAAATCAATTAACGCTCCGCCGTGTCGTTTTATTGTGCCGGACCGCGAAAAAAACAAAAAGAGTTTTTCCGCCCTCGCGTACGCGGATAAAGAAATGGGGTAGGGAAAGACCGGAAACTTTTCCGTCGCCGGCACGGTTTTTCGCCGCCGTACCCCGTTCCGAAACCATGAAATCGGGACAGTCCCGCGAAAAAACGGAACCCCCCGGCGCAACCCGCTGAAAACCCGCCATTTTACGGCGGAAAACGCATTTTTCGCACTTTTTTCGGTATTTTTTTCATTTTTAGGCGGTTTTCGGCTTGACAATGCTCGAAACGAGGTTATATTGAACATAACCTTTAACCTTAACCCAGGAGGAGTGTTCCATGAAACACAGCTTCTACGACGTCAAACTGAAAAAGAAAGTCACCGCCGATGTCACCAAGGCCGTCAAGTACGGAAAGGGCACGGCAACCCGTTATGCGTTCAAGGCTCTCACGAAGGACGGCCGCAATCTGACCGCTTTCGTCAAGAAAGACGACTGGGACAAGTTCAAAAAGTAATCCATTTCTCCCTCTTGGTTTACTTTCGACGCTCTGGAAACAGGGCGTCTTTTTTTTGTGTCTTTTTCAGGGGGACGCGAGCGTGCCGGGAGCCCGTGAGCTCCCGCCGGTCTGCGTGCTGAATGAGGATCATCCTGAAGGTATCAGTCTGAATCAGCTCGCGGCAGCCGGGAAGCCTGTTCCGGCGACCGTTCCGGTCAGTATTCCGTCAGGCGGCGTTCGCCCGCCTGCGGTTCAGGTGCAGCTCGTAGCTCACGGCCGCCCGGAAATCGTCTCCGAGTTCGCCGCAGTCCATCGGCCGGGCGATGATTCCCGGACGGCAGGATGCTCAAAACGGCCGGGACATTAATCCCGTGCACAATCGAGGTCAGAACAGGTCGGGCTGGTCTGAGGAGGGGCCGACGGCTTTTTTCCGGGCGGCGGGGGCGGACGCGAGGAATGACTTCTGCGTGCCGGGGGTGACGGTGTCCTCGGGCTTGAGGTGTCCGAGCAGGAGCGGGGACTTCGGATCGTGGTATCTGAAATTCTCGAACGCCTTGCGCGGGTTCTGGTTGGCGTAGCAGTATTTGCAGCCGTTGAGGCAGGTGTCGTATGCGCCGATGTCGTGCGTTTCGATGCAGTGACAGCCCGCACGGATGCCCTTGTGCTTGAGCTTGCGGAACTGTACGCCGTTGGCGCGGCCGAGGATGTCGAGCGTCATGCACCCGGAGGAGCGGATGCCGTAGCGCGAGAAATCGCCGTTGGTGCCGCAGGTCTGGATCGGGAATCCGAACTGCGCGGCAGTCGCGCCGAGGGATTCCGCAAGCTCGTTCCGGTAGGCGTCGTTCAGCGGGACCAGCTCCGGCATGTTCGCCTCGACCTTCTTATACATCTCCACGAAACTG
>JAFXUM010000154.1 GCA_017524965.1 Lentisphaeria bacterium | reverse complement strand
CGGATCGCGGAAGATGTTGATGTTCGGGGTCCAGAAGGTCAGACCGCGGTAGATCGGCGTGCTGCCGTCGCCGGAGAACCTGCGCGCGGCGGCGTTTTTCGCGCGCGCCTCGACCGCGACCGCGCAGCCCATGCGGTATTCCAGGTCGGTGTCGAACGTGGCGGCCATGGCGATTGCCTGCGGAAACACGGTCGCCATACCTGCGCGCGCCACGCCGTGCAGACATTCGCTCCAGTAGTTGTAGGCCGGAATGCCGAGGCGTTCGACCGCGGGCGCGTCGTGCAGCAGCTGACCGACCTTTTCCTTCACGGTCATGGCTTTGATGATCGCCTCCACGCGCTCCTCGAAGGGAAGGGAATCGTCGTACCACACGAATTTGCTGCGTTTTGCCTGAAGTCTGCTCATGGAACTCTCCTGATGACGGGGTTGCGACGGACCGTGTTCTGTTCGCGTTCCGTCTGTTCTGCGTATGCTGAAATTGGAAAAAAGCTCTGTTTCCGCGTGCGACGGCGGAATGAAGAATGAATCATTCAGGATAATATAAGCCCGCGTCCGCCAGTTGCAACCCGATTCCGCGGAAAAGATGCGGATTTGACCGGAAAATGTCTGTTTTTCCGGAAAACAACATGGCGTGACCGGGCAAAAAAGATCCTGCACACGGCGCGGACCATGTGCAGGAGAGTCGCTGCCCGTCCGTTCACGGGCGGAACCGGGCAGCGCACCCGGGCGAATGCGCGTTACCGGTAACGGTACCGCACGACCGGAGCCGGAGCGACGACGTGATGCCGCGGGACGACGACCTCATACGCCGGACGCGTCACGGTCGTGACCGTCGTCCTCGTCCGGGTGACCGTCGTGGTCTGGACCGCGGGCGCGACGACCACCGGAGCGGGCGTGACCACAGGGGGCGGCGCAACGACCACCGGAGCGGGCGCGACTACAGGGGGCGGCGGCGCAACGACCACCGGAGCGGGCGCCGTGTAAACCGGAGCGGGCGCCGTGTAAACGGTCGTCGTACCGTTCAGGACCGCGTCGGCGGCTTCCACCGTGCCGACCACAACGCCTTCCGCGACCGCGAACGGCAGCAGAAGCAGCGCCTCGGCGGTGTCGACCAGACCGGAGAGAAGTCCGGGTTTCTGCACCACGACCGTGGTCTGTGCGTGAGCCGCTGTCGCGGACATCAGGGCGCAGACGGTCAGAACTGCAAGGATCGTTTTCTTCATGGCAGTCTCCTTTCTGTTTCGGGGTTATCTGTATGGAAACCGAACAAATACCGAATTATTCGAGTCTCCGAATAATACTATAGCATCTTTTTCCGGGATGTCAAGACGGCAAATAGAATTTTTGGGATTTTTTTGCCAAAGCGAAATAATGGGCCGGAATAACCTTGCGCGAGGTAGATGTCGGGAAAAGGATTTGCGGATAAACGGACTGCCGCGGGACGCGCGCGGGAAACTTTTTTCAAAAAGATGTTGAAAAAAGGCTTGACAAAAAACATTCAATGGTGTAAATTATTTGAAACAACGTATTGAATATAACTTTTTCCGGTGCCGCGGAAGAGCCTGCGAAAAGCGGATTTTGTGCCGGAAACAGTGTTAACATGCAAGGAGGATCCTATGAATCTGCCTCTGAAACGTTTCGCGGCGGTCCTTTTGACCGTGTGCGTGCTGGGATTCGCGGCGGAAACCGTCTATGCCGGCGGGCATGCCCCTCAGCCTCAGCCCAAACCCCAGCCCCAGCCGAAACCCCAGCCCCAGCCGAAACCTCAGCCCCAGCCCGCGAAGAATGAGTGGGGCGGGACCAACATCATCGGCACGCTTGCGCCTCAGAAATCCGGTCAGCAGTCCATGATCGGCACGCTGAAACCGGACAAACCCGGCCAGCAACCCATGATCGGCACGCTGGCGCCTCAGAAATCCGGTCAGCAGCCCATGATCGGCACGCTGGCGCCGGACAAACCTCAGGCACAGCCGCAACCTAAGCCGCGGCCTCAGCCAAAACCGAATGATGCGGAATCCGAACAGCCTCGTCCGCAGAACAATCCGCCGCCCGAGCAGAAGGGGCCGCAGGATAACCCGCCGCCGCAGAGCCATCCTGCATCAGCCCAGCAGAAGCCGGCCGAACCGGAACCGCAGATCATCGAGCAGGAACCTTCTCAGAAACCGGCGCAGGCACAGGAACCGATCATCATCACGCCGCGTTCCGTGCGCGCGGGCAATTCGTCCGGCGGCGGAAAGAGTTCCTACCGTGATGTCCCGGGGTATTCCGGCGGCGACGGCACCGGCCCGCTGATCTACAATCCGTAAATCCGGTTCAAAAAAGAAATCAATCGCCAATTCCGGCGGCGGATGCTCTTCAATCCCGAGCTTCGCCGCCGTTTTTCCGTTTCGCCTCGGACCAGGCACGCCAGACGTGCGGATATTTCCGCATGGCGCGTTCGAGCTGCGATACGCTCACGCCGCAGAGCGCGGCGGTCTGCGCAAGGTCGAATCCCGACGCCGCCAGCCGGTCGAACAGCGCGGCCGTCCACGGGATGAGGCGGGCGTGATTCGCGGGCGAGGGGGAGGGGAGTAATGTAAAAGCGTCCGTGGCGGACGGGTCGGCGTGCACGCGCAGCGCGATCTCGTACCGGAGTTTCCGCAGGGCGATGTGCCGATTTTTCGCCTGACTGCGTTCCTCGTTGGCCGCGACGGCGATCCCGGTGGGACGGTGCCGCAGGCGCACGGCGGAGGATGTCTTGTTGATCTTCTGGCCGCCGTTTCCGGTGCCTTTCTGCATGATGAAATCGCAGTCGCGCAGGAGAACGGCGTCCTCCGCGGCGAGCATGGCGTTGCGTTCGGCGGCAGTCATAGAGCGGATAAATGTGTGCCGGATGGGGCGGGATCCGCCTCACTGGCGGCGTTTCTTCGAGATGTGGATGACCGGGGCGCCGTTCAGCTCCTTCGAGACGACGATGTCGAACCCGTCGTCGTTCGGGCCGGAGACGACCAGACAGTAGTCGGAGCCGTTCCTGACAATGGCCTCGGAGAGCAGCGACCGGAGCACGCGGTCGGCGTAGATGGAATTCTGCGGACTGTACATGCCGGCGCCGGAAAGCCCCTTGCGCGTGATCGCGAGGATCAGCGACTGCGTGGCGGAGCTGACGAGCTGTTCGTTCGTGAGCGTGACTTCTTCAGTCGCGGGTTCCGGCGGGAGCGGATCGAACGCGGGCGTGTCCGGCGGCGGATTGTCGCTGTTGCGCCAGTCGAACCAGGTGTCGGCGCAGGAGCAGAGGAAAATGGGAGCAAGAAGCGCGAGCGAAAGGGAAACGGCGTGCAAGGATTTCATGCGTCTGACTCCTTTGTTCGTTTAAAATGAATGGAGCGGGCGAAGGGAGTCGGACCCTCGACAATCACGTTGGCAACGTGACGCTCTACCACTGAGCTACGCCCGCATCATAAACGCCAGCCGCTCCTGAAAAAGAATGGAGCGGGCGAAGGGAGTCGGACCCTCGACAATCACGTTGGCAACGTGACGCTCTACCACTGAGCTACGCCCGCATCTGGCATGTTATTTAATCTAGCACTCATTCCGGAAAAATCAAGCTCGAAACGCACATTTTTTTCAAAAAAGTTTGTTTCAGGGAGAATTGAGGCGAAAAACAATGCTTTCTGTCCTTCCCGTGCCCGAGCGTAGCCGGGTACTACTGCAGTCCAGGACTTGTCCTGGCGAGCGAAGCCGCACACTACCCAAGTCGAGGCATCCGCCTCGTGCCCGAGCGGAGGTGAACCCGTATATAGGGAAAAACAAGCAATCTGAACTTCCCGTACCCGCCTCGTGCCCGAGCGTAGCCGGGCACTACCCAAGTCGAGGCACCCGCCTCGTGCCCGAGCGTAGCCGGGCACTACCACAGCACCGCTTGCGGTGTGGCAACCCTGTCAGGACTCGAACCTGAACTAAGTGGACCAAAACCACTTGTGCTGCCATTACACCACAGGGTTAGAAAAAAAACACTTTTTACTTTAGCACGGATTTCGGAAAATTCCAGTTGAAAGCCCGAAAAAGAATGATTTTTTCAGGCCGGACTCAGCGCAGGGAAAGGACTTTCGCCGCGACGGTTTCGGCGATGGCTTCGGGCGTGAAGCCGTGCTCCTCGCGGATCTTCGCGGTGGACCCGTGCGGGATGATCTCGTCGGCGTCCCAGCCCCAGGAGAGCAGCGCGGGACATCCGGTGCCCGCGGCGAGCTCGGCGGCGATGGACGCCAGCGCGCCCTGTTTCACATGGTCTTCGAGCGTGACGACGGGCTTGTCGAGGTATTGTTTGAAGAGCGCGGCGTCGAACGGCTTCAGGAAACGCACGTTCACAACGGCGGCGCGGATGCCGTGCTTCTTTTCGAGGATGTCCGCTGCGGCCAGAGCCGTGTAGATCTCGCGTCCGGCGCACCAGAACGAGAGATCGGAGCCCTCGCGGACGACGGCGGCCTTGCCCCATTCGACCGGGGCGGGCGCGGGATCGCCGTCGGGTCGTCCGGAATTGCCCTTCGGGTAGCGGATGACGGCGGGTCCGTTGTGCTTCAGCGCGGCCTCCATCATCATGGGGAGTTCGTCCTCGTTCGCGGGCATCAGGATGGCCATGTTCGGGATGGCGCGCAGGAACGACACGTCGTAGATGCCGTGGTGCGTGGGGCCGTCCTCGACGAGTCCGGCGCGGTCTTCGCAGAGGAGGACCGGGAGGTTCTGAAGCCCGACGTCGTGGAAAAGGCAGTCGAGCGCGCGCTGGGAGAAGGTGGCGTAGATGGCGGCGACCGGGCGGCAGCCGTTGGCGGCGAGCCCGGCGGCGAACGCGATGGCGTGTTCCTCGGCGATGCCGACGTCGAAGAAGCGCTCGCGGTATTTGCGGATGAACTCGTGCGGGATGCCGCAGCCGAGCGCCATGGCGGCGGCGACGGTGATGAGCTTCGGATCCTGCTCGGCGAGTTTTTCGAGCGACTTGCCGAAGACGGCGGAGAAGGTCGGTTTCGCGCCGACGCTCCGGATCAGCTCGCCCGTCTCCGGGTTGAACTTGCCGATGCCGTGGAAGAGCTCGGGATCCTCGTTCGCGAACTTGCAGCCGCGTCCCTTCTCTATGATCACGTGGACGATCACCGGCAGGTCGTTGTCCTTCACGCGGCGGAGCGTATGGATCAGCTCGACAAGGTTGTGTCCGTTCACGGGGCCGATGTAGCGGATGCCCATTTCCTCGAAGAACACGCCCGGCACGAGCAGGCTTTTCAGGGAGTTTTCGAGGCCCTGGATGCCGCCGATCATGTTTTCGCCGTGCGGGAAGATGCGGAGGAAATACTTCAGCGCGGATTTCGTGCGGTTGTACAGTCTGGCCGTGATGATGCGGTTCAGGATGCGGGAAATGGCGCCCGTGCTGCGCGCGATCGACATCTTGTTGTCGTTCACGATCAGGATGAGGCCGCGGCAGGTGGAACGCAGATTGTTCAGCGCCTCGAACGTGATGCCGTTGGTGAGCGCGCCGTCGCCGACGACCGCGATCACGCGGTCCTCTTTCTTCAGCAGGCGGTCCGCGACCTCGAATCCCATGGCGGCGGAGAGTGCTGTGCCGGAGTGGCCGGACCCGAAGCAGTCGTAGGGGGATTCGTCGATTTTCGTGAATCCGCTGATGCCGCCCTTCTGACGGAGCGTGTCGAATCTGTCTTCGCGTCCGGTCAGGAGCTTGTGCGTGTACGCCTGGTGGCTGACGTCCCACAGGATCTTGTCCTCGGGGGCGTGGAACACCATGTGCAGGGCGATGGTGAGCTCGACCGTGCCGAGGTTGGGCGCGAGGTGTCCGCCGTTTTTGGAAACCACGTCGATGATCCGTTCGCGGATCTCCCCGGGCAGGGCTGCGAGTTCCTTGCCCGTGAGCTTCCGGAGGTCTTCCGGGGAATGAATGTGCGGCAGGATCTTTTCCATGTTTTTTTAGCGGTTTTCGAGAACGGGTTCCAGTGGCGTTGAAAAAAAGAATATAATCTATTAATGTACACCGGGAGCAGGTCTTTTTCAAGCGAAAAACGTGTTTTTGCGGGAGAATCGCGAGCCGGGCCGGGGACGCGGACGGCATCGCCGGAAAAAAGGACGGAAAATGGACGCTCCGGCGCGGTTTTTCGTGTTTTTTTCTTGATTTTTTGCGAAAAAAGCAGTATAATAATAGGATAAACAGAAAATGCCGCAGGCCGGAAAAACACGGTGCCGCGCGGCGAAACAACTTTTTCCAGAACAGAGGATCCCGCTATGGACAGCAACAAACGCCCGGACGACATGGTCCGCATCACCACGAAAGAACTCGCAGACAAATTCATCGAAGAACAGATCGCCCTCATCCGGCAGCAGGTCGGCTCCCGCAAGGTGCTCCTGGCGCTCTCCGGCGGCGTGGACAGCTCCGTGGTGGCCGCGCTCCTGATCCGTGCGATCGGCCAGCAGCTCGTGTGCGTGCACGTGAACCACGGCCTGATGCGCAAGGGCGAAAGCGAACAGGTCATCGACGTGTTCCGCAGCCAGCTCGGCGCGAACCTGATCTACATCGACGCCACGGACCGTTTCCTCGACAAGCTCGCCGGAGTCGCCGATCCGGAACAGAAACGCAAGATCATCGGCGGCGAATTCATCCGCGTGTTCGAGGAAGAGGCGCGCAAGCTCACGGACGTCGATTTCCTCGCCCAGGGCACCATCTATCCCGACATCGTCGAGAGCGTCGGCGTGAAGGCGCACCACAATGTCGGCGGCCTCCCGCCCGATCTGCATTTCGAGCTCGTCGAGCCCGTGAAGCTTCTCTTCAAGGACGAAGTGCGCGTGATCGGCGCTGCCCTCGGACTTCCCGATTCCATGGTCAACCGCCAGCCGTTCCCGGGACCCGGCCTCGGCGTCCGCTGCACTGGCGCGATCACCCGCGACCGCCTCGCCGCGCTCCGCGAATCCGATGCCATCCTGCGCGAGGAGTTCGACCGCGCCGGCCTCACGAAATCCGTCTGGCAGTTCTTCACCGTCGTGCCGGATTACCGTTCCACGGGCGTGCGCGACTCCAAGCGCGTGTTCGACTGGCCGGTCATCATCCGTGCGGTGAACACCCGCGACGCCATGACCGCGGTCGTGCCGGAGATCGACTGGGCCGTCCTGAAGAAGATCACGGACCGCATCCTCGCCGAAGTCCCCGGCGTCTGCCGCGTGCTCTACGACCTCAGCCCGAAGGGGCCCGCCACGATCGAATGGGAGTGAGCGCTCCCCCCGGCATTTCCGTCCGCCGCCGAATCGGCGGAAACGAGCGGATAAAAGAACGGAACCCCGGTTTTGCGCCGGGATTCCGTTTTTTGTGTGCCTGTTTGAGAAAGAATACCGTTTAATCCCGGTCGGGGATGTACGTCGCGCCGGAGGTGGGGGATTCGCAGACGCGGACGCGGTCGAGCGTGACGCCGGGGATATTGACGGCCGGAGCGAGCTTTTCGTAAAGGACCCGCGCGATGTTCTCGCTGGTCGGGTTGATGCCCTGAAATTCGGGAAGCTCGTTCAGATATTTGTGGTCGAAAGCGGCCAGGATGGCGGTCAGTTCGCGCTTGATGACGGTGAAGTCGGCGGCGATGCCGATCTCGTCGAGCCGTGTCGCGCGGATGAACACCTGCACGGTCCAGTTGTGGCCGTGAAGCGCGGAGCAGAGTCCGTCGTAGCCGACAAGCCTGTGCGCGGCGGAGAAATCGCGTGTGATGTCGAGTTCGAACATGTGCTGAGGATGGGTGGATTGGTTCAGGCGTTTGCGATGCGTGTGACGGCGCGTTTGCATGCGAGCTCGAACGCGGCGGTCAGGCTGCCGATGGATGCGGCGCCTTTCCACGCGATCTCGAAGGCCGTGCCGTGGTCGACGCTGGTGCGGATGACCGGAAGACCGAGCGTGGAGTTCACGCCGCGGTCGAACGCGAGCATCTTGAACGGGATATGCCCCTGGTCGTGGTACATGGAGACGATGCCGTCGAACTGGGAACGGATGCTTTCGATGAAGAGGGTGTCCGGGGGGAAGGGGCCCTGGATATTGATGCCCTCGTCCGCGAGCGCCCGGACCGCCGGTTTCACGACCTTCTCGTCCTCCATGCCCATGTTGCCGTTCTCGCCGGCATGCGGATTGAGCGCGGCGACAGCGATCTTCGGGTGGACGATGCCCTCGGCCACGATGGCGTCGCGGAGCAGATGCGTGACGGACACGATGCGGTCGAACGTGACGGCGGACGGCACCTGCGCCAGCGGGATGTGCGTGGAGACGAAGACGACGCGGAGATCGCCCGCGGACTGCATCATCACGAAATCGCGGACGCCGCAGAGGGACGCCAGGAGTTCGGTGTGGCCGCTGAACGGGATCCCGGCCAGATTGACCGCCGCCTTGTTGATCGGGCAGGTCACGACGGCATCGACTTTTCCGGCGATGGCGTCGAGCGTGGCCGTGCGGAAACATTCGAGCGCGGTCAGTCCGCAGCGTGCGTCCAGCTTGCCGGGGAGCATCTGCGAAAACCTGAGGTCGGAGCAGGGGACGACCTGCGGCGTGAATCCGGGAGCAAAACGGCGGACGGCCTCTTCGATGATGTCCGGCGCGCCGTAGATCGCGACGTCCGCGGGAGAAGTCTTCCCCGTGGATACCGCGCGTGCGAGCCGGACCGCGATTTCAGGGCCGATACCCGCCGGATCGCCCATGGTCAGGGCAATTCGGGGGAGTCTCATGTTTTTTCCGAGGAAAAAAGATTACTTCGCGAAGAACGCTTTTTTCTTGTCTTCGAGGATGAGGCCGACGCGGTCGGTGTCGATCGGGAAATAGCCTTTTTCCTCGATCTCGCGGAGGAAGTTCAGCCAGTCGGCGTGATTCCAGCTGCCGTTGTGGGCTTTCACGAAGTTCGTCGCGAGCGCGGTCTTGGCGAAGCGCTTGATGTTCTCTTCGGGATCGTCGGTCTTGACGGGGATGATCTTAACGGTCTTCGGCGCCTTCGCGGATTTCGGAGTGGCCTTCGGAGCGGCGGCCTTCGGAGCGGCCTTCACGGGCGCGGTCTTGGCGGCAGTCTTTTTGGCGGGAGCGGTTTCTTTTTTGACAGTTTTTTTCGTAGCCATGATAAATACCTCACAATGTTAGAATAAAGTGGTTATGTGAAGGACGGAATATCTTTTTTGAAAAAATAATATACACCCGGAATTCCGAAAAATCAAATGCTTATTCCGAAAAAAGTCTGTTTTTATTATGTTTTTTGTCTCGGCTGCGGTCCCGTCAACTTTAATTAACGGTGGTTTGTGCGAACATGTTTGAGGTCATTTCAGCTCACTGCGTCCCGGCGGCTTCCCGCAGCCGGGCCGATCCCGATCTGTTTTTTGCGGTTGCCTTCGGATGACCGCGCCCGGATCCTCCTGCGTCGTCCGGCCTGCCTGTCCGCCGAACAACCATTCGTCCGGGGAAACAGCGCCTCCCTCCTGAGACGTCATGTGCCTGCTTCCTGGGGCTTGAAAAACCGCTTTTTGTTGAGGAGAGATGTGTTTGTCCCGGGGAATATGGCGGGCTTTCCCTGAAAAAAAGCAAAAAAAGAGTTGTTCTTTAAATTGTACGGTTGAAAAACGGTTTGCCGGATGTAAATTAGATTGACATTTTTTCTTTATAAGAGAACCCTCCGCCCGGAGTGAGCGGCAAAACGGTTTTCCGCCGCCGCCCGAACGCTCCGGCTTATTCATAATGACCGAACCGAAACATCCGAAAACGCGGTCGCCGCTGCGCAGATTGCTGAGAGCCGTCTTCTGGACGGCCGGCATTCTTGTGTTTCTGAGCGTGTTCGCGTGCCTTGCAGCGCTGTTCACGATCGACTGGTGGATCGTGCCGGTCGGCGCCTGGTGCATGGGCGTGGAGGTCGAGGGGGAACCGGGCGTGATGGTGTCGATCCCGAACCGCGAGATCTTTATGACCGACCTGAAGGTGAGGACCCGCGCCGGGCTGTTCGAGGCGAACTCGTACGGGCTGCGCGTGGACAGCGTGAAAATGTCCGGCCGGGACCTGAAGGAGGTGCGCGTGTCGCACGTCCATGCGGAAGGCCTGCGCGTCACGCTGGATTTCGCACAGTATGCGAAATACCAGGCGGAGCACGCCGGCGGAGCGGACGACGGGTCGGACGGCGGGGCGAGTTCCGGCGAGAAGGTCCGGGCGTTTTCGCATCTGATCTGGGACCGCGCTTCAAGACCCGTCGTGCGGATGTCGGACCTGACTCTGCTCAACGCCGAAATCGGATGGCAGGCCGGGGCCGCGCGGAGCCGGATCGCCATCTCCGATCTGTATGCGAAGTTCGAGGACGGCAACCTGACCCGCCCGGAAATGTCCTTCGGCGTAAAATACCGTCTGAGCGATCCGCAGCGGTTTCTGGAGTGCGGCGGACGCATCGACGTGATGTCGCCCGGCGAGGAGGAAAAACTGATCGTGTCCGTCGCGGCGGACGGGCCGCTTGTGATCGACCTGCCGGATTCGCACCTGGAATTTCCCGCATTCGACTCGACGGAGCTGGTCATGCAGTACGACCCGGAAAACGCCGATCTTGGATTCGGCGGGGAATGGACGAACACGGAGCGCTGGGAATACAGGCCGCTGAACCTGAGTTTCGGGAAAACGGATATCAATGCGTTCGGGACGCTGTCGCTCGACGGCGAGAAACTCCGTCTGAATCTCGGCGTGAACACGAACGGGAGCGGGCTGGTCTGCGGGGATGCGGACATCCCCGGGAATACGCTGTTCGACGCGAGGGGGAACGCGGTGTTCGACCTGGCGAACGGCGGCGTGACACTGGACGGCGTTTCGGGTCATCTGACCGGGCCGGACGGCGGCATGATCGGCTTTGAGACGACGGGCGTGTTCGAGTTCGTCCGGTTCGAGGACGCGACCTACACGCTGAATCCGCACGCCGCGAAACTGAACGTGACGACGGAGCGTCCGATCGACCTGACGCCGTTCGATCCCGTGCTGCCGTTCGATTCCTCGGGCAGGGAGCTGTCGTTCGATTATTTCATCGAGCTTGATCCGGAAAAGGTGTGTCTGACGGGCGGCGCGCGCGCGGAGATGCGGGAGCAGGACGGGACAAGGCGCGTGTTCGATCTGGATGCGGCGTTCGAGACGGACGGCATCACGCGGATCGGTTCGTTCAACGTGTCGCGGTGCGGCATGAGGTTCTACGACGGCGAGGATTCGATCTGCCGCGCGCAGCTCGCCGGAACATACAACGTCCGCACGCTTTCGCTCAAAGGCGATGTGAATTATTATCCGTACCGGATGATCGAGCGGTACGGCGACCGGACTCTGGCCGATCTGTGCGTGTTTCTGGACGACGCCAATCTGCGCGAGGCCGAACACGAAGCGGCCGCGGAGCTTGAGATTGACCTGGTCAACATGACGGCGACGCTTCATAAGGAATCGCATCTGTCGCACCTCGCGCTGACGGGGCGCGGACACAAGACCCTTGTGCTCGACGCGATCGGCGACGCGGATTTCGGGCTTGCCCCGGACGATCAGGGGTGGTATCTCGACGGTTCGCTGGAACTGAAGGCGGGAGACGATTTCCACGCCATGCTGAGCGCCTCGGGCGGCAGCCGGACGGCGATCGAGGGCGGGATCGTGATCGACCGGCTCAGCGACACGCTGGCACGTCAGCTCGAAAACCGGTTTGTGCCGGATGGAGACGATTTGCCCGTCCCGAGATTCGTGAACGCCACGGCCTCGGCGTCGTTCCGGTGCGAGCCGGAATCGCCCCGTATCACGCTGAACCGGATCTCGGCGGAGATCGACAACGGGGACGGGATCCTGTCCATTGAATGCGGGTCCGGTCTGACGTGGGAAAACGACGCGTTTTCGTACTTTCCGATGGAGATCAAGGTCAGGACGTCCGAGCTTCCCGTCTCGTTCTGGGAACCGTTCCTGAAAAACGACGATTTCCGCCTCGCGGGCGGCATCGTGTCGTCCGAATTCGACATCTTTGCCGGGGCGGACGGTTCGATCGTCGGCGGCGAAGGAAAACTTGTCGGGACCGACCTGACGCTTCTGCTCGACGGCAGGCCGCGCGAACTGGCGCGCCTGGGGATGAACGGGAGTTTCCAGCTCAACACGGAAAAAGGATTCCTGGTCCTGCCGGAGCTGAACGTGGACATCCAGGACAGGAAAGCGCGCCAGACGCTGTTCGCCAGCGGTTCCGGCACGGTCGATCTGGCCGACGAATGCCTGACGCGGATGAAGTTCCCGGAGGTGCGCTTCGGACCGGAATGCCTGTACCTGATCGGCTACGGCGTGGAGCGCAGTTTCTATTTCGAGGACCTGGATACGGGCGGCGGGATCGAATTCCTCGCGGAACACGATTTCAGCGAAATGAGCTGGACCGGCGGCCTGAAGATCAACCGTCTGCGGCTGCAGTCGGACGAACCGGAGGAGTACCGGTTCCCCGAGCTTTCCGGGCAGATGGAGGGCATGCTGTCCTGGGCGGATGGCGAGCTGTATGGCGATGTTTCGATCCGGCTGGCGGACGAGGAGAGCGAGGAGCATATATCCGGGCAGTACCTGTACCGGCGCGGAGAAGATGCGATGCCGAAGTTCATTT
This sequence comes from Lentisphaeria bacterium, assembly GCA_017524965.1. Lineage (GTDB taxonomy): Bacteria > Verrucomicrobiota > Lentisphaeria > Victivallales > UBA1829 > UBA1732. The sequence continues at coordinate 4,073 of JAFXUM010000154.1, read as the reverse complement.
CCAGCTCGCTGGACCTGCCGTTCGCCGTGTCGTATTTCCGGTACAACCACAATACCGACCCGGGCATGGAAAAGAAGGCGATTTTGCTCATCGACAAGATATTCGCGCTGGATTTGCACGGAATCTATTCGCGGAATCACGCGCTGATCTTTTCCGGGGCCGGGCTGATGGAGCTTCAGAACGGCGACGACCCGGCGATCCTGGTGCCGCATGCGGAGTTTTCCGGCGACGTCTTCGGGGTCGCGTCCGCGGAAATCCACCTGAAGGACGGCACCTGGCCGTTTGACGTCGAGGCGGACCTGAACAACATCCCTCTCGACAGGAGTTTTACGGCGTTTCTGACCACGGACGACAGTCCGGAGATCCCGCGCCGTCTGCACGGTTTCGTGAAACGCCTGAAGGCCACCGTACACGGCGAGGGCTTCACGACGGAGGCCCTGACGAAGAACCTGCGGGCGGACTGCACGGCCGAGCTGGAGGGGATTTCCCTGCGGACGTATCTGCGCGACCGTTCGGCCTTCCTGAACATCCTTCTTCTGCCGCTGGTCAGCATGCCGCACCTCATCGAATACGTGCCGGGCGACGTGCTGCGGCGCGCGCTCCGCATGACGACGGCCGGGGCCCTCATGGAAATGATCTCGGGAGAAGCGCCCGTCGAATTCCGGCGCGGCACGATGGAGATGTCCGTGCGGCACGGGGGCATCGAACTGAAATCGCTTGACCTGGAGGGCGAGGTGATCGAGAGCTACCACGCGAGCGGGACGATCGACCTGGCCGGAGACGGCGAGGCCGAGCTGGAGACGGAAGCGAGGTTCGCGCTGCTCTACTGGCCGTTCTATCTGCACGGGAATATCTTCGATCCGCAGGTCTCCTACGGCAGATCCATCTCGCATTTCTTCTCGGACAACACGAAATACCTGATCACCCTGTTCCCGAACATGATCATCAACGCCTTTACCGACGAGGACGCCGAGGAGATCGACCGCCGGGAATCCGAAAAGCGGAAGCGGACGGAACCGGAAAAGGAATAACGCCGGGCAGGAGCGGAAAAACGGCGTTGAAGCGTCGGGCAGGGGCGGAAAACGGCGGAATCCGGACATGAAAAAAGCCGCGGAACGGATCCCGCGGCTTCAAGTCGGTCGGAAAAGAGACCGGATCATTTCGTTTCCGCATCGGCGGCCAGTGCGGCTAGCACGCCGTCGAGGGAAAGCTTCACCTCGGTCTCATGTCCATCGGCCATGTGTTTGAGCCTGGCGGACTGCGCTTCGAGTTCGGAATCTCCGATCACGATCACGTATTCGGCCTTCATGCGGTCGGCCGCGCGCATCTGGGACTTCATGCTCTTCGCATCGTAGTCGATGGCGGCGGAGACGCCCGCGTGACGGAGCTTCGCGGCGAAGGACGTGTTGAACGCCAGCGCGGCGTCGCCGAGCGAAGCCAGATAGATCTTCGGCACGGGGGCCGGAGGCGGAGTCACGCCGAGCGCGTCGCGCACGATGAGAAGGCGTTCCATGCCCGCGGCGAAGCCGACGCCGGGGATCGGATTGCGGAGGCCGGGGAGCTGAAGCTCGTAACGGCCGCCGCCCGCGATGGCGTTCTGCGCGCCGAGTCCGGAGTGCGTGAGCTCGAAGACCGTGTGCACGTAGTAGTCGAGGCCGCGCACGAGACGCGGATCGACGGTGAACGGGATGCCCTGTTCCGTGAGGAGATCGCAAACCTTCTTGAAATAGTCGCGGGACTCCGCGCTGAAGAACTGCGCGGGATCGGGCGCGGATTCGATGAACGGACGGCAGCACGCCTGCTTGCAGTCCAGGATGCGCCAGACGTTGCGGTCGATGCGCGCCCGGCAGTCGTCGCACATTTCGGCGAGGTGCGGCCGGAAATGCTCCGCGAGGGCCTGTTCTGCCGCGGGACGGTCGGACGCCACGCCGCGCGTGTTGATGAGCAGATTGAAGCCCGTGATGCCGATCTCTTCGAGGAAATGGCAGAGCATGGCGATGGCTTCCGCGTCGAGGCCCGGCGAGGCCGGACGGCCGACGTTTTCGACGCCGACCTGGTGGAACTGGCGCTTGCGGCCCGCCGCGGGACGTTCGCCGCGGAACATCGGGCCCATGTAGAAGACGCGGTGTTCGACGCCGTTTGCGGCATCGGTCCCTGCGAGGGCGCGCATGACGCCCGCGGTGCCTTCGGGGCGGAGCGTGAGGCTTCTGCCGCCGCGGTCTTCAAAGGTGTACATTTCCTTCTGGACGACTTCGGTTTCCCCTCCGAGTCCGCGCTGGAAGACCTCGGTGAACTCGAAGATGGGGGTGCGGAGTTCGCCGAACCCGTAAAGTCCGAAGACTCTGCGGGCGGCGGATTCGAGCTGGAGCCAGGCGGTCGCCTCGTCCGGGAAGATGTCGCTCACTCCGGGAGGCGGAGCAATTTTCGGCATGGGACGTTACTCCGGGATCAGTCGATCTTGAGGCTGGCGACGCGGTCCTTGAGTTCCTTGCCGGCGCGGAATTTGACGACCTTGCGCTCCGGGATCGGGACGGTGATCTGCGGCACTTTGGGGTTGCGGCCCTTGCGGCCCTTGCGGACGCGGATTTCGAAGACGCCGAAGTTGCGGAGTTCGATGTCGCGGCCGGCGGCGAGTTCGTCGGCGATGTAGTCGAGGGTCTTCTGAACGATGCTGGCGACTTCGGTCTGGATGAGACCGGTTTCAGCGGAGATTTTGACAACGAGATCACGTTTCGTCATGGTTGATTTTCCTTTTCTGCCCTGTGGGCGTTTATTGGTTTTGGTTGAATCAAATCAAAAAAGAGGACTGTGCCCGGCAGCGGACCGCCGGGCTGATATTTGCGGATTTGCACTGATGATGAACGGCCTCGGACGTTATTTCTGGCGGAAAACGATCCTTCCCTTCGTCAGGTCGTACGGTGACATTTCAAGCGTCACCGTGTCGCCCGGAAGAATGCGGATGAAGTGGAGCCGCATCTTGCCGCTGATGTGGGCAAGGACGATATGTTTGTTTTCAAGTTCGACCCGGAACATGGTGTTGGGGAGCAGTTCGCGGACGACGCCTTCTACTTTGACAACGTCTTTAGACACGTGTTAAGACCTCCGTATGAGTTTCAGTAATAAGTATCATGTGTTCAAAATGCGCCGAGGGCAGGCCGTCCGCGGTGCGGACCGTCCAGTTGTCCGGCTCCACGTAGACGCGCGCCGTGCCGAGGTTCAGCATCGGTTCGATGCAGAGGACCATGCCGGGCGCGAGGACGGGGCCCTCGCTCGTGGAAACGAAGTTCGGGACTTCGGGCGGCTCGTGGAGACGCGTGCCGCAGCCGTGGCCGACGAGGTCGCGGACGATGCCGAGCTTGTAGCGGTTCGCGACTTCCGCGACGGCGCGGGAGATGTCGCCGACATGTCCGCCGGGGTGCGCCGCGGCGATGCCGGCTTCGAGCGCTTCCTCGGTTCCGGCGAGCAGGCGTTCGATGTCCTTCGAGGTCGGCTTGTTGCCGACGAGGACCGTCTTCGCCGTGTCGCCGATGCCGCCGTTCAGGGTCACGCCGACGTCCACGCTGACGATGTCGCCTTCCTTCAGCACGCACTTGTCGCTGGCGATCCCGTGCACGACCACGTCGTTGACCGAGATGCAGATGTTGCGCGGGAACCCGTTGTAGTTCAGGAACGTCGGGACGCCTCCGGTGGCGCGGATCACCGCCCCGGCGAGTTCGTCGAGTTCGAGCGTCGTCATGCCCGGATGGGCGAGCGCGGCGATCTCCTCGCGGGCGAGCGCGGTAACGCGCGCGGCCTCGCGGATGCGGACGATCTCCTCGGGCGTGTGGATCACGAAATTGCGGCGTTTCATCAGGCGCATACGGCGGTCACTTCAGGAGAGCGAGAAGCGCCGCGAAACCTTCCTGGACGGGCAGGGAGGAATCAATGCGCGCGAGGCAGCCTTTCCCTTCGTAGAACTGGATGAGGGGAGCGGTCTGCTCGTGGTAGACTTTCAGGCGGTTCTTCGCGGTCTCGAGGGAGTCGTCGGCGCGCTGGATCAGCTCGCCGCCGCAGCGGTCGCAGACGCCTTCCTG
>JAFXUM010000153.1 GCA_017524965.1 Lentisphaeria bacterium | reverse complement strand
CATGGGCGGCGGCTTCCAGATGCCTGCCGGCGGTTTCGGCGGCGGCATGGGCGGCGGCTTCGGCGGCGGCCAGGGCGGAATGCCTCCGATGGGCGGCTTCGGCGGCGGCATGGGCGGATTCCCCGGCTTCGGCGGCGGTGCCCCCGCTGGCGGCGCTCCTGCCGGTGCTCCCGGCGCGGCTCCTGCCGGCAATGCTCCGGCGGCCGGCGGCGCGGCTCCCGCGGCGGGCGGCAATCGTCCTGCCGGCGGCATGGGCGGCGGCGGCATGAGCATCAACATCGAGTTCTATGCTCCCGAAGACGACGAAATCGCCATGAAGAATGTGCAGCCGTAATCCTCTGTTCGTCAGAACAGCACATCCGGACCCGGTCGATCCTTTTCAGGGATCCTCCGGGTCCTTTTTATGCTTGTTTCCGGGTTGCGTGAAAAACAGCTTGACTTTTCCATCAGGCCGTGTTATATTTCTGCCCGGATAACAGGAGGAAAAAGATGAAAACTGTATTCAAATCCATGCTCTGCCTCATGTCCGCGATCTGCCTGATCCTGGCATTTGCTTCCTGCGGCGAACGGAAGGCCGAAGCCGGGGAAGCAGCTCCCGAAGTCGTGATCGACCTCGGCGAAAGCGAACTCTACACGCAGGAAGAACGTTCCGACGCCGTGTCCGCGGTCAGGACCAAATTCGCGACCTTTGCCGGATGCGAACTTCACAGCGTCCGCTACGCCGGGGACGATGCCAACAGCGAGGAGAATCTCAGGTGGCTGAATTCTCTCGTCGACGATGCGGAGTTCACCCAGGTCGCCGAATTCCTGACGGACTTCCATTCTCCCGTCGAGGACGGCCCGTACGCGTGGGAACAGGATACCGAGTACAGGGACTATCAGTGGTGGCTCGCCCGGAAGAAGGACGGCGGCTGGGAGGTCGTGTCCTGGGGATATTGAGCTCGGACGCGCCTCGTTCCGTAATGCTCCGCTTTTGAGGCGCACTGCGCGGCATGGGCTCATGCGTTCCGCCATACGGTAAGTAACGTCTCTTTATCTTTTCCGGCGGAAAAAACAGCAAAAAAAGCTGAAAAAAGAGTTGATATCGGCGGAAACCGTGGATATATTTCAACAACTCATTTTTTTACCCCCGAATTGAGAAGCGACCCGCCCTATGAAAAAAGCACCGTCCGGAGTCAGAAAAATCCGCGTCATGCCCAATGTGCTTGACGTGTACCTTCATCCCTACCAAGGCGACGTTTCGAGCTGCCGCCAGCACGTGCATCCCGACGAATACGAATGGTTCTACTGCTGCGAAGGCGGCGGCATCCAGGCCGTCGGACAGTGGCGCCGGCGCGTGAAAGTCGGCGATCTCCTGCTGATCCCGCCCGGACAGCCGCATGTCTTCTGCGCCTCGGAATCGGGCTGCCGGACCGCCGTGCTGATGCAGTCCGTGCGCTACTGCATCGGGGACACCTCGGCCGCGTCCGAGGCGGAATTTCTGATGAACCACCTCACGCGCTTCGTGGAGAAAAACGGCTATCTGCTGCCGTTGTCCGAGGCGGACAGCAAGTTCAGCGGCGAGATCCTGCACCGCATCATGGACCTGCAGAAAAAGCCCGCGTTCGGCAACGCCCTGCGCGTCAATTCCCTGCTCGGAAGCCTCCTGGAAATCGGATTCCACCTGCCGGAACCGCCGCGCGGCCCGGTTGCGGCCGATTCGGGCGACCCCGAACGCCGCATCTCCGAGCTGCTGTTCTACCTGGACAGCATGTACATCCGCCCGGTCACGGTCGAGGAGGCCCTGCGGATCACCGGGATGAGCCGGAGCGCGTTCCACGTTCATTTCCAGGAGGCGACGGGGCTGACGTTCTGCCAGTACCTGAACGACTTGCGTCTGGCGACGGCGGACCACCTGATCTCGGAAGGCGTCCCGCCCGACGAGGCGGCGATGCGGAGCGGATTCACGAGCCGGAGCAACTACTATCAGCAGCGCCGGAACCGCCGCAGTCAGGATGCGTAAAACAGGATTGCTCCGCATATTCGTCAACCCCCGGTCTGAATAAAAAAAAGGGACGGCTCCAAGTTTATCGGAACCGTCCTGATTGTTTCAGCTTTTTTCGAGCTTGATCCGCCCCGGATCAGAAGCGGCGCGGACCGCGCGGGCGGTCTTCTTTCGGGCGCGCCTCGTTCACGCGGACGTTGCGGCCGCCGATCGGCTTACCGTCGAGTCCGGCGATCGCCGCCTTGGCCTCTTCGTCGTTGCCCATGTCGACGAATCCGAAGCCTTTCGAGCGTCCGGTTTCGCGGTCCATGATGACGGTCGCCGATTCGACGGCGCCGAACGCCTCGAACGCGGCCTTGAGTTCGTCGTTTGTGGTTGCGAATGCGAGATTGCCCACATACAGTCTCATTGTGGTGTTGTCCTTTCGCGGTTATACCGCTTCAATAATCTGGCGGGACGACTTTCCCGGGCTTTGCGGCCTGAAATTCAGTGCGATGGTGACGGCACAACCGAATGCCCCGGAACGACCCGCTGAAGAGGACTTCAACCTGAATTGCCTGCGCATCATCCGAACAGT
>JAFXUM010000152.1 GCA_017524965.1 Lentisphaeria bacterium | reverse complement strand
CCGGCGGGATCGAGTTCCGTGTACGGCTGGAACTGCGGAATCCAGGCGGGGAGAGAACCGAGGACGGCGGCGATGTCGTCCGGCAGAAACCGGTTGTCGACGCGTGTCACGCCGGGGACGGATGCGATTTCAGCAGCGATTGTGTCGATCTCGAGCGAGGCGGCGTCGAGCCGTTCCGTCGTGTCGGCGGTGAAGAGGACGGCGGACTGGTTGAACAGCCCGGAGTTCAGGAGGACGGCGCAGGCGCGTTCGGATTTGCTGCCGGAGGGGAGCATGCGCGTGATGTCGGCGCTGAACGATGCCGTGAGGAGGGGGAGCGCGGCGAGCGCGAGGCAAAGAAGCGACAGAAGCGCCGCAAGACCGGGGCGCCTTAAACCGAACATGATGACGCGCCGAAGAATTAATTTCATTTTTTCTGTTTCGCCTGCCAGAGGGCGTCCGGGATGTCGGAATCGAACACGGAATCGGAGTAGACAAGCTCGGTCACGTCGCCGTTTTTCTCGGATGCGCGGACCTTGACGATCTTCGTTTTCGATTCGTCAAGCGTAAGCTCGACCTCGGTGATGAGCGAGGCGGCGAAGCGTTCGGAGCGCGGTTTCAGGACGACCGTGCCGTCCCTGCCGGCTGCCGCCTCGAAATCCTTCTCCAGCGCCTTCACGTCGCCGGACGCGAACGCCGTCATGGCATCGGAGAGCATTTCGAGCATGGGATACTTGGAGAACGGCACGGAGACGGTCTTGTCCGAGTCGGCGTCCCACTGGGTGAGCTTGCCGTTCGCGATGACGCAGGAGTATTTGAGCGGTTTTTCGACGTGCCAGGCGAAGCGTTTTCCGGGGCGGTCGAGGCAGAGCTCGCCGTTCAGGACCATCGGCTTTTTGAACGCCTTCAGGTGCTTCGTCTGGACGAATTTCGTGCGGAGCGTCCTGAAATTCGCGATGTTCGCGAGCAGTTCGGCGGTGTCCGGCGCGGATTCGGCGGCCCTGACCTCATTTGCCTTCGTTTCCGTCTGCGCGGAAGCCTCCTCCGCGAATGCGAAAGAAGAGACGGCGAGGATCAGGGACGCCGCCAGAACAGGAAAGATGTTTTTCGCCGGGTTCACTGTTCGTTGATGATGAATAATTTGAGCGTGCCCTTCGCGGCGTGCTTCCCGTTGACGGACGCTTCGTAGCCGATGCCGCGCCATTTACCGAGGTCGTACTGGACGTTGATGACGACTTCCACGGTGTCGCCGACGTGCGGGACCGCGGTGTACTGGGAGTCGACGACCTCGACCAGGAGGCCGCCGAAGGACTTGTCCCCGCGCTGGAAGGCGTCGAGCGCGGCGCAGGTCTGCGCGGCGTATTCGATGAGCGTTTCCGCGCCGGTGGAGCCGTCGGCCGCCGCCAGCGGATTGTCGGGATGCACCACGGAGGACGTCTTGCCGCCCAGGTCCCATTCCTCGACGATGGTGTCGATCAGGGCGAAGGGCTCGCCGTGCGGAAGCAGGTCCGCCGCGGGGAAGGGCAGCTTGGCCCGGAGTTCTGCGTGCCGTTCAAGGGAAAGCGGCCTGGTGGATGTCGAGTTGTCGGATTCGGTCATGATGCGTGAATTCCTTCTGATGCGGTATGTGAAGATTAAGTTGACTTTGCGGAAGTGAGGCAGAACGGATAGCGCCGCTCCTGTTTCCATGCGTCGATCTCGCGGTCGAGCGCGGCGGTCTCCTCCTCGAGGATGCGGTGGACTTCCCGCTGGATGCGGAAATGCGGCTCGTTCGCGATGCGCTCCTGCGGGATCGGCTTCAGGACGCGCATGATGACGCGGCTCGGGCGCATGCGGAACGAACGGTCCGGGCTGGCTTCGTTGCCCGCGATGGCGACCGGGATCAGCGGCGCGTTCAGCTCCTTCGCGGCGCGGAAGAACGCACTGTGGAAGGGCGCCATGGTGCGGGACCCGGAACGCGTGCCCTCGGGAAAGACATAGATGGTGCCGGAATTGCTCAGGGCGCGGCGGGTCTGCTCCACGATCTGCTCGTAGGTGAGGTTGTTCACGTCGATGAACCCGCCCATGCGCGCGAAGACGCCGAAGAACGGCATGTGGAGCGCCCAGCCCTTCGCGGCGGCCATGGCCGCGCCCGCGGCGGGGATGATCGAGACCAGGAACGGGTCGGAGGAGGAACGGTGGTTCACGACGAAGATGCCGTGATTCGCGCCGCCGGAGAAGTCGTCGAGGCGGACCGGGATGTAGACGCTGTACCAGCAGCGGATCATGCAGCGTCCGAAGGTGCGGATGAATTTGAGGACGGCGACGCTGAACGGTCTGCCGGTGAGGAGACAGAAGATCCCCGCGATCAGGAAAAACGGCGAGGCCAGAATGCAGTAGAGCATGATGCAGACGACCATGTGCGTGTAGACGATCAGGGTAAACATATTCTGCTCCGGTTGAGCTGGCGGACGGATAATCGGTTCAGGTTATTTGCCCTGTTCTTGCGCCGCCGCGGCCTTCGCGGCTTCGGCCTTCGCGGCTTCGGCCTGCGCAGTGAGCATCGCCTGGTTCTTCTCGAAGAAATCGTAGACGTCTCCGAGCGTGCGGACCTGCTTGATCTCCTCGTTTTCGCGGAGCGAGATGCCGAACTTGCGCTGAAGTCCGATCATCAGGTCGACCATGTCGAGGCTGTCCAGCCCGAGGTCGTCGAAGAAGGTCTTTTCGGGGGAAAGGTCGGCGGGGTCGAGTTCCATTTCGTTGACGAGCGTGCCGTTGACGGCTTCGATGATTTCGTCGCGTGTGAGATTCATATCGGGATCCTCCGGGAAGGTTGTTTATACGTTGAGCTTGCAGATCAGGGAGGCGTTGATGCCCCCGAACGCAAAGGAGTTTTTGAAGAAGACGCGGATCCGTTTTTCGCGGGGCGCGGTCAGGTGGTCGATCCCGGCGCAGGCGGGGTCGATGTCGACGAGATTGTGGGTCGGGATCAGGACGCCGTGGCGCGCCATTTCGAAGACGGCGGCCATTTCCAGCGGACCGGACGCGCCGAGCGTGTGCCCGAGGTGGCCCTTGAGGCTGGAAACGGGGACGTTTGCGCCGAAGACCTCGCGGATGGCGGCGGCCTCGGCGGCGTCGCCCTGGAGCGTGGACGTGGCGTGCGCGCTGATGTAGTCGATGTCCGAGGGGGCGATCCCGGCGGCCGCGCAGGTGTCGGCCATGCAGCGGGCGATGGCGGGCGCGTCGGACTGGCTGAGGCCGTTGCCGCCGCTGTTCGAGGAGTATCCGGCGATCTCGCCGTAAATCTTCGCACCGCGCTTCACGGCGTGTTCGTATTCCTCGAGGCAGAAGATGCCGGCGCCTTCGCCGCAGACCAGGCCCTTGCGGTGCGCCGAGAACGGCTGCGAGCTCCGCGTCGGGTCGTCCTCGACGGGGGCGTGGGCGTACATCAGGGAGAACGAGCCGGAGACTTCGGACCCGGTCTCGTCCGCGCCGCCGCAGAACATGACCGCGGCCTGTCCGGCGGAGATGAGCGCCGCGCCGAGTCCCATCGCCTGAAGCCCGGAGGCGCAGGCGGAACACGGCGAGTAGACCGCGCCGTTGAGCCCGAGCGTGCGTGCGAGGTTGAACGCCGTGGTGTGGGAGGCGCTTTTGAAGAAGTGCATCGGGGAGAGCCTGTCGCTCTGCCCGGAAAGGACCAGCGCATAGCCGTCGCGCAGGGCGCTGACGGAGCCCATGGTGGACCCGACGGCGCATCCGGCGTTCAGCGCGAGCAGTTCGTCCTGCGTGAGCCCGGAATCCTTCATGGCGGCAAGCCCGGCCATCGCGGTGAAGCAGGCCGAGGGAGCCATCGCACGGCGGAGCGTACGGGGCAGGGCACGGAACAGTTCGGGATCGCGCGGCGCGGGCGCTGTCGGCAGGAAATGTTCGTCTTTGCCGCCGCGCACGACGGCGCTTCTGCCCGCGGCGAGGCTGTCGAAGAGTTCGCCGGGCGTGAATCCGAGCGCGCTGTAGACGCCGCAGCCCGTGATGACGACGCGTTTCAGTCCGTTCATGCGGCGGTTCTCCTGTCTGTGATGAAGCGGTTCAGCATACGAGACCTCCGTTCACGCCGATGACCTGCCCCGTGATGTAGTCCGAGTACGGCCCGGCGAGGAAGGAGACCACGGACGCGACTTCCTCCGGCGTGCCCTTGCGCCCGAGCGGGATGAGCGGCAGGAGCTTGGTTATGTCCAGGTCGCGCGTCATTTCCGTGTCGATGACGCCGGGCGCGACCGCGTTCACGAGGATCTTCCTGCGGCCGAGTTCCCCGGCGAGCGCTTTCACAGCGCCGATGAGGCCGGCTTTCGCGGCGGAGTAATTGACCTGGCCGGGGCGTCCGACCTGGCCGGACGCGCTGCTGATGACGATGATGCGGCCCTGCTTCGCGGAGATCATGGGCTGGATCAGCGGCTGGACGCAGTTGTAGAAGCCGTCGAGCCCGGTCCGGATCACGTCGTCCCATTCCGCCGAGGTCATCCAGGCGAAAAGATCGTCCCTGGAGATTCCGGCGTTGTACACGACCGCGAACGGCGGATTGTCGGCGAAAAGCTCCGTGATGACGCGGATGCTTGCCTCGCGGTCCGTCACATCGAGCGAGACCGGCAGGAAGGACCGTCCGAGCGCCTCGACCTGTGCGCGCAGGCCGTCGAGACGCGCCGTGCCGCCGCGGCACGAAGCCGCGACGTCGAAGCCGTCCTGAGCCAGACGCAGTGCGGTCGCATACCCGATCCCACGGGACGCGCCGATGATGAAAGCGAGACGATCCGATGCCATAAAACTGAAAGAAACTCCTGTTGAAAACGATGTGCAGGCGTGCAGAGTGTGCGTCGCATATTATCTATATACTGTACCATCTTTTTTGTTTTTTTCAACTGGAATACGCAGATTCTTTCGCGTCTTTTTCCCGATTCGCGTCTTTTTTCCGGAGCGCCGGCGGATCGTCCCCCTTGCGGACGGCATACGGGCACGGTCCGGGAGCTTTCCCCGGCCGATCCCGGAAAAATGAAACGAAACCCGGAATGTGTGAAGCCGGAAAGGAAAGACAACTTGATTTTTTGTAGTTTATATGCTATATTAATCATTTAACCGAATTTTGGATCGGCAGGACCGTCTTCTCTCCGAAGACTGTTTCCGATCCGGATTGAATCAGAACCCGAACACGGAAACGGCCGTCCGCATTGATGGATACCAGCACGAAAAAACGCCTGAACGCCATTTTTTCCAATTTCTGGATTTATTTGGCAGTTTATCTTGTCCTGATCGCCGGACCGGATTATCTGCCGCGCATCTTCGTGCATCACGACCAGGCTCCGCTGCGGTTGTCCGCGGTCCTGTCGGCGACCGCCGGATATCTTTTCCCGTTCGCGCCGCTGTTCCTGCTTCGCGGACGCTGGTTCCGCGTGTATGCGACCGTGCTGATGTTTTTCGCCGCGCTCGGGTTCTTCGTGAGCGGTTATGTGGTCATGCGGTTCCGCATGCCGCTCCACACGGGGACGCTGGATCTGCTGTCCACGACGTCCTGGCGCGAGTCGCGCGAATTTCTGCTCCGGGAGATCCTGTCTCTGTCGGGATTATACTATGTCGGCGCCACGGCGACCGGACTTCTGATCGTCCGCTGTTTCGGCTTTTTCGTGAAGCCGCTTCCGAACCGGAAGCTCTCCGCCGCGGCCGCCGGAGTGTTCGTGCTGCCGATCGGGATCGTGTACACGTATTATTCGTGGATCAATCCCGATCCCGTGCAGCGCGATTCCGCCGCGTGGTTCGCGCTTCTGCCGAACAAATGGGCGGATTCCCGAAGGCAGATGGATGTCCTGCACGAATCCGTCGCACACCCCGAGATCCCGAACGACCTGACGTGCGAGGGTGCGGCGGATGTCGCCGTGATCGTGATCGGGGAAAGCGCCGTACGCGCCCATCTCTCCCTCTACGGATACGACCGCGAGACGACGCCCGAACTTGACAAATGCCGCGACGAACTCGTCGTATTCCGGAACGTGATCTCCGCGATGCCGGTCACGAACCATTCGCTGTACTATATGCTGACGTTCAAGACGCTGGAGGACCAGATGCATCCGCGCGCCTCGATCATGGCCGTGCTGGACCGCGCCGGTTATCACATCGACGCCTATTCCACGCAGGAGAATTTCGGCGAAAATTCGATTTCCGCGCTCTTCGCGCCGTGGCATCCGAAATACCATGAAAACGAGTTCGACGGCTGCCTGGTCGACGATGTCCGCGAAGCCCTTGCGAATGTCAATGCGAAGACTGTGATCATTCTTCACATCATGGGGAGCCATATCACGTACCGGAACCGCTATCCCGATGATTTCGATTACTTTAAGGAAGAAAAAAAGGCTCTTTCCGGAATGGAGATCGGCTCGCTTTTCCAGGATAATATTGATTCCTACGACAACTCCATCCGTTATACGGATTTCGTGCTCGGCGAGATCATCGCGGAATTGAAAAAAACAGGCGGTAAAAATCTGCTTTTCTATTTTTCCGATCATGGCGAAAACGTCGAAACAAGTTTCATGCAGAACTACCGCGACGCGGAAAAACGCGACTCTTACGAGGTGCCGTTCCTGTTCTGGTTCTCCCCCGAATATCGCGAGGCTTATCCCGAACGCATTGCCGCCGCGGAAGCGGCCGTGTCGAAGCCGATCCAGATGGATCGCGTCGCGGAAGGCATTTTGTCCGTGTTCGGCGTCGTTTCCCATGACTATCCGGCGTCCGAAAACTTCCTTTCGCCGGATTTCGCGGTCAAGCCGCGCTACATGATGGATGGCCGCATCCTGTACCGGGAAGACGCGCCGTCCGCGCACTGATCCTGTTCGTCCGCGCCGGCCGGCAAACGCAGTCCCTCGTTTTTTCTGCCCGGCCCGGATTATTTCGGACAAATTCGCTTGACTTTTCTTTCGCGTGCGCTATATTATACATTAAGATGTCGCGGGCAAACGTCCGCAGCACTTTTTTTCGACAGCCGCCGGGTCCGAAGAGCTCGCCCCGCTCCGAAGGCCAGAATGACGCAGAGAGAAAGGATTATTTCATCATGGCTGACGATTACGAAAACTACATCTTCGAACACAAACGCGAGATCACCAATGATTTTGTCCTGGCGAACGGCGACGTGACGACCGTTCTCAAGGGACTGAAACCCGGGCGGTCCATCACCGTCACGCGGACTCCGTCCGCATGGAATACTGCTGCTCCGGTCCGCTCCCTCCGCACGGGATATGCCGGATTCCCGGTCGTTTTTGCCCGAAACGGAAAGGCAGACGGTCTTTCTTTTTCGATTCAGAACCATTTTTCCATGGCATCCGGAAGCCGTCCCGGAACGGGGGCGTCCGTCCTGTCCGGTGTGCAGTCCGTGCTGTCCGCCGGAAATGCCTCGAACGGCGAGTCCCTGACGCTCAAGGAACAGGCGACGCCTGTTTTCAGCGGCCTTTTTGCCGACCATAACGACGATTTCGGAACCGGTCTTGAATCCGGTCCCGCTTCCGACAAAGCCGCGGCGCTTCCCTCGTTCGACTCCGCGCCGGAAAAGAAGACTGCTGCGTCTTTGGTTTCCGCAACGGATGAACCGTCCATTGCTTCCGCCGGAAAGGAATTCGCTGCCGGGCCGGCTTCGCGCAACGGCGTGAAACGCAGCCTGACGCTCAATGCCGAGGACATGGCAAACTGCAAGTCCTACCAGATCGGCTACGAAGACCCGGATTCTTCTTACCCCGCCGTCAACGGCGGCACGGCCGGACATTCTTCGGTTACGGTCGAGTATTCCGGCAAGGAACACTATGTTTCCACGCCCGGGACGGGATACCGTCCGATCAGCGGAGAGGTCGTCATCGACGATCCGCACTTCGGCTGGATCGGGATCCCGGAACGCCCCATCGGCGGCTGGATCGGGATCCCGGAACGCCCCATCGGCGGCTGGATCCCGGAACATCCGATCGAGATCATCGACTGGCCCGGCGTCCAGTTCGAGGAATACAGCATCTTCGACGCGTACGGCGTCGATCTCTCCTGCGACTGGACCGAATATCAGGAGTCCGATTTCTCGAAGATCGACTTGGCGTACGGGGCGAAACTGAGCTTTACGGTCCGCGCCACGAACGCCGCGTCGTTCACGATCTACCGCTGCGTCGAGGCCGAGGACGGCTCCTGCGAGCTGACCGCAGTCCAGACGACCGCGCTGGCGTTCGACAAGGAAAGTGGAAACTATGTGGCGACGACGCAGGCTCTCCTGCTGGAAGCCGGCCAGTACTGCCTCTGCGTGCAGTCCTCCGCAGGCGCGCCGCAGGATGGCGATGCCCCGTCCTATCAGTTCGAACTCAACAAGGATGCCGGCGACCTCTTCGTGGACGGCGACAATTCGGACGACTGGACGGATCTCGCGACCGCGGGCGCTGACGGCGAAGTCCAATACATCGGCACGCTGGACGAATACAGCTACGGCGTGCTCAGCGACTGGGTGGGCTTCGGCGACGCGGTCGATTATGCCGGGTTCACGCTCGACACCGCCGCGAAACTGAGCTTTACTCTTGACTCCACCGACGCCGCGAAATTCACGCTCTACAAGCTCGTTCAGGACAAGAACGGCAAGTATTCCCTGAAGTCGATCCAGACGACCACGCTCGCCTACGACAAGGAGTTCGAGGACTACGAGGCGACGACGAAGGCGCTTCTGCTCGAAGCGGGCGATTACTACATCTCCATGCAGTCCCCGAACGCCGCTCAGGGCGGCAGCGCGTCCTACGACATCTACCTCAACGACGAAGAGGTCTGCTTCTTCACGGAGGGGGACGATTACAACGACTGGACGGACATGAAGACGGCCGGAGCCGACGGCGAGGTCGGATACGCCGGGTATCTCGACGAAAACAGCCTGGACATCTGCAGCGGCTGGGTGGGCTTCGGCGACGCGTCCGACTACATGGGGTTCACGCTCGGCGGAGCCGCGAATCTGAGCTTCAGCATTGATTCCACCGACGCCGTGAAGTTCACGGTCTACCAGCTGATCCGCGAGAAGAACGGCACGTATTCGCTGAAGACGCTCCAGACGACCACGCTGAAATACGACGCCGAATTCGAACAGTATTACGCCGACACGAAGGCGCTCCTGCTCGAAGCGGGCGAGTATTATTTCTCCGTGCAGTCCGCGAACGCGGCCCAGGGCGGCAGCGCCGATTACAACGTGTACCTCAACTACGAGACGTCCGAGTTCTTCACGGAAGGCAACAACTGCGACGACTGGACCGACCTCGCGACCGAGGGCGCGTCCGGCGAAGTCGGATGGATCGGCACGATCAATGAATCCAGCTTCGACATCGTCAGCGACTGGGTCGGTTTCGGCGACGCGGTCGATTATATGGGATTCACGCTGGACACTGCTGCGAAACTGAGCTTTTCTCTGGATTCAACCGGCGCTGCGAAGTTCACGATCTATCAGCTCCTTCAGGACAAGAACGGCACGTATTCGCTGAAAGCGCTCCAGACGACCACGCTGAGCTACGATAAGGAATACGAGGAGTACGAGGCGACGACCAAGTCGCTCTACCTCGCGGCGGGCGATTACTACATCGCCATGCAGTCCACGAACGCCGATCAGGGCGGCAGCGCATGGTACAGCGTGTATCTTAACATTGAAGACAGCATGTTCTTCACCGGCGACGACGGCAGCGACAGCTGGGCCGACCTCGAAACGCTCGGCCCCGACGGCTCGGTCGGCGACGTCGGCGCGGTCGACGAGTACAGCGGGGACCTGACATCCGGCTGGGTCGGCGCGAATGACAGCAATTTCGCGCGGTTCACCCTGTTCAACGCGGCGCAGCTGAGTTTCTCGATCGACGCCGACGCGGCAGGAAAATTCACGGTCTACCGGCTCGTTCAGGATAAAAACGGGAAATATTCCCTTGACGTGCTTCAGTCCGCGTCCCTCACGGTCAATAAGGAGACCGGGGATTACGACGTGACGACGAAGGCGCTGCTGCTCGAAGCGGGCGACTACTATTTCTCCATGCAGACCGCAAGCGCCTCGCAGGATGAGGGCGTGTCCTACAGCATTTGCCTCAACGGCGAGGACAGCGTGTTCTACACCGAGGCGAACAACTATGACGACTGGACTGACCTCAAGACGCTCGGCCCCGACGGCTGGGTCGGCTACGCCGGCATGATCGACGAGTACGCAGGCGAACTCATCAGCGACTGGGTTGGCTTCGGCGACGCGGTCGATTACAACGGTTTCTTCCTCGGCACCGCGGCGTCCGTGAGCTTCTCAGTCAACGCGACCGACGCGGCATCCTTCACGGTCTGGCAGCTCGTGCAGGGCAAGAACGGCACGTATTCGCTGAAGGCTCTTCAGACGACCTCGCTCGCGCTGAACAGGGCGTCCGGGGAATACGAGGCGACGACGAAGGCGCTCCTGCTCGAAGCGGGCGACTATTATTTCTCCGTGCAGTCCGCGAACGCCGCGCAGGGCGGCAGCGCGTATTACACCGTGAATGTCAATCAGGACGCCTGCGCGTTCTACGCCGAGTGCGACAATTCCGACGACTGGACGGACCTCGCGACCGCGGGCGCATACGGCGAAGTCGGCTGGATCGGCGCCGTGGACGAATACACGAATGAGCTTGTCACGGACGGCTGGGTGGGCTTCGGCGACGCGGCCGACTACATGGGATTCACCCTCTTCTACGACGCGAAGGTGAGTTTCTCCCTCGACGCCACGGACGCCGTGAGCTTCACGATCTACGAACTGATCCAGGACAAGAACGGCACGTATTCGCTGAAGGCGCTTCAGACGACCTCGCTCTCGCTGAACAGGCAGACGGGGGAATACGAGGCGGCGACGAAGGGACTTCTGCTCCGGGCGGGCGACTATTTCGTCTCGGTGCAGTCCGCGACCGCGGCCCAGGGCGGCGGCGCGCGCTACAACATGTATTTCAACGGCGACGCGGCCCAATTCTACCCCGAAGCCGACACGAGCGACGACTGGACCGACATGAAGACGGAAGGCGCGTGCGGCCTGGTCGGGTTCGCCGGAGTCGTGGACGAATATACGGAAGAGATCGTCACGGACGGCTGGGTCGGCTTCGGCGACGAGATCGACTACGCGGGCTTCACGCTGTTCGACGACGCGAAACTGAGCTTCGCGCTCGAAGCCGAAGACGCGGCAACGTTCACCGTCTACAGCCTCGTCGAGGCAAAAAACGGCACGTTCTCCCTGAAGACGCTTCAATCCACCGCGCTTGTCAGGGACAAGGTGTCCGGGAAATACACCGTGAACACGAAAGCGCTCAGCCTCGAGGCGGGCGACTACTTCTTCTCCATGCGGTCGGACACCGCCTCCCAGGGCGGGAGCGCGCACTACAACGTGGCGCTGAACGGCGCGGAATGCGAATTCTTCCCCGTCGAAGACTACGACGACTGGGGTGAGATCGCGTACGAACCGGCGTATGAACCGATTTACCGGATCGATCCCGTGAAGCCCGTCGAGCGGACCTGGGTCTGCGGCTATCCGCCCTGCGACGAACCGGTCGCGGCGGAACCGGTCGGAAACGACGTGCTTGCCTGCGCGGACGGGTTTGCGGCCGATGCGGCTGCCGGACTCGCCGTGTCCGACGTGACGGACGACAAGCCGCTTGACGCGCAGAAGGAGCTTTTCTCCATCGCATAAGACGTTGCAGGACACAACAGGACAAGATGCCTCCGGTTCTTTTACGGGCCGGGGGCTTTTTTTCATCGGAATCCTTTTGCGTTCCGGCTTGCATTCTCGCCGGAAACGATGTATTGTTATAGCGGAAATCCATCGTCGGAAAACAACAGAAAGGAAACACACCATGACGAAACAGGAACTCATCGAAACCGCGAAAGCCATGATTGGCGCGCCGTCGTGCTGCCAGGACCTCAAAACCGTCGCGTAGGCGTGGATCGACGCCATCGGGACCGCGGGCGAAAAAGCCGCCGCGGACGCCCTGCTGGCCGAACTGAAGGAAGACGTCTGCACGATCGACCAGGTGATCCCGTTCTTCGAATCGCCGCGCGCCGTGCAGTATTTCGGCGAGGAGAAAGCCAAAGAGCTTGCCGCGCTCGCGCACAAGATCAAGGCGGACGGCGGAAAGTGGTGTTTCTGCGACGCCTGCGCCGCCGGAGCGAAACTGCTGGAAAACGCGGACGCGTTCGCTGAATAAGCATTATCCCGGGACCAGACAAATCTTTCATTTCGACAGGGGAAACGGTTTGCGCCGTTCCCCTGTTTTTTCATGCTCTTTTTTTTACAAAGAAAGCCCGTCCGGTGAGGGACGGGCTTTCGGGGTTCAGGTTTTGCTGTTGCGTTCAGGTGCGAACTATTCCGAAATCACGAAGATGTGCTGGTCGGAGTTGCACTTCAGCTCGGGAGCGTACACGCCGCTGCCGCCGGCGGGGAGGGCGATGAAGCGTCCGGGGAGCTGCGCCCGCATCCGGTAGAACACGTTGGAATCGCCGCGCGCCATGTTGCGGAGGTAGAACTTGGCGCCGCGTTCGCGGTATTCGCGGTAGATGGGGGCCTTTCCGGTCCAGTCGTAGCCGCTGACGGGCTTTTCGAACTCGAATCCGGCGGGCATGCTGTCGGCGAAGCAGACGTAGTCGTAGTCGTTCTTCGCGGTGGAGATCAGCTCGACTTCGACGAGTTCGCCGGGGCGGATCACGTCGCCGGACTTCAGCGGGACGCGTTTGTACTTGTCGCGCTTGAGGGTCTGGACGGAGCCCTGGAGGCCCGCGGCGACCGCTTCCTGGATCTCGGGGACGAGGCGGTAGTAGTTGCGCTTGATCTTCATCTCGAGTCCGGCGGGCTCGATCTCGTCCTCCAGCGTGAAGTAGTTCAGCATGGAGTTCATGTAGAGGACGCCGGGTCCGTCGATGGAGATTTCGAGCTTATGGTCGCCGGTTCCGAGGGCATCGGGCTTGGCGAGCGCGACGAACGGGCTGTCCCACATGGAGGTCTTGTCGACGTGGAAGCTCTTGATCTCCTTGCCGTCGAGGCTGACCTTCACGTTCATGTCGGGGGCGTCTTCGCCGGCCGTTTTGATGTAACGGGCGAGGCTGCGGACGACCGCGCCGACTTCGCGGTTGCTGTTGCGCCACGGCGAATTGCGGATGTTCGTGACGAGGTAGTTCGCGAGCTTGCGGGCGTTCGGATCGGCGGGATCGTTGTCGAGGAGCAGGTCAAGATACGCGGCGTTGGTCTCGTTCTCGCTGCCGTACCAGAAGAACCGGCATCCGGTCGGGATGTTGAGGTAGGAAGTCTGGTTTTCGTCGTCGACCATGCGGAACTGCGTGAGGTTGCGGACGACCATGGCGCGTTCCTCGGACTTGGGATCGAGCGCGAGGCCGAGCATGGAGAGTCCGTACGGGGCGAGCTGGTCGCGGAGGTCGTAGAGGAATCCGTTGAGTTCCTTGTTCGGCTTTTTCGCCTTGGCGAGGACGCGCGCCACGAGGGCGTCGGTGTTGGAGACGCCTTTGTGCTTGCGGATCTCGGCGACGCGTTCGGCGGCGTGCGCCTGGAGCCAGTTGATGCCGCGGTTCATGGCGCTGTCGACGGTCTTGTCGCCGAATGCGCTGACGTCGAGCAGGGCGTCCACGACGTAGGCGGTGGTGTCGGGGAAGGAGATTTCGCGGTATCCGCCGAACCAGCCCCAGCCGCCGTCGGAGTTCGCCATGGTGAGGATCATCTTCAGATTTTCCGCCATGACGCGGTTGAAGGTCTTGGCGTCGAACGACGGATCGACCTTGCCGTCCTTCCAGCAGTATTTCTCCATATACTCTGTATAGAGCTTGTCGCGGGAAGTCTTCGCCGGGTGGACGGTGTCGAAGTCGACGCCGAGCCTGCTGAGGGCGTTCTTTGCCGCCATGGAGGGCACGAAGCGGTTCACGACGCCGAACACGGTGGCTTCGCCGTCGGCGGCGAGGTAGGGCAGGAGCTCGACCATCGCCATCGCGGCGCCGGGGGCGAGGTTCACGGTGAGGAACGTCGTTTCGGGCTTGCGCTGTTCCGGGACCTTCAGCGTGACGGTCGCGGACTTATTGTCCTTGTCGAGGTAGGCGAAGTTGTTCACCTGCTTGTCGATGCCCTTTACGAGGACCGGGAGCGCGAGCTGGAGCGCGTCGTCTTCGTCGCCCGCCTTCACGGAGAGCGTGATCTTGCTTTCGCCGACCGCCTTGGCGTTCAGGGTGAACGGGCACGCGGTGTGGCCGCCCGCCTTGACGGTGATCGTGGCGGTGTTCTTTGCGGCGTTGACGGTGTCGCCGTCGACGGTGAGCGTGACGTTCGCGGAGACGTCCTTTTCGGTGTAGTTGTGGATGTTCGCGACGGCGTTCACTGTGTCGCCGTTGACGAGGAAGCGCGGGAGCTCGAGGCGGGCGATGAGGTCCTTGCTGACGACGAATTCGGAGTCGCCTTCGCCGACCTGCGTGTCCGCGGTGAGGGACCACACGTGGACCTTCCACGTGGTGAGGTTGTCGGGAGCCGGGACGTCGATCGTGGTCTGGCCGTTTTCATCGAGCTTCACGAGCCCGGCGAAGAACGCGGCGTCGAGGAAGTTGGAGCGGACGAAGGAATCGCCGCCCGCGCCGCCGTCCATGCCTCCGGCCTCGGCCTCTTCGGCCATCGCCATGAGGCCGTTCGCGGAACGCGCCGCGCCCATTGCCTTCATCTGCGGACGCGCCGCGGAAGCGGGCATCGGCGCTTCGTCCATCGCCATGTCGGCGGATTCCATCACTGCGCCGCCGGCGAAAGAATTCATTGCAGCACCTCTGCGGACCATTGCACCGCCACCGAAACCGCCCACCATGCCGCCTTCGTCCTTAAAGAACACAACGTCATCGTCAAAGCTCTCGTAGCCGAGCGTGAAGGGGATGATGCGGCCGCTCATCGCGAGGTTGTCGTTCATGTAGTGGACGCCGGGCCTCGGGTTGGTGCGGAGCGTGGTGTTGTAGTTGAGGTTCCAGTCGTTGTTCGCGTAGTAGGAGCGTTTCCAGTTCCAGAAGAAGGAGTTGATCGCCGGGATGCGGCTGGACGCGATGGCGTCGAGGGACTTGTCGTAGACGGTGAGCGTGACCGCGCCCGTGACGGGCTTGCCGGTGCCGTTCTTGACGGTGATCGTCATCGGGACGTTCTGGCGCGGCTTGACGGCCTTCTTCGGGCCCGCGATGTCGACGTCGAGCATCTTGGAGATGGGAGGGACGGCGATCATCTTGGAGAGTTCCTGGACCTCGCCGTTGCCGACCGCGACCACGGAGACGTAGGTGTTCGGGCGGTCGCCGGGGAGGAAGTCCATCTTGAACTCGTGGGAGTATTCCTTTTCGCCGAGGCGGACGCACTGGTACTCTGTCTCGCGTTCCTGGCGCGTGAAGAAGTAGAGGGTCGCGCCGGGCTTCTTCATGGAGACGAGGATGCTGGCGGATTCGCCGGGGACGTACTCGCTCTTGTCGGTGGTGATCTCGAGCGGGAGCGTGCTGAAGAGGTCGCCGGACTTGTCGAAGCCCGCGACGAAGAGCGGATAGGAGCCTTCGCAGGTCACGGGGTTCTTGTCGTCCGCCTTGATCGAGGCGTCGGACGTGATGCTGGAGACGACTTCGTAGACGCCCTGGCGGTCGATCACGAAGCTTACGCCGTTCTCGTCGCCCGCGGTCACGGGCATGACCTTCACGGGCTGGCCGACGCGGTGCGGCACGCCGTTGGCGTCGAGGTCGCGCAGGTAGATGGAGACTTTGCCCTTGCCCGCGACGGGCTTGCCGTCGGGCGTGGTGGCCTTCACGACGAGCGTGACGGGCTTGCCGGTGCGTGCGAATCCGGTCTTCGCGACGGCGGAAACGTAGAAGGGCTGGGCGGCGGTCACGACGGAGCCGGAGCCGCTGACCACGCGGTTGGATTCGTCGGTGACTTCGGCGTCGATGATGTAGCGGAAGTCGAGGTTGCCGAAACGGCGCAGGGCGTCGCCCGTGTCGATCGGGACGGTCAGGAAGCCGTCGTCGTCCGCGACGCCTTCGGCCTCGGTGATGAGGTCGCGGCCCCAGGTGACCTGGCGGATGCTTTCATCGCGGTAGGCGGTGGAGCAGATCCAGTAGCCTTCGCCGAAGAGCCAGTCGAAGCGGCCGCGGAACGGGAAGACGCGGCGCGCCTGTTCGCGGTGGACTTTGTACTTGATCTTCGCGCCGGACATGGGTGCGCCGAAGTAGTATTTCGCCTGGATCTTCGCCTCGAAGATGCCGCCGGTCTTCACCTGCGTCTCGGGCATTTCGACTTCGAGGAGGTATTCGGGCTTCTTGTATTCCTCGACGGAGAAGGAGACGCCGCCGGAGACGTCGCCGATCCTGGCGCTGATATTGAACATGCCGAGGGAGACGTCGTCCGGGAGCACGAATTCGCCGGTGGCCGCCGCGAGCATGGGATCGCCGGAGACGGTCTCTTCATACAGCTTCTTGCCGCGGGCGTCGTTGCCGGTGATCTTCAGATTGTAGTCGGCGCGCTTCTGCGGCGCTTTCTCGTCATAGGAGGCGCGGCGGGTGTAGACGGTGTACTTGACCGTGTCGCCGGGACGGTACACCGGGCGGTCGGTGATCACGTAGTTGCGGTCGCGTTCGTAGAAGCGCCCGGCGTTCATGGTGGAGTAGTAGGCGTTTGGGAGGAAGGTGAGCCCGTCCTCGGATTCGGAGAGGATGAGCGTGCGGTCGTTCAGACGTTCGGGGAAGATGACCGCGCCGTCCTTTCCGGTCGTGACCTCGAACTCCTTCACGATGACGCGGTAGCGCCTGCCGCCGAACTCCGCCTGATTGCGGTTGTTGGCGTATTCCGTGCGGAAGTTCATGATCTTGAGCTTGCGGTCGGCGAGCGGCGCGCCTGTCTTCGAATCATTGAGCGTGAGGAAGCGGCCCTTGGTGACGGATTCCTTGGTGAGGATCTCGGGGGTGATCCAGACGAGGTTTTCGTGCCAGGCGTCGGCGGAATAGGTGCCGTCGGAGCCTTCGGGGAGGGTGCGGACGATGTACGCGCCGGGCTCGGTGATCGGCAGCGGGACTTCCGTGTCGGTCTCCCAGTGGTGCGGTTTCGGCTTCACGTCGAACGTGAACTCGGAGAGCTTTTCGCCGATGGCGGGAGCCCAGCCTTTATACGAGGGGTCGAGCTGGTAGGCGTCGTTCGTGCGGTAGGACTGGTCGCCGCCTTCGCGGAGGCTCTTCAGCATGATCTCGACCGCCTTCTTCGCGTCGGCCTTCGTGACGACCGCGCGGACCTTCGTGGTGTTGCGGCTGTGGTACGCCAGGACGGGCTTCGAACCGTAGGGGATGACCTGAAGGCTCTGCGTGGAACCCCAGTTGCAGAGGATCTGCTGGACCATGTCGTCCTCGCCGGCCTTCTTGAACCAGTCGGCGGCGGTCTCGTACTGCATGCGTGCGAGATAGAGCCCGCCGAGCTGGGAGGCGGCCTGCTGCTTGTAAAGCCCCGCCTTGTCGTCGCTGGCGAGCTCCTTGAAGATGCGGAAATAGCTGAACTCCTCGGGGAGCGTGATCTTGCGGACGCCGTCGGCGAGCTCGGCGACGGTCTCGACGTCCTTCATCTCATAGAGGAAATCGCGGTACTTGTCGGAGGTCTGGTATTCGTTGCGGACGCCCCAGTTGATCTGCGAGAAGTCGAACTCGTTGGCGAGGAAGGACGCCCATTCATATTTGCTGCGGTAGTCGCCGAGCGCGATCGCCTGCTCGAACGCCCAGCGGACGCGTTCGCCGTCGCTCTTCGCGGAGGCGAAATCCTTCGGGCAGGAATAGAGGACCGGGGAGCCGTCCTTGTTGACCGGGGGACGGGAGGAGCTGCCGAAATCGCCCTCGTCGTAGTCGGGGAGGGCGGTGAGGTCGGTGAGCGTCTGGAGCTTGTAGGACTGCCCGTCGGTGTGGCCGCGGAGGAGCAGCGCGGCGAGCGTGCGGTAGAATTTGATCTGCAGCGGCTTGGAAACGTTCTTCGTTTCCTCGGAGGCGGACGCCATGAACCGGAGATTCTGCACGCGGTCGCGTTCCGTGCTGTACACGCGGCGTCCGGCGTTGCCGCGGTTGGAGCCGCGCGTGAACGTGTTGTTGAAGAAGTAGCCGTAGGTCGTGACGGAGGCGTTGAACTCGGCGGCGAGCGAGACGTTCTTCGGGAAGCGCGCCGTCACGAACGCGTAGGCGTCATCGTATTCCTTCACGCGGTTGTTGCGGACCAGGCTGGTGCGGTACATGCTCCAGATCGGGCCGACGGCTTCGCTCTGGGACTTCGCGGGGATCGCCTCAAGCGCGGCGCGCGCGGCGTCGGCGGATTCCTTGAAGTTGCCCTCTTCCATGAGCTTGCGGATCTTGGCGATCGTCTCTTTTTCGGCGGGAGTCTGCGCCGTTTCGGCCTGCGATTTGTCGTCCTGCGCCGACGCCGCCGGGATGGCGATGAACGCCGGGAGAACGGCCGCCGCGGTCAGGAGGAAGCGGATGTTTCGGTTCATGGGAAAATCCTTTCTCTGGTGGTCCGGAAACCCGGCCCGGCGGCGGACGAAGAAAGCGGCCCGCGCCGCGCGAAAGCATCCGGACGATGAAAAATGACGGTTGAAAACTGGTTGCTTCTGATAATTTGACGCGCGGAAAAAAGAAATCTTAGCAAAAAAACGTACCGGAACGATCTTTTTTTCGGATTATTCTTCCGATTCTTCCGTTCCGTCTTCCGTGTCGCGGGGATCCGCGTCATCCCTGTCATCTTCTTCGATGACGTCGTCCTCGTCATCGTCCGCGTCCCGGTCAAGTTCTTCGCGTGTCTGCGGTTCCCCGGCGGACTTCAGAATGCGGACGACGGTGTTCACGTCGCGCGGATCGAACATCAGGACCAGCGTGCCGTCTTCGCCGGGTTCGATGCGTTTGAATGCCGAAAGTGTGGTACGCGTGTTGTCGTTCCGCATAGCCGCCTCCTCGAGCCGTTTTGCGGCGGTGTCCAAGCCCTTGCGCATCATGGGGAAATGTCCGAAGGTGCCGCTTTCCGGGGTGAGCGTGAGAACGCCGTTGTCAACGACCGGCGAGAAGTCAACGGAAAGGTTGATGGCGCGTCCGAGAAACAGAGAGGGAGAGGAAAAAAGCACGTACAGTTTTCCAGCCTCCCAAGTCACCTGATACGGGAGCGGGCGCGGGTCGTTGTTGATGGCCTTCGCGATCGCGGCGTCCAGAAGCGTCTGCACCTCGCTTTCGCTGAGGCGCAGGACGGCGGTCTCCACCACACGTCCCTCCTTGTCGACGAGGGAACGCGCCAGACGCGTGATGATGTTCGCGACGACGCCCGTGTCCCCGCCGGTGAATGCCGGCGCGGGATAGGTTGCGGGCGAACCTGTCGCGAGGAAAAAGAGCGAGACAACGGCGACGACAAGGACGATCAGAGCGATGAAAAAGATTTTCAGAAGATTGATGAAACAGCCTTTGTCGGACGCCATGACGAAGCCTTTATCGGACGCTGATAATCATTTGTTGTCGTCATCGAGACGCATGGACCAGTAGTTGCCGGCGTTCCAGCGGCTGAGCGCCTGGTCCTTGCGGATGGTGTTGCGCGGATACATGAGCTTCACGTGTCCGTCTGCGAACGCGTAGTTCCACATGTAGCTGTGGAGCGTGGTGGTCGCGTCGTAGGAGGAGGACCCGCCGGCGGATTCGTCGCCGCCCCACTGCTCGGACTGCTGGGCCGGGCAGGAAATGGAGGACCACCAGGCGGAGAAGAATCCGGTGCGGTTGGAACGGGAGTGGGTCGCGCTGGGGACATATTCTACAAAATAGATCATGCGCGAAGGCATCGGGATCCTGCCGTACTTGAGGCCGACCCAGTAGCCCGTGCCGTCGTTGCTGTCGTTGCAGATGGACTGGGGGCCGTTGGGCTGTTTGCTGCTGGGTTCGCCGACTTTTTCGTCGTTGGTGGTGTTGCCGCCCGGGGAGTGGTTCATGGCGTAGGAACGGATCGGCAAGCCGTTGCCGACGGTGTTGCGCGGATATTTGTCGGCGGGGCACTGGAAGAATTTCAGGGACTTGAATTCGTCCTTGTCCTTGCATTTCGGCACGCCGCTGAATCCGACGTCCAGATTGCTCATCGGCGTGTATTTGAGGAGAAGGCGTTCCCAGAGGGAATCGTTGTTGCCGCCGCCGGATTTCGCGGGCGTGACGTATTTCGTGTCGTTGATATACTGCTGGGCGCACAGCATCATCTGCTTCATGTTGTTGGCGCAGGTCACCGTGTATGCCGTGCGTTTTGCGGACTGAAGCGCGGGCAGAAGCAGGGATGCGAGAATCGCAATGATCGCGATGACGATCAGAAGTTCGATCAGGGTAAAGCCTCGGAACGTGCAAAGGGTATTGCTGTTTGTGCGTTTCATGGGGGGATGCCTCCTTTAATGTCTATTCATAATGTAGACGTTATCCATAGAAAAATCAAGAGAAAAGAGATTGAAAAATGAGGTTTTTGACGTTATTTAACGAAAATCAGCGTTAATAACGTGAAATATGCTTGAAAAACAGAGTGTCCGGCAGGATGCCGGGCGTTACGGAACACGCGAAAAGGGGTGTCGCCGCGCGTTGATGATCTGCCTGCGCCCGGAGTTTTTTCAATTTTTTTGGAAAACGAACTTGACAGAATGCGGATTCGTGTGCTATGGTAAGAGGAAGAAATCCCGAAACATATTTCCTACACACAGCAACACAGGAGAACCACCCATGGGAAACTACCTCGGCGAAGAGATTCCGAAACTCGGATTCGGCATGATGCGTCTGCCGAAAAACGGTGAAGCGATCGACATCGAAACGACCAAAGTCATGGTCGACAAATTCCTTGCCGCCGGGTTCACCTATTTCGATACCGCGTGGATTTACGAGGGCAGCGAGGACGCCACGCGCCAGGCGCTGGTGGAACGTTACCCGAGAGAAAGCTTCCAGCTCGCGACGAAGAACGCGGCATGGGTCGGCGACAAGACGCGCGAGGCCGCGATCGCCCAGTTCGAGACGTCGCTGAAACGCCTCGGGACCGACTACATCGACTTTTATCTGCTTCACAACCTCGGCGACGACCGCAGCACGTTGTTCGAGAACCTCGGCTTGTGGGATTTCGTGCTGGAACAGAAGCGGCTCGGCAGGATACGGCACGTCGGATTTTCGTTCCACTCCACCGCCGACCAGCTCGACGACATCCTCACGAAACACCCGGAAGCGGAGTTCGTGCAGCTTCAGATCAATTATGCCGACTGGGACCACAAGTTCATCCAGTCGCGCCTGAACTACGAGGTCTGCCGCAAACACGGCAAGCCTGTCGTCATCATGGAGCCGGTGAAGGGCGGCATGCTCGCGACCCCGCCGGAATCCGTCGTGAAGATCCTCCATGACGCGAACCCGGATATTTCCCCCGCCGCGTGGGCGATCCGGTTCGGCGCGGGCCTGCCGGGCGTGATCACGGTGCTGTCCGGGATGAGCACGCCGGAGCAGATGGACGACAATCTGAAGTCGATGAAGGGGTTCACGGCGCTGACCGGGGCGGAAAAGGAAACCGTGTTCAGGGCGCAGGAAGCGCTCGCCAAAGTCCCGATGATCCCGTGCACCTCCTGCGACTACTGCGCGAAGGTCTGCCCGATGAACATCGGCATCTCCGGCACGTTCAACGGACGGAACCTGCTCACGCTGTTCGGCAACGTGGAAAGCGCGAAGGTGCAGATCTTCTGGGCGGTCGCGAATCTTGGCAAGAAGGACGCCGTGGAGTGCATCGGCTGCGGCAAATGCGAGGAGGTCTGTCCGCAGCACCTCAAAATTCGCGAACTGCTCGCCGAGGCGGCGAAGGCTTTCGACCAGCACCCCAAAGGGGTGTCCAAGTAGTGCGCGGCTCCGCTCGCGCACGGAGGGCTATCGTGCCAGAAACGCTTTGCGTTCCGGCTCCGGGTAATGCTCGATCGCGTACCGGAGGGTCGTGCGCGACATCCTCACTTTGTTCTGCTCCAGATAGGCGGTCAGCGCCGCGCGGTCGCGTTTGCCGATCTCGCGGAGCATCCAGCCGCACGCCTTGTGCATGAGGTCGTGCGGATGCGCCAGAAACCGGTCCACCATGCGGAACGGGATTTCCAGCCGGTTCGCGCGGATGAACGGGAACATGGAGAGGACGGCGATGCGTTCCTCCCAGAGATGACCGGACGCGGCGAAACGTTCCAGCGTGTCCGCACCGTGTTCGAACGCATACGCTCCGGTGATGCCGGGCGCGGTCAGGTCGACCAGGTCCCAGTTGTTGACGAATCCGCCCCGGGCGAGGCGGGCATAGTGTTCGAAGATGGCGGCGCGGTCCTTATCGTTGGACTTTTTCGACTGATATTTGTCAGCCAGAATGAGCAGGGCGCAGAGACGTATCTCGTGCCATTCGGAACGCGCGGCGCGGACGGCCTCGCGTACGGGGAGGTCCCGGAACGCCTTTGCCGTGCGGCGGGTCACGGGGTTTTTGCAGCCGAGGAACTTGTCGCCTTCGCCGTACTGGCCTTTCCCGGTTTTGAAGAATGACATGAGGATCTTCGCGTCGGCGGGATTCGCCTGCACGAGCATGGCGTGTTCGAGTCCGGCGGCGGTGAGGGGCGCGCCGGAAACCGGGGGATTCCGCGGCGTTTTCATGCGTCCGGTTCCATGAATGCGAGGCGTCCGGCGAGGAACGACAGCGCGAATTCGACGCGGAGGATGTGCGGCCCGAACGTGACGGGCGCATAGCCGTTGGCGCGGAACGCCGCGACTTCGTCCGGCGTGAATCCGCCCTCGGGGCCGATGGCGAGCACGACTTTCCCGGGGAGTGCGACGGGGCAGGGGGCGGCGTCGACGGGATGCCCGATGATCGCGGTCGCGCCGTCCGTGAGCTGCGCGGAGAGTCCCGAGCCGAAAAACTCGCGCAGGGAGCGTACGAATGTCAGCTCCGGCAGAATAGTGGTGCAGCCCTGTTCCAGTCCCTCGATCAGCACGGACCGGATCGCGTCCGGCGCCATGCACGAGCTGGTCCAGTAGCTTTTTTCGGTCTTCGCGGCGTGGAAGAACACGGCGCGGCGGATGCCGGACGACGCGATGAAGTGGAGCGTCTTCTTGAAACTCTGCGGACGGGGCAGGGCGATCACGGGGAGGATGTTCGACGGCGCGGGCGGCGGATTGGACGTGTCTTCCAGTTTGAGCCGGGCGGAATGCCGCGTGGATTCCAGCACGCGCGCCGTGCCGATGCCGCCGCCGAGGATGCCCGCGCGGATGACGTCGCCGGGCTTCGCGCGGAGGATGCAGAAGATGTGTTCGGCGTGTTCGCCGCCGACCGTGAATTCGCGTTCCGGCGACAGGTCGCGTTCCTCGACGATCAGCAGGTTCATGCGGAGAGAATCTTCTGAACGGCTTCGAGAATGTCGGCGGGCTCCGCCATGCGCCCCTTGCCGGACGTGCCGCAGGCGAGGTGTCCTGTGTCGGGGCCGACCGTGCGGACGCCGAGCTTGTCAACGATCTTCGCGAGGTTGTCCTGCACGACCGGGCTGTTCCACATGTTTTCGTTCATGGCGGGCGCGAGCAGCACGGAGCCGCGGAAGGTGAGCGCGGTCGTGGTCAGCGCGTCGTCGGCGATCCCGGACGCGTACTTGCCGATGAAGTTCGCGGTGGCGGGCGCCACGACGAGCAAATCCGCCCACTCGGCGAGGTCGACGTGTTCGGGGCGCGGCTGAAGGCCGGAGAAAAGGTCGGTCAGCACGGGGTGTTTCGAGAGCGTGAGGAAGATCCGGTCGGAGATGAGGCGGAGGGCGTTCGCGGTCATGACGACGCGGACGTCGAATCCTGCGGAAACGAGCTTGGAGCAGAGGTCGGCGGACTTGTAGACGGCGATGCCGCCGGTGACGCCGAGGATGATGTTTTTGCCGTTCATGTGCGTACTCCGTGGTTGTCAGACGGTGCGTCTGCGTTTCGGGTGGCTGCGGAGGCCGAGGATAAGGTCGGTGAATTCCTTCACGGCGCGGCCGAGGTCGTCGTTCACGATGATGTGGTCGTATTCGTGCGCGTGCTCCATTTCGCCCTTCGCGTTGGCGAGGCGGCGGAGAATGGATTCCTCGGTCTCGGTGCCGCGTGCGCGGAGGCGGCGTTCCAGCTCCTCGAACGACGGCGGCATGATGAAGATGAATTCGCACGCCTCGCAGAATTCGGAGGAATCGGCGCAGAGCGCGCGGAGCTGGGCCGCGCCCTGAACGTCGATGTCGAGCAGGACGTCGATCCCGCGCCGGACGCGGTCGAGGAGTTCGGATTTGAGCGTGCCGTAGCAGTTGCCGTGTACCTCGGCGTGTTCCGCGAAGGCGTTTTCCGCGACGAGCGCGTCGAATTTCTCGCGGGTGATGAAATAGTAGTCGCGTCCGTCGACCTCGCCGGGGCGCGGCTGCCGCGTGGTGCAGGACACGGAGAATTCGATGCCGCCGAGATCGCCGATGGCGGCTTTGTAGATGGTGGATTTGCCGGATCCGCTGGGGCCGGAGAGGATCAGGATCATGCCGGTGCGGTCCGGGGCGTCGGATGAAGTGTTCATGGGCGTGCCGTATGCTGGAAGAGTCTGGCGGCGTTGACCGCCGTGAAATAGAGGTCGTCCGCGCCCGCCGACATGGCTTCTTCGAGCGTGCGGCGTCCGGTGGACGTGCTGAGAGCGAAATCGTAGGTCTTCGCGAGCTCTTCGGGCAGACATTCGACCGAGCCGGAGAGCAGCAGGACGGGGACGCCCTCGCGGTGCGCGGCCTGTGCGACCGTGCTGCAGAGCTTGCCTTCGGCGGTCTGGGAATCCGTGCGTCCTTCTCCGGTCACGACGAGGTCCGCGCCGGCGATGCGGCGGCGGAACGATATGGCGTCGAGGACGAGTTCCGCGCCGGATTTCGGCTGAGCGCCGCAGAACGCGCGGAGACCGGCTCCGAGTCCGCCCGCCGCGCCGTCGCCGGGCATTTCCTTCGGGAGCAGCATGGACTGGCGGTTCCAGACGTCGAACAGGTGGCGGAGATTGTGGTCGAGCTTCGCGACCATGTCGGGCGTGGCGCCCTTCTGCGGACCGAAGACCTGTGCCGCGCCGAACGGCCCGGAAAGCGGGTTGCGGACGTCGCACGCGGTCGTGATGCGCGTATCCTGAAGCCGGACGTCGGCTCCGGCGACGGCGATGCGGTTGAGCATGTGAAGCGCGCCGCCGCCACGGGGTATTTCGCGTCCGCGCGGGTCGAGCAGGCCGTAGCCGAGCGCCTGCGCCATGCCCGCGCCGCCGTCGACCGTGGCGGATCCGCCGAGGCCGATCAGGATGTCGCGGACGCCGAGGTCCAGGATGGCGCGGATGACTTCGCCCGTGCCGTAGGTCGTGGCGGTCATCGGGTCGCGTTTGAGCGGTTCGACGAGGTAGAGCCCGCTGGCGGAGGACATTTCGAAGACGGCGGTGAGGCCGTTGTTGATGAGCGCGAATTCGGCCGTGACGGGCTTGCCGTCCGGGCCAGTGACCGTGACCGTGCGGATTTCGCCATGGAGGGCGTCGGCAAGCGCGTGCGTCATGCCTTCGCCGCCGTCGGAAACCGGCACGGAAACGAGTTCGGCGTCCGGGAAGACGGTGCGGAAAGCTTTTTCCAGGACACGGCAGACGGTCGAGCTTTTCATGCACATCTTGAACTTGTCGGGCGCGAACACGATTTTCATGGTCACAGCTCCTTTTTGAGGATTTCCGAGATGATTTCGGCGGCGTTTTCCGGAGAGACCGGGCGCGGGGCCGAGGCGAGTTTCATGGGATTCTTGACCGCGTCGGCGGCGATCCTGCCGACCATGGCGGCGTCGAAGCAGGGCAGGGCGGAGAGTTTCGGCACCCCGGCATGCAGCGCGATGAAAGCCGCGGCGGCGTCCACGACCGCTTCCGGCGTCTTCTGCGGCGCATCGGACGGGAAGACGTCTGCGAGCAGCATGGTGCGTTCCGCGACGGCCTTTTCCGCGAGGTAGTAGCGCCAGAAGGGCGGCAGAAGCATCGAGGCGGCGATTCCGTGCGGGACCTGGCCGTAGAACGAGAAACTGCCGAGGTGCGGAAGCGAGGTCGGACGGTCGGCGATCATGATGCCGCCGATGGTCGCGGCGGCGCAGAGGCGTTCGCGGGCGTTGACGTCGTTCGGGTCGCGGAAGACGAGCGGGAGATTGTCGCGGATGAGGCGGACCGCATAGACGGCGTTGTGGTTCGTGGCGAACTTCGTTTCCGGCGAACCAGTGTTCAGCAGCGCCTCGATGCAGTGCGTGAGCGCGTCAAGCGCGGTCGCGGCGGTGAGGCCGCCCGACATGGACCGACCGTAGCTCGGATCGACGAGCGCCATGCGCGGCACGATCTGTCTGTCGGAAATGAGGCGTTTCACGCCCGCGGCGCGGTCGACGATGTTCGAGTACGGCGTGACTTCGGAGCCGGTTCCCGCGGTGGTCGGGACGGCGATGATGCGCCGGAATTCCTTTCCGGGGAACTTCTCTGTGATTTTGTTGACGCCGAAGAGCGCGGAGACGTCGAGCCCGGTCTGGTAGGCGGCCCAGGCGGCCTTCGCGGCGTCGAGCACGCTGCCGCCGCCGATGGCGACGACTTCCGTGGACTGGCTTTCCTTCAGCGCCTCGATGATGCGCGCGACGTCGTCCAGGTCGGGTTCGGCGGGGATGCCGCACACGAGGCGGGACTCGAATTCGGAGTGGAGCATCATGTTCGTCATGTCGGCGCGCGCGCCGGACCGCGTGATGGAGCTGCCGCCGATCACGAACGTGACGACGGGCTTTTCCTCCGAGAGCAGGAATTCGGCGGACAGGTCGTTCATGACGCCGGGGCCGAGGTCGATGCAGACCGGCTCGTAATGCTCGAAGATGTCGATGTATTCTTTGTCGAAATTCATGGGGCGGTCACTTTGCTACGATGTTGACGAGACGGCCGGGGACGGCGATGGCTTTCACGACGGTCTTCCCCGCGAGCGCGGCGGCGACCTCCGGGTCCTCCAGCGCCTTCTTCTTCATGTCGTCGGCGGAAAGCGAGGCGGGCATCATGATGCGTACTTTCGGCTTGCCGCAGATCTGCACGAGGATCTCGTGTTCCTCGACCTGCAGATGCGATTCGTCGACGCTCGGCCACTGCGCCAGGGAGACGGGGGCCTGTTTGCCGAGGCCCTCCCACATCTCCTCCGCGATGTGCGGCGCGTACGGGGCGAGCAGCAGGACGTACGTTTCGGCGGCTTCGCGCGGCATTTTTTCGAGCTTGGAGAAGTCGTTGAGGAAGATCATCATCTGGCTGATGGCGGTGTTGAAATTGAGCGTGTCCGTGTCCTCCGTGACTTTCTTGATCGTCGCGTGGAGCAGACGGCGGAGGTTGGCGGGGACGGGTTCGTCCGTGATCGGCGTCTGCATGATCATGCGCCAGGAGCGCTTGAGGAAACGGAAGACGCCTTCGACGCCGCGGGTGTTCCACGGCTTGACCGCCTCGAGCGGGCCCATGAACATCTCGTAGAGGCGCATGCTGTCGGCGCCGTACTCGCGGACCACGTCGTCGGGGTTGACGACGTTGCGGAGCGACTTGGACATCTTGGCGGGGAATTCGACGAGCTTTTCGCCGGTCTCCTTGTGCTTCGGTTCGGGTCCGGTGAGGTCGACGAGGTTGGTCGGGACGAGCGCGCCGCGGGCGTCCTTGTAGGACGTGCCGAGGATCATGCCCTGATTAACGAGCTTCTGGAACGGTTCCTTGGTGGAGACGAGGCCCAGATCGTAGAGGACCTTGTGCCAGAAGCGCGCGTAGAGCAGGTGCAGCACGGCGTGTTCCGCGCCGCCGACGTACAGGTCGACCGGCATCCAGTATTTTTCCTTCGCGGGGTCGATGAACGCCTGGTCGTTGTGCGGGTCGATGTAGCGGAGGTAGTACCAGCAGGAACCCGCCCACTGCGGCATGGTGTTGGTCTCGCGGCGGCCGTGTTCGCCCGTCTTCGGGTCCACGTAGTCCACCCAGTCCGTCGCTTTCGCGAGCGGGGATTCGCCGTTTCCGGACGGCTTGAAGTCCTTCATATCGGGCAGCGTGAGCGGGAGCTCGTCCTCGGGGACCATGCGGATCTCGCCGCTGTCCATGATGATGATCGGGAAGGGCTCGCCCCAGTAACGCTGGCGGCTGAAGAGCCAGTCGCGGAGCTTGTAGTTCACGGTGCGCTTGCCGATGCCCTTCGATTCGAGCCAGTCGATGATGCGCTTCTTCGCTTCGTTCACGTGCAGGCCGTTGAGGCTGAGTCCGTCGTCGTTCGCGGAGTTCATCAGCGGACCGTCGCCGATCCAGCAGACTTTTCCGGCGAGCACGCCCTCGACGTCGACCTTGTCCTTCGCCGCGGCGGCCTCGTCGGGCCGGATCACCGGGATGACCGGAATATTGAACTTCTGCGCGAACGCGAAGTCGCGGTCGTCGTGGGCGGGGACCGCCATGATCGCGCCGGTGCCGTAGCTCGCCAGCACGTAGTCGGAGATCCAGACCGGGATGCGCGCGCCGTTGACCGGGTCGATGGCGTACGCGCCGGTGAACGCGCCGGTCTTCTCGTTGTTGAGTCCGGTGCGCTCAAGGTCGCTCATGGACGCGGTGCGCTTCTTGTAGGCGGCGACTTCCTCGGCGTGTTCCGGCGTGGTGATCTCGTCGACGAGTTCGTGTTCGGGGCAGAGGACCATGTAGGTCGCGCCGAAGAGGGTGTCCGGGCGCGTGGTGAATACGGTCAGCGTCTTGCCGGGGTGCCCGTCGAGCTGGAACACGACTTCCGCGCCTTCGCTTCTGCCGATCCAGTTCCGCTGCATTTCCTTGATGCCTTCCGGCCAGTCGAGGCCGTCAAGGTCCGCGAGCAGGCGTTCGGCGTAGGCGGTGATTTTAAGGACCCACTGTTTCATCGGGCGGCGGATGACCGGGTGGTTGCCGCGTTCGCTGCGGCCGTCGATGACCTCTTCATTGGCGAGCACGGTGCCGAGGGCGGGGCACCAGTTCACGGGGACCTCGTCGATGTACGCGAGGCCCTTCTTGTAGAGCTGGAGGAAGATCCACTGGGTCCAGCGGAAATACTTCGGGTCGGTGGTGTTGATCTCGCGGCTCCAGTCGTAGCTGAACCCGAGCATCTTGATCTGGCGCTTGAAGTTCGCGATGTTCTTCGCGGTCGTCACGGACGGGTGCGTGCCCGTCTCGATCGCGAACTGCTCGGCGGGCAGCCCGAACGCGTCCCATCCCATCGGATGCAGCACGTTGAAGCCGTTCATGCGTTTGAAGCGCGAATAGATGTCCGTGGCGGTGTAGCCTTCCGGGTGGCCGACATGGAGGCCGGCTCCGCTCGGGTAGGGGAACATGTCCAGGACGTAGAGTTTTTTCTTCGTGGTGTCGTCGGTCGCCCGGAACGTCTGATGATCGTCCCAGTATTTCTGCCATTTCGCTTCGATGGCGGTGAAATCGTAGTCCATGATTCGGGGGTTCTCCGTTTGTGTTGGTTTTTTGGAAAAATAATCCATCTAAATATAAAGCACATGCGCGCGTTTTGCAAGCTCAAAAGGGATTTTCCCTGCAAAAAAGCCCCGGGACGGGGAGAGGCGAGGCGCGGGATCGGTGCGGCATGTCTTTCCCTCCGCGTCACCCGGACGCCGCATGAACGGCGGACGACCGCATGACGACGGCCGGGAAAAAGACCGGCGGCAGTTCCCGGAAATGAGAACTGCCGCCGTGAATGAGGCAGGCGTCCGATAATGCGGACGGCCCGCCGGATGTTTCGCATGAATCAGGGCTTGTTGCCTTCGGAATCGAGGTGGCTGTCCACGATGTCGGAGCGGTTGCGTCCGGCTGCGTACTCGATCAGGTTGAAGAGGAGCCTTCTGCACACGGGGTCGTTGTAGTTCGTGAGCC
Source organism: Lentisphaeria bacterium (assembly GCA_017524965.1). Classification (GTDB taxonomy): domain Bacteria; phylum Verrucomicrobiota; class Lentisphaeria; order Victivallales; family UBA1829; genus UBA1732. The sequence continues at coordinate 1,132 of JAFXUM010000152.1, read as the reverse complement.
CGAGCGTGGTGTAGAAGAAGGAGCCGGACCCGGTCTTCGCGCGGCCGATTGCCGTGCCCATGCGGCATCCGAGGGAATGCCACGCGCCGGAGATCAGCTCCTCGTCGCCTTCCATGATGATGGCGGAGCGCGGATTGGAGACGGCGGCGTCGAAGGCGTAGTCGAGGACGGCGGGCTTCAGGAAGCCGTTGAAGACGGGGTGGTCCTTGCAGAAAAACTGGCCGCCGACCCAGTTGTTGCCGAGGCGGAAGCTGCCGAGATATTTCAGGTTGCCGTTCGCGGCGGCGATGGTCGGAGCCCAGTTTTCCACGTCGTTGAGGACGATGACCTGCGTGCCGGACTTCGCGAGCTCGACGACCGCGTTCACGTCGACGGAATTTCCGTTCGGCGGGAAGCAGAGGACGTTGAAGCGCTGGGCGGTCTTCTTGGTCATGGAAATGGCGAGCTGCGCGGGGACGCCGCGGTAGAGCGTGACCTTGGCGGTGCCGTCGGCGCCGACCGCGATTTCCTTGCCGTCGACCTTGAAGCTCAGCTGGTCGTCCGCCTTGGTCGGACCTTCGATCTTGAAGTTGTAGTCGCCGTCGGCGTTCGGCATGTACTGGCCCTCGAAGAGCACGGTGTAACCGGCGGTCATGGGCACGTTCGGATCGGGCGTGCCGCCGTCCGGGAGCGCCAGTTCGAGCTGGCGGACGTTGCGTTCGGCGCGCTTTTCGCCGTCGACGAGGAAGGTCAGGCGGAACGCGCCGGCGGTCCCGTCGGGCGTGGCGATGGAGTTCGCCGGGATCCTCTGCGGAACGGGGTAGCGCTGGGTCACGACGAGCACATCGGGCTTCAGGCTGCCGCCGGGCTGATAGCTCTGGAAATTGCCGCCCGCGGCGTTGAGGATGCTGACGAGCGACTGCTGGGGCTGGCCGCCCATGCCGGGGCCGCGGCCGCCGCCGAAGCCGCCGGGACGTCCGCCGCCCATGCCGCCGCCGAAGCCGCCCATGCCGCCGGGACGGTTGCCGCCGGGCTGCATCTGGCCCTGGGGCTGCGGGTTTTCATAGACGGCGTAGGTCTTGCCCGCGGGGAGCTGGATCTTGGAGTTGTCGACGGCGGTGACTTCCATTTCGCCCTCGGCCTTGGTGTCCTT
>JAFXUM010000151.1 GCA_017524965.1 Lentisphaeria bacterium | reverse complement strand
GATCGGTTCGTTCCGGCCGTACTTGTATTCCTTGGAATCGTTCTTGCTGGAGAAGTCGTAGGTCTTGCCCTCGGAGACGTAGCGGTACATCGCCACGCCGCCCGCGCCGGAGCAGGACGGAGCGCACATCTTGATGCGGGGCTCGAACGCGCCGCAGACCATGGCGGCCTTGCCGTAACGGGAGACGCCGGTCACGATGGTGTTCTTCGGGTTGATGTTGAGTTCCTTGCCCGCGCCCTTTTCGAGGGCGTCGATGATGCGGGAGATGCCCCAGCTCCAGGCGAGGAGTTCGCCGGTCTGTTCCTTCCAGTCTTCGCCGTAGGGATACAGATCGTAGAAGAGGCCGGTGTGACGGTTGTTGTCAGCGGCGATGTTGGTGACGCCGCCCATGAAGCCGCCGCCACCGCCGAAGGTCATGGAAGCATAGCCGCGGGACGCCGCGACCGCTTCCTGCGCGCCGTGCATGCCGAGGACGACGGGCCAGCCGCCTTCCGGCATCTTGACTTCGTCGCTGGCGGTCGGGAGCGTGATGTTCACGTCGAACGTGCCGGACTTGCCGGTGCTCTTGCGCGTGACGGTCACGGTCATGGACTTGCGGCCGTTGTTGTCGCCTTCGTTCATCTTGTAGGTCACGTCGACTTCGGAGCCATCGTGCCACACGCCGTACATGTAGTATTCATAGAGTTTCTTGATCTCTTCGGCGCGCTTCGCCCAGTTGTCCTTGGTCACGGCGGTGCCGTCGCGGAACTTCATGACTTCCGGATACGCGTCGGAGGCCTTCAGGTCCTTGACCATCGGGAAGCCGCTGTCGTCGGCCTTTTCGGGTTCTTCGCTGCGGATGCCGCCGGGGAGAGTCGCCATGTCAACGGCCGGAGTCTGGTTCTGCTGGCCGCCGCCCATACCGCCGCCGAAGCCGCCGAAGCCGCCCATGGCGGGAGCGCCGCCGTTACCAGCACCAGCGCCTGCGCCGGGGCCGGCCGGAGCCTGTGCGAAGACCGTGATCGCGAGGGCGATCGCCGCTGCGCAACCGAGGAAATGACCGAGTTTCATATTGAGAACTCCTTGTGATTTGTTTGCGTGAGCCGGTTCCTTCCGCCCCCTGGCGAGGGGAACTTGAGCTCACTTGTTTGGTTGATTCGGGTTTTCAGCGATAATATACAATCGCGGATTTGATTTTTCAATAGTAAAAGATATGTAAAATATGATAAAAGCATGTAGTTTTTGTGGAGAAATGTAAAAACCTCAAATTTTGTTTTTGTGTAATCTCTAAACTGCTTTCCGCACGAATCCCCGTTTTCCGCCATTGACTATTTGTCATGGACCGTAACTTTTTTTAACGTTTCCGCCGTGCCGCCGTGTTCATTTTCCCGCGGTACGATAACGCTTCGGGCGTGTCCGGGCACAAAAAAATCCCGCCGTCTCCGGGTGAGAGGCGGCGGGAATGACGTTGAGCTTGCGTGAGGAGGAATCGGGCTTGAATTACGCGCCTTCCTCCCCGTCGTCGATCGTCCTGTTGATGATGTCCATCGCCCGGGACACGACGGCGAGCTCCTCGCGGGTACACGTCCGGAGGTAGCCCTCGATGAAGGCGTTGAACCTGTCGACGACCTCGCCGATGAACTTCGCGCCCTTTTCGGAGAGCGAAATCCGGACGTTTCTGCGGTCGTTCGGGTCGTCGGTGCGGATGAGGTATCCGCTTTGGACGAGCTTGTCGACGAAGAGGGACGCGCCGGCGGAGGTGAGCCCGGTGACCGCCATGATGCGGCTGAGGTTGCACGGCATGGCGAACCGGACGATCATGAGCTGGTTGAACTGGCTGCGCTGGATCTCGTAGGCGTGCTCCTTCCAGTCCTGCTCAAGGAACGCGCGGTGCTTGCGTTCGAGGAGACGGACCATCTTCTTGAGCGCCTCGAGGTCCGGCGAGGTCTCAGGAAGCGGCGCCCCGGCTCCGGGGCGCTTCGCCTGTCTGCCGCCGTTCTTCTTCATCACTTCATCTCCTGATAGTCATCGTTGATGAAGTTGCCGACCTTGTCGAGACGGTCGACGCGGTCGGAGCGGTCGTCGTCGAGTCCGTACTGCTGGAAGAACATGTTGCCGACGCGGCTGGTCATGCCCTTGTTGACGCTCTTGACGATCTTGCCGAGGTCCTCGGAGATCTCCTCGCCGACGGCGTCGTCGGGGTTGGAGTATTCGACCCTGGCGATGACGACGAGCTGGGACTGCTTGATGGACTCGGACTCGGTGGAGACGGCGCGGCCGATGATGGGGATGTCCTTCAGGAAGGGCAGGCCGGCGGTGCTGCGGACGGACTCGGATTTCTTGAGGCCGCCGATCACGAATTCCTCGGCCTCGGTGCCGATCTGGAAGGTCGTGCCGGTCTGGGACTTGCTCATGCGTGCGGAGCCGTCGGCGTTCCAGCCGAGCAGGGAGATGCTGTCGAGGTCGAAGGTGATCTTGGCGGCCTTGGAGGTGACGACCGGGGTGACGCGGAGGTCGAACTTGAAGCCGTCAGTGACCATCGGGTACTGGAGCCAGCCGTGGATGACGCCGGGGGCGGCGTTCGCGTTGTCCCAGTTGGTGTTGTAGTAGGCGCCGTTGACGACGGTGCCGTCGGCCTTGACGTAGCCGGTGAGGAACTTGGCGAGCGGGCTGGTCTTGGAGTCGTTGCCGAAGACCTTTGCGGAGACGTCGCCGTAGGTGTTCGTGCCGGTCTGGGTGTTCATGGTGCGGAGCGTGTAGCCGTCGGGACGGATGATCGCGCCGGTCTTCGCGTCCTTGTAGAACTCCTGGATCTTGGCGAGCGGCTGGATCTTGGTGACGGCCTCGCGGAGGATGGTGTCCGGGTTCGGATCGGTGTAGGCGAACTCGCCCGTGCCCTCGGCGATGGTCTTCGCGCCGGCGGTGTAGAACGTGCGGTCATAGAAGAATCCGGAGGCGACCTGGACGGTGGAGACGGTGCGGTTCTGCGCCACGATCTCGCCGCGTGCGAGGATCTTCGCCTTGCCGATGGAGGTCATGAAGTCGAGGTAGCGGGTGTTCCACTTCGGATTGAAGTTCCAGTAGGAGACCTTGTTGAAGCCGGTGTCCTGGACGCTGCTGGTGAAGAAGGTGCCCCAGTTGCGGCTCATCATGGCTCCTGCGGAGAAGAGGTCGACGCCCTCGTTGTTCTTCCAGCTCTGGAAGTCGACGCCGATGCGGTCGTCGTTCTCGGCGTAGATCTCGATGATGCGGTAGGAGATCTTGACCTCGGGGATCGGGCGGTCGTAGCTCGCGAGGAGCTTGCGCATGTCTTCCCAGGACCATTCCGGGGCGCAGACCACGAGCGCGTTCAGCTCGCCGTCGACCAGGACCGTGCTGGGGGAGATCTCGAACTGCGGATCGAGCTCGGAGGAGCCGACCTTCAGGAGCATGTCGCGGAGGTTCGCGGCCTTGCTGGCGCGCGGGAAGTAGATGCGCGTCCCGGCGTCGCCGGAGTAGGTCAGGCCCTTGCGGTCGAGCGCGGCGACGATGCTGTCGATGCCGCGACCGTCCTCGTTGTCGCTGAAGCGGTATTCCTCGGCGGAGACGAGGACCACGCCGGTGCCGTCGTCGAACTTGACTGCGGTGGCCTGGGCGGGGCTGGTGCTGACGCTGCGCGCGCCGACGGCGGCTTCAAGGTAGCTGCGGACCGCGTAGGGGTCGGCGTTCTTGATCGTGTAGGGCTTCGTGATCACGAGCGGATCGGTGTTGTCGCGGATGACGGTGATCTCCTTCGTGCCGTCCTTCACGTCGATCTTCAGCTGCGCCTGGACGTTGGACGGGCCGTAGCCGCCGGTCGGGGCGCCCTGTTCGCTCTTGGCGGAGCCGGGGATGGCCTGCGGAGTGACGGTGATCTGGGAGGGGACCTTCGCGCCTTCCAGGATGGAAACGTTCGGCGGGGGCTGCGGGAGCTGGTCGGAGTTGCAGGAAGCCGCGAGGAGTCCGGCGGCGAACGTCAGGATGATGTTTCTGTAGAGTTTGGTTTTCATGGATCAGTCCTCGCTTTCGGCATTCTGTTCGGTTTCGGCCTGCTGTTCGGCGGCGGGCACAGCCTTCGGGGCGTCGTCTTCGCTGGCGCGGAAGGGATTCTCGATGCGGCGCTTCACGTCCTTGTTGACGCTTTCGGTCTGCGGGATGCCTTTCTTCTCCTCGGGGTGGAGCAGGACGGCTTCGGCGGTCACGATCACGTAGGTGCGTTCCTTGATGCTGGTGACGGTGCTGAAGAGGTATTTGATGACGGGGATGCGGCAGAGGATCGGGAGGCCGATAGTCTGCTCGACGTCGTTTTCCTTTTCGTAGACGGTGAGGACTTTTTCGCGTCCGAGTCCGAGGGTGGCCGCGCCCGCGCAGAGAACGTTGTTGCTGAGCTCGGCGCCGGTGTTGCCGCGCTCGACGACGTCCTTGAAGAACAGGGAGTAGTCGAACATCACGCAGCCGTCGGTCTTGACCATGTCCTTGTTGAGGTCGGCGGCGGAATCGGTCACTTTGTATTTTTCATTGTAGGCTCCGGCGGGGGCGTTTTCCTGCGGGAGGCAGATGAAGGGGTTGATGATCTGGACGTCGAGCGCCGGGGGATTGGAGAACTTGTTGCCGTCCTCGTCCTCGTAGTAGCTCTTGCCGACGAACGTGCGTCCGAGGACGTTCTTGGCGATGTTCTGGTATTCCGGCTCCATGGAGGCGCGGTAGATGAACGGGGCCTTGTCGGCGGCGGATTCCTGCACGCCGCGGAGCATCGCATACTCTTCGAGCGAGCGGACCGGAGTGTTCACCATGGTGAGGGAGACGTTCGCGGTGACGGCGGCGTTGCCGGACTGCTGGAGGCAGCGGATGAAGCTCATGTCGAACTGCGGCGCGGTGAAGAATCCGCCGTAGCCCCAGGTGGAGGTGGCGACGAACTGGAGGTCTTCCAGGACCTGGTCGACGGCGAGACGGCCGGCGTTGTAGCTCAGGTTGAGCAGGTTCACGCCGGGGCCGTTCTTCCACGCGAGATAGTCGAAGCCCCAGTCCTTGAGGTCGCTGTCGCGGAGTTCGTAGTAGTTGAGGCGGAGCGCGACCTGGGGCAGGGGGCGGTCAAGCTCGGTTTCGATGAATTCGAGCGTGCCGCGCGCGGCGTCGGTCTGGTCGCGCCAGAAGATCGTGTTGGTCTCGTCGTTCACATAGGACTTGCCGGCGGACGTGCCGAGCGTCTTGTCGATCAGGTCGGTGAGTTCCTGCGCGGCGCGGTATTTCGGCGTGTAGGCGATGCGCGCCACGCCGGTGCCCTGAATGCCCTTCTGGCCGGGACGGTCGAGCGCGGCGACGATCTGGTCGACGTAGGGCAGGAAATCCTTGCCCGTGGAGACGAGGATCGCATCCTTGGCGTCCGGGGCGATCGCCGTGACGCGGCGGATCGTGGAGCTGCGGTTGTAGCGCTGGATCGCGGAGTTCACGAACGGCAGAACGGACTCGGAAGTCACGTTCTTCAGCTCGTACACGCGGCTGTCGAAGCGGATCTGTCCGTCGTCCTGCTTCAGATGGATGGTTCTTGCGGAGCCGTCGTCCTGCGACGCGTCGTCCGCGGCGAGGGAGACGAGACACAGCGTCCCGGCTGCCAGGCAGAGGAGAGTTCTTGCGGTCTTGTTCATGTGGTTTTCGTGGTTGAGTGTGAGGGTATGTGTGAGGGTTGATATGAGCGGAAGAAACAAGGACGGCCCCGGAACGCGAGGTTCCGTTTTGTTTTGTGTTTTGTGTGTGGGGGGGGATCCCGGGAACGCCGTTCGTCCGGATCAAAGGAAATTGAAGCCGACGATGATCACGTTGCCCTGCGTGTCGTGTCCGGCTAGGACGCGGAACAGCGCTTCGCTGTAGTATTCCTTGTCCTCTTTGTTCTTGAGCACGAAACGGACTTTCCAGATGTACGGGGTGATCGCGATGTGTTCGAGCGCGGTGACGTAGCTGAACGAGACCGGCTTGCCGAGCGTTTCAGTGATGACCTTGCGCGAAAGCTCGAACTTGTCCTTGCCGAACTCCTCCTTCATCTCGGGCGAGAGCAGGTCGATGAACCCGGACGCGTCGTTCTTCAGGAAGGCTTCCAGCAGCTTGCGGGAGTATTCGCGTTCCTCCGTCTGCTCGACGCTCATCTCGGCGTCGGCGGGGTCGGGCGGAAGTTCACGGATGGTCGTGCACGCGGAGACTGCGCCCGCGAGGAGGACGGCTGCGAGAGCGGAGAAACGGGAGGCGTTTTTCATGAAGTGGTCTCTTTTCTGGAAAGTGTCTTTTGTGAAAAATAGTTTTGTCGCAAAGATAATATACATGAAAACTGTTTAAAGTCAAACATAAATCAGCGGAAATCACTCAAAAAGCGTGAAAAAAAGACGAAAAATGACCGTTTCGGGAAATGTGAGGGAAAGCCGAGGGGGGAAGGCAAGCCCTCCACGGCGGCAGTGTCGGGCTTCGCACGGACACGGGGAAGGATGGGGAAGTGTGAGGAGAAACCGAGGAGAAAATCAGTCTTCCGCGCCGTCGTCGGCGGGGGAAACTTCGCGGGCGGCGTCGTTCGCGCGGTCCGAGGCGTCGCGGGCGTCGATCACGAGCACACACTCGCCTTTCCATTTGACTTTCTTCGCCTGTTCGGCGAGCTGCGCCGCCGGGCCGCGGAGGATCTGTTCGTGGATCTTGGTCGCCTCGCGGACGAGCGCGAGCGGGGTGTCCGGGCCGACGATCTCGCTGACCTCGGCGAGGAGCTTGGCGATGCGGAACGGCGATTCGAAGACGACCGCGGTGCGTTTGTCGGCGGCGATGCGTTCGAGTTCGGCGCGGCGGCGTCCGCTCTTGACGGGGACGAAGCCGTGGAACGTGAAGTGGTCGGAGGGGAGGGCGCTCGCGGAGACCGCGAAGGTCAGGGCGGAGACGCCGGGGATGATGACCGGTTCGATGCCCGCTTCGACGGCGGCGCGGATGAGCATGAATCCGGGGTCGGCGATGCACGGGGTGCCGGCGTCGCTCACGAGCGCGGCGGTCAGGCCGTTCTGAATGCGCCGGATGAGGGCGGGCGTCCGCGCGTGCTCGTTGAAGATGTGGTAGGATTCCAGCGGCTTTCTGATGTCGAAATGCTGGAGCAGGATGGCCGTGCGGCGCGTGTCTTCGGCGAGGATGAGATCGGCTTCTTTCAGGACGCGGAGCGCACGCAGAGTGATGTCTTCGAGATTGCCGATGGGCGTGGCGACGATGTAGAGCGTGCCGGAGGCGGGACTGTCGGCCATGGGAAAGGCTGGCGCCGCGGCTCAGCGGTGCTCGAAAAATTCGGATTTTTTCTGTTCGAGGAGGAGACCGACGCGGTCGAGGTCGATGGGCGTGTAGCCGTTTTCCTCAAGGAAGGCGCAGAATTCGAGCCAGTCCGTGTGGTTCCATTCGCCATTGTGACGGGTGACGAAATCTTGTGCGAGGCTTGTTTTCGCGAGTCTCGCCAAATTTTTTTCGGCAATGGATGAAGAAGACATTAGGCTTACCTCTTGGTTTTTAACAAAACGGAGTAAATAATATACACCGGAAATCTGAAAAAGCAAGAAAAATGAAAGTTTTTTCCGGAAAAAATGTTTTTGCGGTTCAGTCGTTTTGAACGGGAAATCTCTTATTGTTTCAGAATTTTCAACGCTTTTTCTTTGAGCTTGTTTCAGGCGGGAAAATGCCTCGGGCGGAACGGCTGTTCCCCTGTTTTTTCCGTACGTCAGCGGACTTTGACGCCCAGACGCGCGAGGACGTCGCCGCAGAGATGCAGCGAGCCGCAGAGGACGGTGGGACGCGCCGGATCAAGCGATTCGAGCGCGCGGTCCAGTGCGGAGTCGGACGCGGGGATGCCGGGCGCAATGCGCGCAAGTTCGGATTCGAGCTCGGCGGCGGACTTGCTGGGGCGTGCGGATTCCGGCTGCACGAAGACGAATTCTGTCGCGAGGGGAGCGAGCACGCGGAGACTGTCGACCGTGTCCTTGTCGGAGAACGCGCCGAAGATGAAGCGGAATCTTTGCCCGGGGAAAACTTCGCGGAGGGTTTCCGCGAGCACGCCGATGCCCTCGGGATTGTGCGCGCCGTCCAGCACGAGCCCGAACTCGGGATACAGGTCGAAGCGCCCCTGCCACGCCGTATGCCGGAGACCGTCGATCGCCGCCGCGAAATCGAAGCCGCCGAGGTCGGCGAGATAGCGCAGGACGGAGAACGCGAGCGCGGCGTTTCTGCGCTGGTGCGGGCCCGCGAGCCTGAGCGTGAGCGGGACGTCGTCGAACGTGAAACGCTGTTCCACGGTGCGGCCGCCGTCGAGCAGGCGCACGCAGTCGGGCGCGGAAGGTTCCGGGGGGATGCGGAACGGCGCGTTGAGCTCGGCGGCGCGGAATCCGATCACGTTGCGGGCTGGGATCGGGGTGCCGGAGGAACAGTACACGGGGACGCCGGGCTTGACGATGCCGGCTTTTTCGCCCGCGATCTTCTGAAGCGTGTCGCCGAGGTACTGCGTGTGCTCCATGGAGATGCCGGTGACGACGGAAACGAGCGGCGTGACGATATTGGTGGCATCCAGGCGTCCGCCCATGCCGACCTCCCACACCACATAGTCGCAGTGCGCGCGCGCGAAAAGCAGCGCGGCGATGAGCGTCGTGACCTCGAAATAGGTCGGTTTCATGCCGTCCTGCTCCAGCTTCGCGACGGCGGGCAGGACGACGTCCCGAACGGCGCAGAGGGCGTCCTCCGTGACCGGACGGCCGTCGATGCGGAATCGTTCGCACGGGGAAACGAGGTGCGGCGAGGAGTAGAATCCGGTGCGGAATCCGGCGGCGCGGAGCCCGGATTCGATCATGGCGCAGACGGAGCCTTTGCCGTTGCTGCCCGCCACGTGGATGAACTTCAGGTCGCGTTCGGGCGATCCTGCGGCGCGGAAGAGCGCGCGCGTCTGGTCGAGGCCGAGCTTGATGCCGAAGAATTCAAGCCCGGCCAGCCAGTCGAGAAATTGACGGTTCGTCATAAAGGAAAAACGGATGCCTTCGACAGGAAAAACCTTTCCGGGGTCACTTCAGGATGGGCGACCAGTTGGACTGGCCGACCTTGCCCGAACCGGAGACGAGCTTGCGTTTCGCGCCGAGGCGGGTGTCGATCACGTAGATCGCGCCGTTCACGGTCATGCTGACGTGGCGGTTGTCGGGGGCCCAGGACGGGTCTTCGCCGGGGAACGTGTTGTTTCCCGCGACGCCGACCTCCTCCATGACGCCGGACTTGCCGTCCGCGCTGAGTTTCGCCACGCGGAGCTCGTAATTGCGGTTGATCTTCGCGCAGTAGGCGATCTTGTTGTCGGAGGACCAGGACGGCGCGACGCGTTCGCTGCCGACGAGGCCGGAGATTTCAACGGCCTTTCCGCCCGCGAAGGGGTCGATCACGCAGAGCACGGGGCGTCCGTTCTTCGCGTCGGAGACGAAGCAGAGCTTTTTGCCGTCCGGGCTCCAGCGCGGGCTCGCCTCGACGGCTTTTCCGCTGGTGAGACGTTTCGGCGTGACGCCGCTTTCCGTCGGACGCGTGTAGAGATCGACCTGGTTGCTGCGGGAAAGGATCATGGCGAGGGTCTTTCCGTCGGGCGAGAGCGAGCCGCCGGCGTTGATGCCGCCGTACTGGGTGAGCCTGCGGGAAAGCCCGGTCTCCATGTTGTACTGCACGAGGTTCGTGTAGCTGGGGCCGTAGAAGCTGAAGACGAAGCTCTTTCCATCGGGGGCCCAGACGGGCTCGACGCAGAGCGTGTTGTGGTTCGTGAGCTGTTTGATGTTCTTTCCGTCGAAGTCGCAGATGAAGATCTCGCGGTTTTTCGCGCTGGTGGCGGCGGAGAAAACGATCTTCGAGCGGCAGATGCCCTGGATGCCGAAGATCTTGTTCAGGACCGTGTCGACCGCCGTGTGCGCGGCCGCGTCGACTTCCCTGCTGTCCGTGATGCGGAACGAGTTCATCGCGACGCCCGCGCTGTTCGAGATCGTGACCGTGAAATCCTGCAGGGAGCCTTTTGCCGAGACATGATAGGCCGCCTTGCCGGATTTCAGCACGGTGAACCAGCCGCAGTACTCGAAATCGGACTGGATCTTCGCGTTCAGCGCCTGGTCGGACAGGCCGCCCGTGAAAACGAGCGTCGGATTGGCATTTTTCGCCTCGGCCGTGACCACGATGCCGCCGGAAGCGGCGCTCTGCGCGAAGACGGGAAGGGCGGCGGCGAGAAGGACCGCCGCCGTCAGGATGAACTGTAACTTTTTCATGCGAGTTTCACGCCTCCTGCGTTAGAGAGTGTCTTCGTCCGCCGGTTCGTCCGCCGGTTCGTCCGCCGGTTTGTCCGCCGGTTTTTCGTCGGCCTTCTGTTCCGCCTTTTTCGCGTCGGAGCCCGCAACCGGATTCTGTCCGGGGACGGCTCCGGGTCTGGCGCCCATTCCGGGGGCGGGGGGCATGCCGCCCATTCCGCCGGGAACGGTTCCGGGAAGAGGTCCGGGGATGGTTCCGGGAAGCGGTCCGGGGATGGTTCCGGGGATGGTCCTGGGAACGGTTCCGGGAACGGTGCCGGGGATGGTGGTCCTGGGAACGGTTCCGGGAACGGTGCCGGGGATGGTGGTCCTGGGAACAGTGCCGGGGACGGTGCCGGGGACGGTGCCGGGGATCATGGGGCCCATGCCGGATCCCATGCCGGGACCCATCATGCCGCCGCCCATTCCGGGGATCATGCCGGGTCTCCAGCCGCGGCGCGGGACCGTGGGCCGGATAGTCGGGATCCTGGGCTGATTGCGGTCGGCGGTATCCTCGACCGGCTTGGCGGTCGAGGTGGCGGCGGAGCCGTCCTCGTTCTGGATATACCTCGGGACGTAGGTCAGCAGGGATTCGTATTTTTTCCTGAAATCGTCGTTTGCTGCGATGACGTCGGAGATGCCGGTCCTGCAGATGTCGGTGAGCTCGCGGACGGCGGGTTCGTACCCGTTCGCCGCCGCTTCGTGGAGCATGACCAGCGCGAGCATTTCATCCTTTTCGACCTTGAAGTCCTCGTTGCCCTTCATGAATATCTTGGAAAGTGCCATGGCGGCGAGGGGGCTGGTCTGGATGGAGCGGAATGCCGGATCCAGGCTGGTGGGGTCGTATTCCTCGCCCTCGACCTTTTCGAGTTCTTCGAGGTAGGCGTTGAAATAGCCCGGATATTTGAGCTTGTAGTCGTGCTGGACGAGCAGGTCGGTGTACTTCTGGGCGAGTTCGGGCACGGGTTCGGGCACGCCGTAGCGCGCGCCGCCGCGGGTGTAGAGCTTGACCAGCAGGTCCATGGCGGTCACATGGCCCTTGTCGGCGGCCTTGATCATGTATTCAAGGGATTTCTTGAAGTCGCGGCTCTTGTTGTCCGTGCCGCCGGAACGGTAGCAGACGGAGAGCGTGTAGAGCCAGTCGGGATCTTCGGGATGCGGATCAAGTTCGAGCGCCCAGATCATGCGGGCGTATTCGCGGCTGCCCGCCTCGCGGAAATAATCCTCGACTGCGAGGAAGTAGCCGGCGTTGGACGCCATGTGGAGACGTTCGAAATAGTCGGCCTGCGCACGCTTGTCGAACTGTTTCATGCGCACCCGGCCGTCCTTGAATTCCTTCGCCTTCAGGTAAATGTCCTCGGCGGACCAGCTCATCTGGACGTTCCTGCGGATGACGTCCCTGGCCTTGCGGAGGTCGTTCGCGAGGATGTTGAACTTGAAGAGATCGTAGGGATCGTTTTTCTTCTCGACGTAGCGGAGCATGCGCTTCGCGGCGGTCTCGCGCGTGTCGGCGGACGCGAGCGCGAGGTCGTAGTAGGCGAAGCCCTTTTCCTCGTCGACCGGGATGAAGTTCTTCCCGAACGTGTAGATGTCGCCGAGGTCGATGGCGGCGTTCAGGTCGCCGTAGCGGACCGCGAGCTCATAGATCTCGAGGGATTTCTGGACTTCCTTGGGGAAGATGTTGCCGGAGAAGGTGTTGCTGGCCAGGAAGTAGGCCGCCACGGGGTCGCCGGCGCGCGCCTTGCGCTCCAGGAATTTCGAGAAGTCGTTGACCTTGCCCGCCGCGCGGAGCATGCCGATGATCTCGGGGATGCGCTTTTCGTTTCTCGTGAAGACGTCGAAGAACTCGAACATCGCGGCGTCGGGGTTGGCCTTCAGCCCGATGGAGTCGATGCCCTTCATGAAAATGCGAGCGAGGGCGAGGCGCGCTTTTTCGTTCTGGACGGAGGCGAACAGATAGTAGCGGAACGCCAGGTCGAGGTTGGGCTGGACGCCCTTGCCGTTTTCGTAGCATTCGCCGATGAGGGAGTGAACCTCGAAATACTGTTCGGGCGTGAATTCTCTGGAGGGCTGAAGCTTGGCGAGTTCAAGCAGATACTCGAACGCGGTCTTCTGGCCGGACCGGAGCGAACCGATTCCGGAGAGACGGGAGAGGGCGAATTCGTAGCGTGCGGAGATGCTGCCGAGCTCGGCGGCGCGGTTGAGGTAGCGCTGTGCGGCGCGGTCGTTTTCATCCTTGCGGGAGTAAAGCTGTCCGCGCTGGGCGAGTTCGTAGAGCTGGAATGCGGCGTTTGCGTTGCCTCTGGCTTCCTGTGCGATGAGTCCGGCGTATTCGGGGCGCTGGGCGTAGAGCGCGGGAGCGAGCAATGCCGCGCAGCAGACTGCGGTAAAAGTTCTGGTTTTGTTCATGGTCACACCTCGCGAAGTTAAGCGTTTACTTGGAGACCTTTGGATTTGAGGTAGGCTTTCAGCTCGCCGATGTCGATCATGTGGAAATGAAAGACGGAAGCGGCGAGGAGGATGGAGGCGCCCGCCTCGGCTGCCTCGCAGAAATGCTCCATCGTCCCGGCTCCGCCGGAGGCCACGATGGCGGCCCGGCAGTTCCGGGCGAGGGTGCGGATAAGCGGGAGATCGTAACCGGTGCGCGCGCCGTCTCCGGCCTTGCTGGTCGGGAGAATGACGTCGACTCCGGTGTCGTCGACGAACTTGGCGAATTCGAGCGCGTCGGTGCCTGTGGCGGTGCGTCCGCCGTTGATGTAGACCTCGTAGCCGGACGGCATGGACTTGTTCGCGTCGACGTCGATGGCCGCGGTGATGCGGTCGGCGCCGAACTCTTTGACCAGGCTGGCGAGGAGATTGCGGTTCTTGTAGGCCGCGGAGCTGATGGAGATGCGGTCGGCGCCCGCGGAAAGCACGGCTTCCGCGCTCTTTTCGTCGCTGATGCCGCCGCCCACGGTGAACGGGACGGTGGCGGCCGCGGCGACGGATTTGACGACGTCGAGGAGCGTGCCGCGGTTTTCGACCGTGGCGTTGATGTCGAGCAGGGCGAGCTGGTCGGCTCCGGCGGCGCAATAGGCTTCCGCGCAGGCGACGGGGTCGCCGGCGTCGGCGATATCAATGAAATGGACGCCCTTCACGACGCGTCCGTTCTGCATGTCAAGGCAGGGCATGATTTGAACTTTGTTCATAGGAACTCCTGAAGAAAAGTTGCGGTTTATTTGTTTTCCACTATATAATAAAGCCGGAACGAGGTTATTTCAAGCGGAAAAAAGCGAAAACGGCGATTTTTTTTGAAAAAAAACGGGGTCATTTCAGGAAATAAAGCGTTTTGCAGGCGCTTCCGTCAATTTTGACTTCGGCTTTTCGCATTCGGACAAATCCCGATGAGGAAGATTTCCGGCGGTCGCATTCAGGCCGCCTCGCTCGATTCTTCCTGCGCGTCCTGTTCGTCCTCGTGCTGAACAATCATCCGCTCCAACGTTCCAGTTGATGGAGGCGTCCTTTGAAAAAAATACCCGCAAAAACGGGAGAAATCATTTTTGCGGGTACAAGGAGAAAGTCTGTATTGATTTTTTGAGGGTATCAGCGTCGTATCGTGGTGGATTTCGAGGGGGAGGACGTTGTCCGGCGGCTTGCGACGGTGGTCCCGGTCTTCTTCGCGGATTCCTTCGCCTGCTGTTCCTTCAGCTGACGGTCGCGCGCCTCGCGTCTCGCCTGGACGAGCGCGTCCTCGCGGACCTTGCGTTCGTGCAGGGCCTTCTGGGCGGCGGAACGTTCCGCGAGCCATTCCTCTCTGGACATCTGCGGCTGGACGTACATGTATTTGAGCGCGCGTTCGGCGATGGCCTTGAAGGTCGGGCCGGAGGCGGAACCACCGTAACGGCTGCCGACCGTGGGATCGTCGCAGGTGACGAGGAGGACGAACTTGGGATCCTCGGCGGGGACGAACCCGACGAAGGAGGCGTAGTAGCGGTTGGAGTAGGCGCCGTTGATGACCTTCTGCGCGGTTCCGGTCTTGCCCGCCACATGGAAGCCCTCGATGGCGGCTTCCGTGCAGGTGCCGCCGGCCTCGGTGACGCCGATCATCATGTCGGTGATCATCTTTTTCGTGGTCGGATTCGTGAAGATGCTCTTCGTCTCCCTGACCACGGGCATGACGCGGATGTCGTCGCCGCGTTCGATGCGGTCGACGATGCGGAGATCGACCTTGTAGCCGCCGTTCGCGATCATGCAGTAGGCGCGTGCGAGCTGGAGCGGGGAGACCGCGATGCCCTGTCCGATGCAGAAACGCGAGACGGAGAGGGAGTCCCATTTTTCGAGGGGACGGAAGATGCCGGAGGTCTCGGGCTTGAGCTGGATCCCGGTCTTCTGTCCGAAACCGAAGGAACGAAGCGCGTTGTCGAGGTTCTTCGCGCCCATCATGACCGAGATCTTCGCCGTTCCGATGTTGCTGGACTGCTTGATGACTTCGGTCACGGACACCTTGCCGACGTTGTGCGTGTCGTGCAGGAGACGGCCCGCGTACTTCCAGACGCCCTGTTCGCAGTCGACGATGGAGTTCGGGGTCACGAAGCCCCGGTCGAGCGCGTAGGAGACCACGAACGGCTTCATGATGGAGCCGGGTTCGATCGCGAGTTCGGAGAGGCGGTTCGCGGAGGATTCCGGGGTCATGGTGGCGCGGTCGTTCGGATTGAACGTGGGACGCTGTGCGGCGGCGAGGACGTCGCCGGTCTTCGGATCGACGAGGATCGCCCATGCGGCGTGCGGTTTCACGCGTTCGCACATATGGTCGAGTTCCTCCTCCACGATGGCCTGCAGGGGCTCGCGGATGGTGAGGTAGATGTCGTAACCGTCGAGCGTGGGTTCGCTCGAGCTGTTCGTGAAGGTCACGGGCCGTCCGTTGCGGGCGCGTTCGTAGACCATGGAGCCGGAGGTGGCGGTCATGGCGGCGTTGAGGGAGCGTTCGATGCCCTGGACCGGGACGAACTTGTCCGCGGAGAAGTTCGTGAGGCCGAGGATGTTCGACAGCATCGTGTCCTTCGGATAGTTTCTGCGGTAGGAGCTCGTGAAGGAGACGCCGTGGAAGGACAGCTCTTTCACTTTATCCCTGAGCATCTTTGCGGTCTCGTACTTGACGCCCGTCGCGATGACGGCGTAGTGGCAGTCGCGTTCGACCTTTTCGCCGTTCGCGTCCGTGGTCGTGAACGTGCGGCGGCTGAGGCGGCGGAAGACCTCGTCGGAGCTGACGTTTTCGCAGTATTTCTCGAAAAAGTCCGCGATCAGGCGGCATTCCGTTTCGGTCTTGTCCTTGTCCTTGCCGTTCAGGATGAAGATGTTCGCCGGGTCGCCGACGATGTCCATCGTGGGGATGTTCCCGACGAGAAGCGAGCCGCCGAAGTCGAAGATCTCGCCGCGCGTGCCGTGCGTCTCGATCCGGGTCGTATAGGTGTGCTGCGCTTTTTCGAAGAGTTCGCCGTGACGCGCGATCTGAACGTCGTAGAGTACGCGTGCGACGTAGCCGAACCCGCAGATAAGCAGGATGTACACGAGAGCCATGCGGATGGCCATGGAGCGGAACAGTGTCATGTCGGTCGTCCTTTCTGTGTGCGGGGTTCGGGGTTCAGGTTATTGGATTCCTCCGGAGGTCAGCGCCGCGCCCGCGGAGGTGTCCGCGACGCGCGTGTCCCCGCCGTACTGAGATGGTGCGGCGACCTGGCCTTCGAAACGTTTCATGTAGCGCACCTGGCTCGGATTGACGGCGCGGAGCGCGAGGTTGTACTGGTTGATCTTCTTGTTGATGTTGTCCCAGGAGCGCAGCGATTCGCGTTTCGCGACAAGCGTCTGGATCTCGGTGCGCTTCTCGCGGATTTCCTCGAGGATGCGTGCCTTCTCGCGTGCAAGCTGCTCGGTTTTGTCGTTCAGATGCACGCGGGCGCAGAACGCGATGAAGATGACGAACATCATCATCGCCATTTTGACGATCAGGCCCGCGACCCAGTGGGTCTTTTGCGGTTCGGTTCCGGGTTCGGCTTCCGCCGGATTTGTTTTTTTTGTGAATTGGTTCATGTGTGTCCCGCTCTCTCGTTATATGGTTAAAGTTTTTCGGCAGCGCGCAGTTTGGCACAGGCGGCCCTCGGGTTGGCGGCGAGCTCGCGCTCGTCGGCCTCGACGGGCTTTTTGGTCAGGGGGTTCAGGACGGCACGCCAGGAGCAGATGCAGACCGGGGTGCCGGGCGGACATTTGCAGTTCATGGCCATGTCCCGGATGAAGTTCTTGACGATGCGGTCTTCCAGCGAATGGAAGCTGATGACCGCCATGCGTCCGCCGGGAGACAGAAGATCGACAGCCGCCTGAAGGCCGTCGCGGAGTTCGTCGAGTTCCCCGTTGACGGCGATTCGGAGTGCCTGAAACGCGAGAGTGGGAGCGGGCGGACCTTTGCGTCCGCCTTTGCGGCGGAACCCGCCGAGGACGTCGTCGCAGACGTCCGCCAGGTCCCCGCAGGTGAGGAAAGGTTTGGTTTTGCGGAGTTCGACGATGCGGCGGGCGAGGCGGCGTGCCTCCCGGATTTCACCGTAGTCGCGGAATATGGTCGTGAGATCCTCTTCTGATTGCGTGTTGACGATGTCCGCGGCGGTGCGACCGCGGGAACGGTCCATCCGCATATCCAGCGGGGCGTCGGCGAACCGGAACGAGAAGCCGCGTTCCGCGTCGTCGATCTGTCTGGAGGATACGCCGATGTCAAGGAGTATGGTATCGACCTTGTCCCAGCCGAGCGCTGCCGCGCGGTCGGCCATGCGGGAGTAGTCGGAATGCATGAGGTGTACGCGTTCGCCTGCGAAGGCGAGGCGTTCGCGCGCCGCCGCCAGGGCCTCTTCGTCGCGGTCGAGGCCGAGCAGTTCCGCCCCGGGCTTGCACTTCAGGAGCAGCGAGCTGTGTCCGCCGTAGCCCACTGTCCCGTCGATGATGCGGCGGACGGTGCGGGATTCGGGCGCGAGGAACGAGCAGACGGCCTCCGGGAGCACGGGGATGTGCTTCGGGGCTTCGAGCTGTTTTTCCTGTATGTTCATGGTCTGCGTCATGCCGCGTTCTCCTTAATCCAGCACGTCCAGGAAACTGTCGCCGGTCTCGTTGAAGGCCTCGAACTCGGCGCGCCAGCGGGCCCCGTCCATGATCTGGCCGAAGTTGCCGGAACCGATGAAGGCGACGGTGTCTTTGAGCTGCGCAAAATCCATCAGGATCTGCGGAATCTGGATGCGGCCCTGTTTGTCGCACTGGAGTTTGAACGTGCGGGCGCCCAGCTGACGCAGTTTCATGAGGTCGGCGGGATTCGAAGGCGAAAGGGCGTTCAGCTTGGAACCGATGCGCGCATCATAGATCTCTTCCGAATAAAGCTGGAGCGTGCGGTCGCGCCCGGGCATGAGCACGAAACATCCGGTCGGAGCCTGGCTGCGCCAGTCCGACGGCACTGCGACGCGGTGCTGGCTGTCGAGCTTGTACTCGCAGTTCCCGCTCAGAATGCAGAATGTCGAGGTTGTTTTCGTGTCGTTTGCCATGGCTTTTTTCGAGATTCTCGTTGCGTCCCCTTTGGGGCCCCTATTTTCACCTTTCTTCCCCTAATTTACCCTACATCCGCCTTTTTTCAAGCCGAAAACAAACTTTTTTTCGATTTTTTTTCGATTTTTTTTGATTTTGCCCTTTTTTCGGTCCCTTTTTGCCCCTTTTTGACGTCTGAAACCGTGAAAAACACCCCTTCCACGGATGCACCCCGACAAAGAAAAACAACGAAAAAACGTGCCGTCAGTCGGAAGCGGGAACCGGAATGCGGAATCCGAGGTGGAACCGAGGTGAAAAAGATAATTCTGATGTGAAGCGAAACAAGCTCAAAAGGCCATAAGTCTTATAAGACCTGTAAATCTTATCTTTTTTAGCTCAGACGAGGCTTTTTTCCGAGCTCGGATAAAAGCTGTTCCGCGAGGCGGAACCGAGGTGAAATCAAGACAAAAAGAAAGCCGCCTCGTGATTGAGGCGGAATCGAGGTGAAAACAGAATAAAAAAAGCCGCCCCGGAAATGAGGCGGCGGAAAGCCGTTTTTGAGGTGGGAAAGATGGTCAGGAACGCCTGCTGCCGAATGATTCGTACAGCACGGCTCCGAACAGGAGAAGGATGGATGCCGCGAGGGAAACAAGGATGATGCCCGGTGTTTGCGGCATCTGCTTCTGAGCTGGGTTTGCGTACGCGCGCAGAGTGAAATATGCGGCCATCATGCACAGCAGAATCGGGAAGAAATACAAACTCAGCCGGATGTGCTTCGCTCCGGGCGGCATGTCCCTCGGATTCGGCTCCGCGATAGCGGACGCGTCGAACTCCAGCATGTCGGACAGTTTGTCGACGAACGCGGCGTTCCTGTCGCTGCCGGGCCGTCTCGGCAGGAACTGAAGCGCGAGCGCGAACTGGAGCGCGGCCCAGGTCAGCAGGATGACGTCGCGCACGAGGCGGAATTGTTTTCCTCCTCTGGATTCTGGCTTGAATCCGCCCGACATCCGGTCTATGAGGAAGAAAAGAACGATTTCCAGCAGGAGAACCGGGACCAGCGACCACGGCGAGGCGGGATCGAAAAGCTCATGCAGAACGGAACGCCGCGGGCGGAGACGCCGGACTCTTTGTGCAAGGATCGAGGTGGAGTTGACGGAATTGACCAGAAGTCCGCAGATGCCGATCCCGGTCCAGAGGAGACAGGCCGGCATGCCTGCCGCGCCCATGATGTACCCGAAGATCACCGCGAGGACCTGAAGCGCCCGGATTCCCCAGGCATATCCGCTCAGGCCGTGTTCCAGCGTGTCGAGCGTGACAATCGTGGAATAGACCATGCACCCGGCGCAGAAGATCAGGTAAGGAAAGAAGGCCGGCAGAAAACTGCCGTGAAATTTTTCCGGGCTCGTGCCGTCCAGAGCATAGAGCCCGGTTCCGCCCACGAACATGAACAGAAAGAGTACGCCGAACGCCGGGAGGAAGAACAGCGTCATGAGCAGCGTGTCCGCCCGTCTGCATAATTCCTGCATGCACCAGGCAAACCCGCAAACGGCAAGCGCCAGAAACAGGCCGAGGATCGGCAGAAGACCGGAATTCGTGCCCCGTGAGGCAGCCGTGGTGGAGAAGATCAGGACGCAGAGAAAAATGAGGATGACAGGAAACATGTACAGCGAGAATCTGCCCCACATGAACAAAAGCGCACGGAGCGCGCCGAAGACCATCTCCGCATGGCGGTTCCGCCGGGAATCGCGGCTGTCCGCGCGTTCCCCCAAAGGCGGCGGGAAACTCACGTCAAAGTCCCGGAATGCCCTGCTGACGATGACCGCCGGGATGACCGGGAACGCGATGATTCCGAGCGGGATCATGAGCAGCGCATACGAGCCGACGACAAAAGCGAACAGCGTCATGAAGACGGGAAGTGAATACAGGGCGATCGCGCACCACTTCAGCTGCCGGAGCGGTTCAGGGGCCTCCCGGAAATACGCGTAATACGCATTCTGTTCCGGCTCCGGCGACAAGGTTGCCGGGGCGGATGCGGGATCTCCGGACGCGGGCTGTGACTTCGTTTGTTCCGATGTGTTCTGAGCCATTCGCGTTTCTTTCGGTTGCGGTTCCGATTCTGTTCCGATACAGCTAATATACCATCTCCCGATCCATTTTTCAAGAGATTGTTTTGTCTTTGTGAGGAAAATGCGGCGATGCGTTTGCCCTGCCGGGCGCGCGAACGCGATCCCCGGCGTGGTGTGTTGAGGAGACCGGTCAGTTCAAGGGGAAGCTGAGGACGGTCAGGGAGAACGCCGGGACGGTGACCGTGCTTTCGGAGCTGAGCGTGACGTCCTTCGGTTCGGCGGGACGCACGTTCACGTCGTCGGGCTTGCCGGAGAGGACGGTTTTCGTCGCCTTCACCGGGACGGAGCCGAGATTGTCGAGCTTGAGCGTGGTCTTCACCTCGAACGGGAGCAGGTTCACGATCTTGACCGTGGCGGTGTTCGTCTTCGTGTCGATCACGCAGGAGGACGCGAACCGCTTGTTCAGCGGCGCGAAATCGCCGTTGTCCGGGAGCGCGCGGCCGTCGTTGTTCAGGAGGTTCGCGACGGTGCGCGCGTACTTGTCGCCGGCGTTGTTGCCGAAGAGCTTCTGGACGTAGTACCCGGTGGTCGGCTTGACCTGGGTGTTGTTGAAGTAGATCATGTCGGGATTCCACTGCGTGTCGCCCTCCTTCGCGAGGAGCGGGGCGTAGGAGGACATCGCCACCACGTCGCCGTTGCGTTCGAGCGAGAGCATGTAGATCGCCTCGGAGAGCGCGGTCTCAATGGTGCTGGTGCGCGGTCCGTTGTGGCTGGCATATTCGCCGAGGTAGACGCGCGTGGTGGCGCCGCGCAAGTAGGTGTCGTAGAAATGCTGGTTGTTCAGGAACCAGCCGGGCGACTGGTAGTAGTGCTCGTCGACGACCGGGATGTCGAGCTTGCGCGCGAGCTCCCAGCCGTCCTCGTAGTCGGAGCCCTCGCAGAACGGCCCGACGGTGCCGACGACAGTGATCTCCGGGTATTTCGCCTTCACGGCCTTGAAGATCATCGTGAAGCGTTCCTTGAAGACGTCGCTGATGAGGTCCTCGTTGCCGATGCCGATGTATTTCAGGTTGAACGGCGCGGGGTGTCCGGCTTCCGCGCGGACCTTGCCCCATTTGGAGTCGGCGGGACCGTTCGCCCATTCGACCAGGTCCAGCACCTCCTGGATGTACGCGCCCATCTCGTCCATCGGGATGCCGCCCTGCTGGCCCTTGCCGCCGCGCGAGGAGTTCTGGCAGGGGACGCCGGCGGGGAGGATCGGGAGCGGTTCCGCACCGATGTCCTCGCAGAACTGGAAATACTCGAAGTAGCCGAGCCCGGCGGACTGGTGGTAGCCCCAGATGTTGGACTGCGGCACGCGCGCCTCCAGCGGGCCGACGGTGCGGTTCCAGCGGTACATGTTGCCGAGGCCGTTGCCGTGCGCCACGCAGCCGCCGGGGAAGCGCACGAAACGCGGCTTGAGGTCGGCGAGCGTCTGCGCGAGGTCGGCGCGGAGGCCGTTCCTGCGGCCTTTGAACGTCTTTTCGGGGAAGAGCGAGACCATGTCGATCGCGACCTTGCCACCGGACTTGATGAGTGCCAGCTTGCCTCGGTCCGTGCTCTTGTTCGCGGTCAGCTTCAACTCCGTTTTGGTCCATTCCTTGCCCTTTGCCGTGACCGTGCCGGAGGCGACGGTATTGTTCCGGTCGTCGAGCAGTCTGACATCCAGTGCGGCTTCGTTTCCGTCGAGACACTTCGTGAAGACGCTGAAAAGATACGAGTCGCCCTCGCGGAAGACCATGCCGCGGTACCCTTCGTTGACAAGCGCGGCGAAAGCTTCCAGCACGAGATAGTGCGGATTGTTTTTGTGAATGGGATCGTCGGTCGCGACGGTTGCCTTCGCCCCTTCGGAAACGCTCCAGTCGTTGAGGTCGTGCCAGCCGTCGAGGTCGATGGCGTCGGAAACTTTCCAGCCGGTGAGGGCGTTCCATCCGCCGCGGTCGAGGTCGTTGAACTCGAAATCGCGGTTGCGGACGAGTTCGGCGTACAGGCCGCCGTCGGCGGAATAGTTGATGTCCTCGAAGAAGATGCCCCAGAGGAGCGGGCTAATGTTCTTGGTTCGTTTCAGATCGACGGCGATCTCGGCGGTGCGGGAGACGTCCTTGAGACTGTCCGGCAGGTCCGTGATGCGCTCGCGGTTCTGTTCGCTTTTCCTGTCGGCTTCGATTTTCGCGGCGAGGATGCCGTCGAGCTCGGCTTTCGTGACGGTCACGATGCAGCCTTTCCATTCGCGGTCGCCGAGCTTGACGATTCCTTTGACTTCCCGATACCGTCTCGGGAAGGGGAAGGGGACTAAGGAAAAATCCTTGAAATCCTCCGTGGAGAGGATTTCTTCTTCATTCAGGCGAACCCCCTTTTCATCGACCCACTCGATGTAGTATGCCCTGTCTTCTTCGCCGTTTGAACGAAAGTAGATGAACGGCGCGTATCCGCGCGGTGCTTTCTCCATGGGGTAATAGTTCTGCACGTGCCAGTGCACGAGATCGGGCGAGGACGTGAGCGCGAACACCGGATCGTCCGGGTTCGGCGTGAAAATGCAGTACCACATGCCGTTTGCCTCGTCGTGGAAGAGGTACGGATCGTGCATTTTCTTCTCCGCGCCCCAGGCGCCGTAGTCGCTGCTCAGCCAGCCGTGGTCGATCGCGTGCCATTCCATGCCGTCGTTGTTCCACGCATAGTACAGGCGGTTGTCGCGTTCGTATGCGAAAAGCTGAATGGGACGGGGGCTGGGCGGAAGTGGACGATAGTGGCGCGAAACGCTTTGCTGCGACGGATCGGCGGGGGCGTTGTCGGCTGCCGCAGCGCCGGAGATTGCGAACGATGCGGAGAGGAAGACGGCTGCTGCGAAGATGCGATGGAAGAGCTTCATGAGTGTGTCTTTCGTTGTGCTTGGAGGTGGAGAAAACGAACTTATGTCAGAGCGTCGGGACGACTTTTTTGATGGAGCCGTCGGGGTTGAATTCGAGCTTGTCGATGCAGACTTCGCGGTGGAATCCCGGTCCGTCCATGACCTTGCCGTTCTGCCACGCGAACCTGTGGTACACGATGCGCCATTCGTCGTCCGCGCCGCGGACCTTCAGGATCTGGTGGTGTCCGGTGCCGAGGATGCCGCGCGACGTGTCCTTTTCGATCACGATGTTGTCGCGCGGGACAGTGAGGTCGCCGAGCGGGGAATCGGCGGTGGCGTAGCGGACATGGTAGTTCGGGCTGCCGGTGTCGTCGACGGACCAGCTGAAATAATACTTGCCGTCGCGGTAGATCACGTTCGTGCCCTCGCGGAAGGTGCGGCCGGGCTGGAACACCTTCACGGTGTCGCGTTTCACGCTGAGCATGTCGTCGGCGAGCTCGCCGCCCGCCATGTAGCCGTTGCCCCAGTAGAGGTAATACTTGCCGCTGACGGGGTCGTGGAAGACGTCCGGGTCGATCTCCTGGCCGCCGCGCACGCCAGCGGGCTTGAAGTCGACGACGGGCTTGCCGGTGTCGACGAACGGCCCGAGCGGATCGTCGGCGACCGCGCAGCCGACGCATTTCCTGCCGTCGCCCTTCAGCGCGCCGCAGAAATAGAAGTAGTATTTATAGGAGCCGTCTGGCTGCTTGCGCTCCATGATGCACGGGGCCCAGGCGTTGCCGTCGGACCATTTCACGTCCTCGCCGAGCGTCAGGATGGTGCGCTCGAACTTCCAGTTTTTCAGATCGTCGGAGGAGAACACCTGGAAATCCTTTCCGCCCCAGCCGGGGAATCCGTCGTGCGTGGGGTAGATGTAGTATTTGCCGGTCTTTTCGGAGTAGAGCGTGCCGGGGTCGGCGTAGAACGCCTCGATGATCGGGTTGTTCTGCTTCGGGAGCTCGAATTTCCCGGGCTTGCCCCACTTCTTGAGGACGGCGTCCAGCTCGGACCGCGCGATGGAGACTACGCTGCCGTGGCGCGCGTGGAAGTCGACGGAGAAATCGCCCTGCGTGAACGTCTTCAGGTCCTTCGTCTCGGCGAAAAACCAGCGTCCGTCGCGGAAGAGGTCGCCCATGAAGACGTATGTGTCGGTGTTCACGAGCGGATAGACGCTGGAGCCTTCGATGGCGAACTTCGGGTCAAGCTTGTAACCGGGTTCCGGCGCTTCCCATTTGCCGGGGAAGAGCGTGTCGGAGACGACCTTCTCCTTGCCGCAGTAGAACATGTGGTACTTGCCGCCGAACGGGATGATGTCGGCGTCGAGCACGTGCACGCCGGGCTTGCCGAACATGTACATCGGTTCGCCCTCAAGGTCCGTGAAATCGTCGTTCGCGTACACGCCGTACATCCGGTTGACGCCGCCCTTGAACATCAGCGCCACGTAGATCAGATAGCGCTTCGCCGCCGGATCGTAGATGGTCTGGGGCGCCCAGACGTGCAGGATGTCCTGAATGCCGGGCATTTCGGGGAAACGCTCGGGGAAATTGATCGCTTTTGCGGACCAGTTGACGAGGTCGTCGGACTTCAGAAGCACGATGCCGCGGTTGGAGTCCCAGCCCTTCGACGAGGTCATGTCCGTGGCGACCATGTAGAATCCGCCCTCCTCGGTGCGCATGATGTGCGGATCGCGCACGCCGCCGGAGCGCGCAAACGTCTTCGCGTCCAGCACGGGCCTGTCGCCGTTCAGCGCGAAGAAATGGCGTCCGTCGCTGCTGACGGCGAACCGGATCTGCTCCTGGTCCGGGTTGTTCCCGGTGAAGTAGGCGAAAAGATAGCAGGTGCGGTCCTTCGCGGCGGGTTCGGGGTAGGGCTTCTCCGCGGACGCCGTGAGGGCGAGCCCCAGGGCGCAGAGCGAGGCGAGGGCGAGTTTGCGGAGGACGGCGGAATGCCGGGCGGACAGGACGGTGCGGAATGACATGTGCGATCTCCTGTGTGGAAACGGCGTGCGGACGGCGCGTTTCCCGTTGGTTCGTGGTTTGACCTGGCGATTTTTCCATAATATACAATTCTTTTCCCGTGAAATCAAGGCTGCGGGACGTTTTTTTGTGTTGAAATCGCGGGGATGACGAAGGAAAAAGGAAACACGGAGCGTGAAAGAAAACCTGCCCGGTCCTGCGTTTCCTGAAATGCCACGTGCATGAAATGAAAAACGCCTCCCCGGATCGAGGAGGCGCGGATGGTACGATGTGCCGGAAAAGAGAGCGTGCCGCGGTCCTTCGCGGCGGCTCAGTTCATATCTTTCATACTCCAGGGCGAGGATTCGGATACGAAGGGACCGTCGCCGCGCCGGAACGGTACAGCCCGATATTGTCGATGTGGTCGTAAATCATGGGATAGCCTCCTGATGCCGGTTCAATCGACGTAAACGACGGGGGTATCGGATATGAATTTGTTTTTGATCTTAATCTCGGGGTGGAGAAAAAGCCGATGACCGTACTTAAAATCTTCACGGAAATAGAAGTCGGCCCTCTGTTCCCCCGGGGCGTAGACGATGCTCCACAGGGTCACGGCATTGCCGTCGTCCGTCTGCGGATACTGCGACTGCGCGACGGACATCAGCAAGGCCCTGACTTGCTGGAACGGGAATCCTGGCCCCCAGCGGTACTGACCATCGCCGGACCTGCCGAGGACGAAATCCGGCCCAAACCGGGACAGCCAGTCGAATCGCAGGTGGGAGTCCTCGTCCCCGACGCCCTTCTTCGGGCAGTCGGCGAGGTAGTGGTTCGTGACGATGTTCGTTTCCGTGACGAGCATTTCGCCGTTCACGTACTCCACGACCACGCTTTTCCCGGTCGCGTCCGCGACGGCGAAATGATGCGCCGCGCCGATGGACGAGTTCATGTCGTACTGTTTCAGCAGCTCGACGGCTTCGTCCACGTTCGCCGCGCGGTCGAGCAGCAGCCGGATCGCGGTCGTGGTCGTGAGGTCGGGTTTGTCCGTCTTCTGGTGCGTCTCCTCGTCGTCCCCGGCCATGAGGTCGGCGACGATCAGACCCTTCTCGTTCATGCCGTCCAGCGGCACATAGATCGCCGCGAGCGTCTGAATGCGCTCCGGCATGGAGCCGTCGGGCTCATAATCGTCGCCGAATCCGAGGAAATCGAGGCCGCAGGTGGACAGGGATTCGTAGCCGTTTTCCGGCACGGTGTGGACGATCATGGCGCGGCCCTTCTTCCAGTCGAAATTCCGCCCGAAATACACGGCGCCGTTCTCGTCCTTCACGCAGACCGTGGTGCAGCCGTAATCGCCGGGCCGGATGTCGTTGTCGGCCTTTTTGTAATACCCGCGAGACAGGAATCCGACCAGATAGTCCGCCATGGCGGAATCGCTGTCCGCGCCGCCTTGCGCGAGGAAGTCGTCGAACCCGTAGTCGCCGCGGTATTCCATGACGTACAGGCCGTCCTGGAGCTTGCGGATGCTCCGCGCCGCCACGATGAACGTGCCGAACATGCGCCACGCGCCGAGCGCGACGACAGCAAGGATCAGGACAAGCGCGACGGGAGTGAGGATCAGAACGAGTTTCAGGCGCTTTTTCGTTTTGTTCTGCATGGGAAAGACCTCGGATTTGCGTGTACGTGAAAAAGGGAAAGGACGTTCCGTCACAGGAAAAACCGTTTGGCGGAACGTCTTTTGTCAGTCTGATCCATTAACGCTTTCCGGGGCTGCTTTATTGCATCGTGCCGGGAAACGCGCCGAGGAAATCACTTGCCGCAGCACTTCTTGTACTTCTTGCCGGAGCCGCAGGGGCAGGGATCGTTCGGGCCGACCTTCGGCGCGGTGCGGACGTAGGGCTTCGGGCCGACGATCGCGCCGTCGTAGAAGAACCACTCGCCGCCGCTGCGGCGGAACTCGGAAATCTCGTGGTGCTCCATCTGCATGTTGCGGTTTTTGTAGTGCGCGACGAACTCGACGATGCCGTCGGAATCCTTCTCGCCGCCGCGTTCGGTGCGGAGGATGCTGATGCCGTTCCACTCGGACTGTTCCGCCCAGTTCTTGACTTCCTGGCGGTCGCAGGTGGCGCGCTGTTCGGGGTGCGTGGAGTCGAGGATGAAATCGACGTGGCAGGTGGCGTAGGCGGAGTAGCGCGCACGCATGAGTTCCTCGGGAGTTTTCGCCTTGCGGGCGCCGAGGATGACGGGTTCGCAGCAGTCGGCGAAGTGTTCGCCGGATCCGCAGGGGCAGAGATCGGGATTGGTGTTGTTGCTCATTTGAAATAAAATCCTTTATGATTCAGGAGAGGTTGGTGCGGAATGGATGGCGTCGAGGAAGACCTGAGGGGGCTTCTGCGGGCGGCCGTCGCGGTTCATGAACGCGTGGACGGTCCAGCCTTCGGCGAGCAGCTCTTCGCCGCGCTTGACGGTGCAGGCGATCTTCACGCGGACGCCTTTCATCTCGGCGAGGGTGGCGGTAATGGTGAGGATGTCCTCGAACCTGGCGGGCTTCTTGTAGTGGCAGACCGCCTCAAGGACGGGGAGGGCGCAGCCGAGCTCTTCGAGCCTGCTGTATGGCAGCCCGATCGCGCGCATGAGCTCCTCGCGCGCCATCTCGAAGTAAATGAGATAGTTCGCGTAGTAGACGAACGTCATCTGGTCGGTGTCGGCGTACGGCACGCGGTAGTCGAGGGACGCGGAGACGGTCATGCGTCGCCTCCGTCCCGGATGCACAGGACCATCGCGTCCAGCACGTCTTCGGCGGTCATGCCGCTGCTGTCGATGAACACCGCGTCGTCGGCCTGTTTGAGCGGGGCGACGGACCGGTTCATGTCCTGAAGATCGCGTTCGGCGATCTCGGCCGCCACGGAGTCGACCGTGGCGTTGTCGGGCGTCTCGCCGCCCTGCGCCAGCCGCCGGAGCGCCCGGACGCGCGGGGAAGCGGTGAGGAAGAATTTGTACTTGGCGTCGGGGAAGACCGCAGTGCCGATGTCGCGTCCCTCCATTACGACGAGCTGATCCTTCGCGGCGTCTCGCTGGATCTGGAGCGTGAAGGCGCGCACGAACGGGATGGCGGCGACGTTCGACGCCCCCTGCGCGATCTCGGCGGCGCGGAGCGCCTGGCCGGGGAAAACGCCGTCGATCTCGATGTCCGGGTTGCCACCGCCCGCCGGGACGGCGTACCGGATGACGGTGTCCGCGAGCATGGCGCGGAGCGCGGCCTCGTCGCGGGTGGAGATGCCGCGCTGTGCGGCTTTCCACGCGATGGCGCGGTAAAGGGAACCGGTGTT
The DNA here is from genome assembly GCA_017524965.1 of Lentisphaeria bacterium. Classification (GTDB taxonomy): domain Bacteria; phylum Verrucomicrobiota; class Lentisphaeria; order Victivallales; family UBA1829; genus UBA1732. Next base: position 11,980 of record JAFXUM010000151.1, on the reverse strand, counting down.
GATGTACGGGATGCCGAGGCGGACGGCGAGGTTCCGGGCGGCCGTGCTTTTGCCGGACGCGGCGGGACCGTCGATCGCGATTACTGAACTTGCCATGGTCGGGGCTTCCTGTTGAAAAGGGTTATTTGAGTTTGCGCGTGTAGAACGATACCTGAGCGGCTCCGGCGGCGTCGCGCACGATGCCGAGCAGGAGCAGCGCGTCCGGGTCCTTCTTCATGAAGATCTCGCCGGTCCCGATGAAGAGGTCGGCGTGCTCCATGGTGGCCGGCGCCCAGCCCGCGCTCAGGATCTTCGCGGTCAGGTCGTCCATGACGGGCGCGATCTCGGAGTTTGCGATCTCGTAGGTGCCGAACAGCGAGCCGCGGTTCGGGAACTGCATGAGCTGGAAGGACGCCGCGCCGGGGACAATGGGAAACTCGGCGGGCCAGAGCGGACGCGGGCACTCGCGCGGCATGTCCTTCGGCAGGACCGTCGTGAACTGGAGAAGCGGGTTCATGCCGCGGAGCTGAAGCAGGAAGATGCGCTGGGAGCCGCCGTCGTCGAGCGGACGCCGCATGAGCAGGGACGATTCGTTGCCCGCGGCCTGCGCCGAGGGGAAGAGCTTCAGTACGGACGCCCGGACCAGCGAAAGCGGCTGGTCGGACATGGAGATCTTCATGGTCATGTTCTGTCCGTTGATCGCGACCTTCTCGGACCAGAACTGCGTGGCGTCGAGCAGCGTCGCGAGCGTGTCCTCGGCGGCCTCCGCCGACATGTCCGAAACACCGTTTTTCGCCGCCGCGCCGCCGCCGAACGGCCAGATGGAAAAGACGTCCGCGCGCAGTCCGCACGGGACGGCCAGAAGCGCCGCCAGGGCGAACAGACGGAACGTTTTCTTCGGGGCGGACAGCGTGCTCATGATTTTGCTCCGTAGATCTGGGACAGGACCGACCACACCTTCACGATCTGGACGGACGTGCCGATGGAGATGCGCACGAAGCGTTTCGTGCGCGGATACGGGAAATACCGGACGAGGATGTTGCGGGCGCGGAGCTCGCGGAAACAGCGTTCGCCGTCGCCGTCGGGCGGGGCGGCAAAAAGGAAGTTCGTCTCGGACGGGACAACCTCGAACCCGAGTCCGAGCAGTCCGGTGCGGAGCATTTCGCGCGCCAGACGGATCTTTTCGACGCAGTCCGTGAAATACTGCTTGTCCTGAAGCGCGGCGATCGCGAGCATCTGCGTGAGGTAGGAGACGTTGTACGAGTCCTTCATCTTCATCATGCCGGCGATCGTGCGCGGATGCGCCAGGGCGAAGCCGAAGCGGAGCCCGGCGAGCGAACGCGATTTCGAGAACGTGCGCGAGACGATCACGTTCGGGAAGCGGTTCACGAAGTCGGCGCAGTTGTCGGACGCGAAGTCGGCGTAGGCTTCGTCGATCAGGACCATGCCCCTGTAGTTTTCGCAGATCTTCTCCATCGCGGCGCGCGGGAAACTGTTGCCGGTCGGGGCGTTCGGACGCGCGATGAGGAAGAGGTTCGTGCCTTCGAGCTGTTTCAGGATGTCGTCCGGCAGCCCGAAGTCGTCCGCGAGGTCGATATAGCGCACGGGCGCGCCGTGGAGCGCCGCCAGCGTGGGGTACAGCGTGTAGGACGGGCGCAGGCAGGCGATCGGCAGCTCGGCCGAGGAGAAACACCGCACCGTGATGCTCAGCGTGTCGTCCGAGCCGTTGCACGCGATCACGTTGTCGCGCGTCAGCCCGAACATCTTCGCGATCTCGTCGCGGACGGGATCCGAGGTCGGATTCGGGTACAGGCGGAGGCGTTCCGGGTCGATGGAGGACAGCGCCTGGAAGACGCCGGGGCAGGGCGGGAACGGATTTTCGTTGGTATTGAGCTTGATGAGCTCGGGGATGTTCAGCTGTTCGCCGGGGGCGTAGCCGTCCATCCGGTCGATGTCCCTGCGGAAATAGGATGTGTATTTGTCGGGTGTCATGATTGGCCGCCTTTCGCCTTATTTCCCGCCGTTTCTGCGGATGGATGCGCTGCGCCCGTGGGCGTCCAGCCCCTCGAGCTCGGCGAAGTGTTCGATCGCGTCCACCTCGCGCATCAGCGCGTTCTCCGTGAACGACAGGATGCTGCTGCGGCAGAAGAAATCGCCCGCGGTGATGCCGTGGAAGAACCGGGCGGTCCCGGCGGTCGGCAGCACGTGGCTCGGGCCGGCGGTGAAATCGCCCGCGGGTTCCGGGGTCCACGGCCCGAGGAAGATCGCGCCCGCGGCGTGGATGCGCTTCGCGAATTTCGCGGGTTCGGCGCAATGGAGCTCGAGGTGTTCCGGCGCGAACTTTCCGGCGATCTCCGCCGCCTCGTCCATGGAGGCGCAGCGGATCAGGAAGATGCCGTTGGCGAGCACCTTCTGAAGCGGCCCCTGGCGCGTGAGCGTCTTGGACTGTTCGAGGATCTGCGCCTGCACGTCTTTGAGCACTTTCTTTGAATCCGTGACCAGGACGGCCTGTTCGAGGCCGGAGCCGTGTTCCGCCTGCGACAGGATGTCGGCGGCGGTCCAGGCCGGGTTCACACTGCCGTCGGCGACCACCATGACCTCGGACGGTCCGGCGACCATGTCGATGGCGACGCGCCCGTAAACGTAGCGTTTGGCGGCGGCGACGTAGGCGTTGCCCGGACCGACGATCTTCTCGACGGCGGGGACCGTCTCCGTGCCGTATGCGAGCGCGGCGATGGCCGTGGCGCCGCCCATCTTGTAGACGGCCGCGGCGCCCGCGGCGTTCAGCGCGTACAGCGTGGCCGGGTTGATGCTGCCGTCCTTGCGCGGAGGCGTGGCGGCGATGATCTCGCGGACTCCGGCGGCCTTTGCGATGGCGACCGTGTGGAGCGCGCTGGAGACCAGCGGAGCCGTGCCGCCCGGCACGTAGCATGCCACGCGGTCCATCGGCTTGAACTGTTCGCCGAGCGTGACGCCGGGACGCGGATGCGAGGTCCACGAACGCGGTATCTGCATCTTCGCGAACGCGGTGATGTTGGCAAGCGCGAGTCTGACCGCGTCTTTGGTCTTTTTGGAGACGGCCTTCTTCGCGGCGGCGATCTCTTCGTCGGAGACTTTCAGCTCGGGCGAGGTCAGGATCACGCGGTCGAATTTCGCGATCTGCGACAGGACGGCCGCGTCGCCGTGCGCACGGACCTCGTCCACGATCGCCTGTGCCCGCTCCTCGATCTCGGGGGGACACGCCGGCCGGGTATAAAGCGATTGAAGCGTCTGCCCGTAATCGGCATCGGTGCAGTCAATGATTTTCATGGGAAGGTCCTTTCTGGTTCGGGGGCGCAAACATTAATCCATATAAGATAGCTCAAAAAACGCATTTTTCCAGTCGAAACGCCCAAAAAAACGATATTTTCGGCTCTGTCCGCGGTGCGGCGGGGAAGACGCGGCGAAGAAACGACTTTTTTTGAAAAAAATGCACCGGAAGACTTGCATTTTCGGAAAACCCGCCTAAATTAAACATCAGGAAGCAGCGGTTCATTCCTCTGAACAAGAAATATATCGGGGCCGCAAGGCCTTATTGCACCTACTATTTAGTTGGAGCGGTATATGAAACCCTGCTTCTGTTTTTTTTTGCCTTTTTTCGGGGAGGGCTGTGCGGACGGTTTTGAATCCGCTTTTTTTGTTTTAAAGCTTGATTTTTCCCGGAAACAGCATTATGTTAATAGATAAACAAATCTGCACGCACATATCTACGGATCACAGTCAAGAAAAAAACAGCAAATCAGGAGGAAAACCGTGAATCAGACATCCAAAACTCCCGGATCCGGCGCCGGACGCTCCGCCCTCATTTACAACATCGTCATCATCGCGCTCGCGATCCTTATCGTTCTCATCCTCTCGTTCCTCTACAGGAAAAACGATTTCTTCCGCTCTCTCTTCGAGGGGAATGTGACCGCGCCGACGCAGATGGCGAGCGAGAACGACATCCGCGAGGCGGCGAAGAACGTCGAACAGATCAACAGGACCGCCGCGCATCTTTCGTTCGTCATCCTCACGGTCATCCTGATCCTCCAGGCTGTCGCGTTCATGCTGGCGGCGAAAGTCTTCGCCGGCCTGAAACGCAGCACGGAAGCGGTCTCGGTCCGCCTGAAAAAGCTCGAAAACGCCGATATCTTCCTTGACCTGCCGCTGTACTTCGGCCTGCTCGGTACCGTCTCCAGCTTCATCGTGATGTCGTTCAACCCGAACATCAGCCGCCTGATCGCCTACTCATCCACGCTCGTCGGCATCATCTTCAGCGTGATCCTGCGCCTGGTCTTCCAGTATCCGCTGAAGCAGGCCCTCATCACCGCCGACGAAACCAACGGAAAGGAATCCGAACAGTGAACCGGTCCATTCTCATTGTCACATGCGACTTCCTGGTCCTGGCGGCAATGTCCCTGTCGATCGGGATGAACGAGGTCGGCGATCCCGCCGGGGCCGCGAAGATCTCGTCCCCCGCGACCCGTCTGGTCGAGATGATCGACGAGGAGCTGGCGCGCCACGAGGAAGTGAAGCAGCAGAAGGACGAGCTGGCGCAGAAGCTTGAAGAATTCCGCGCGCTCGCGCTGAGGGACGAAAAACAGCTCGCGTCCCGGGACGAGGAGATCAAGGCGTCTCAGGCGAAGCTCGCCGAAACGCTCGCCGCCCTCTCGAAATCCAAAGACGAACTCGCCTCCGAAAAGAGCAAGTCCGAACAGGAACAGGCGAAAAGCGCCGCCGAGCTCGCGAAGAGCGCCGCCGAGCTCGCGAAGATCAAGAAGGATCTCGACGAACGCGAGGCCGCGCTGAAGCGGTCCGCCGCCGTCATCGAACAGAAGGAAAGCGAGCTGAAGATCTCCGCGCAGGAGCTCGTCGAACGCGACAAGGTCATCCGCGACAGCGAAAACCTGCTCGAAGCGAGCGAACGCTCCCTGGCGCGCGTCACGCAGGAAAAGGCCGCCGCCGCCGAAAAACTCCAGCAGAGCGAAAAGACGCTCTCCCGGACCTCCGGCCAGCTCGAAGCGACGAAGCTCGAACTCGAAGCGCTCCGCGAAGTCGCCAAGCGCGACCGAGCCCGGGCGGAGGAAGCCATCGCGAAATTCCACGCGGCCGAAGTCGAACTCGCGGAAACGAAGACCAAGCTCACGTCCGCGCAGACGCAGCTGGACGGCACGGTCCGCGTGCTGACGGAAGTCAATTCCGATCTCACGAGGACCAAAACGGAACTGACGGAATCCCGGCAGTCGCTCGCCGTTTCGCGGGAGACGATCGCCCAGAACGAACGCCTCATGTCCGAGAAGGACCGGACGATCGCGCAGACCGAAACGATCCTGGAGCAGAAGGACAAGGTGATCGAGGACAAGGACCGCGACCTGACCGAGACCAAAAAGGAAGCGGGCGAGCTGAAGAAGATGCTCAACAACGACGTCCTCACCAGCTACAACGCCTCCGCGCTCGAACTCTCCTTCCACCTCGTCAACGACCGCCTCTTCAACAACATCGTCATCGACAAGTCGTTCTTCCTGCCCGCCGTCACGCTCGGCGGCAAGACTTGGCTCGTCTCGGCGTTCCGCGACACGACCGGCCTCAATCTGCACTCCGGCTACACCAAGGTCACCGAGCTTCAGTACAAGGTGCGCCGTCCGCAGAGCAAGGACAAATGGGCCGCCGTCAACGGCCCGGCCCTCTGCCTCGCCGAAGACGCCCGCGTGTGCCTCTTCCCGGTCGCCGCCGACAAAGCCGAACCGATCCGCGTGATCACGTTCGACGCCCTCCGCGAACGCGGCCTCGACAACCTCACGCTCTTCAAGTCCGCGACCTTCTCGAAGGATTCCGCCGACGTCACGGGCCGCTGCTCCGTCAGCATGGAGCAGGGCGACAATTACCTCTACATCCGCAACCCGAACCGTTCCTCCAGCGAGCTGAAGGCCGAAGTCGGCGACATCGTGCTGTCGAAGGAAGGCTTCTTCGTCGGCGTGGTCGTGAAAGTCTCCTCGGCCGACCTCGGGCAGACCTCCACGGCGCAGTGCTTCGTCTTCACCGGCGAGCCCGCGCTCGCGAAAGCGGCGCAGCTCCGCCTCACGAAGGAACCGTCCCAGACGCTCTACTACGACTTCGTGGACAAGCACGAATCCCTGCGGAGGATCACCGAACAGCTCGACAGGAAGAAATAACCGCGCGAAACACGAAAAACCACCAATAAAAAACGACCAGGCGGCGCACATCGGACACCAACCGTTGCGCCGCCGATTCTTATTCCGTTTTCAGGAGCAAAACCATAAAACCGCCGGGCAAACATGATCGAACTCCCGGCTCCCTCAGGACCGCACCGCCATGCAGAAAATCATCGAAACCGTCGTCTCCATCCCCGCCATCTACCGCACGATCTTCCTCCTCGTCTGCTCGAACTGCTTCATGACGTTCGCCTGGTACGGACACCTGAAGAACATGGCGAGCAAGCCGTGGTGGCTGGCCGCCATTGTCAGCTGGGGCATCGCCCTGTTCGAATATCTGCTGCAGGTGCCCGCGAACCGCATCGGCTACACCACGCTCACGCTCGCCCAGCTCAAGATCATGCAGGAGGTCATCACGCTCTCCGTCTTCGTGCCGTTCTCCGTGTTCTTCATGGGCGAGAAATTCCGCCTCGACTTCATCTGGGCGGCGCTCTGCCTCTGCGGCGCCGTCTTCTTCATCTTCAGGAAATAATCGACCCTGACGGCATGATTCTATTCCGTCTCCGGTTCGAGGAGGTTGTATGCGGAAAGATCGGCCGTCTCTATTGAAGGGACCTTGAAAAACGCGGACCGTTCCACGAACTTCAGACCGGACGGCAGGTCCGGCGTTCGCTGCCGGGGGAATTCCGAAAAGAATGGCGGCGGCAGTGGGAGTCGAACCCACGACCTGCTCTTTAGGAGAGAGCCGCTCTATCCAACTGAGCTATGCCACCGCGGAAAAAGAACCGGGCGAAAAAACGTTCGCGCATCGTCCGGACCGGCATATACTATACTGCCGATTCAGTAAAAATCAAGCGAATCGGTGAAAAACTCCGTTTGTTCTGCGGGAGATCGTCCTTCGGGCGCCGCTGTCAATTCAATCCGGTCCGGCGGTTTTTCGCATCCGGGGGCGTGTCCGGCGCGGTCCCCATCCATGCGCGGCGGTTCAGCGCCCGTGCGGATACAGCAGGACCTCGAGCCATTCGTTCAGGTGGTTGTCGAGCCAGTAGTCCTTCATGCGTGCGTAGTTCGCGCGGATGGTCTGAAGCTGGGCGCCGGGATCCGCGAAGAGCGCTTTGACCATGCGGTCGAGCGTGTCCGGCGTATCGAAACAGGCGTCCGGGGCGATCTTCTTATAGTTGCCGAGGTCCTGCACGAAAACGGGGGAACCTTCCGCCCAGGATTCCAGCAGTTTGATCGGGCTCTTGCATTCGTTGAACAGGGAATGGCGCAGCGGCTGGATGAAGAGGTCGGCGCGGATGGCCCGCCGCACGCGCGGATAGTCCAGGAACGGCCCGACGGGGATGCGCGTGAAATCGGCGGCGTATTTCGCGAGGGCAGGGGGGAATCCGCCGTGGAACACGAATTCGTATTGATGGCGGTTTTCGATGATCCAGTCGATGATGCCGGAAAAATCGTCGCCCGCGCCCGTCCTGTTCGCGTCGAAGTGCGACATGCCGCAGGAGAAACAGATGCGCGGCTTCCGCGATTTCTGCGAGCGGATGCGATCGAGGATGACCGCCTCGTCGTAGGAATCGAAGAAGTAGCGCGGCAGGTAATTCGGGATCACATGGAATTTGTCACGCGGAATTCCGAATTTCGAGCTGTAATAATCGGCGAGCGGGGCGCAGGTGACCGTGACGGCGTCGCTGCCGTCCATGTAGACGGGGATAGCGTCCTTGCCTTCCCTGAAAATGTCGCGGAAGCAGTTGTAAACGGGAATGTCCTCCTCCACGAGGATGTCGTCGATCTCGTAGGTGACGGGGAAATGATGCATTTCCTTTGCCGGGAGAATGACTTCGCGGAACCATTTGAGGTCGCGGAGAGCGCATGCGCGCTGGAGACGGAAGGACGCAAGGCTCGGGATGATCGCCTTGTTCAGGAACGGAAGGCGTGTATCGCAGAAGAGCAGATTGTTGTGAGTCTGGGCAAGCAGCTGGGAAATGAACAGAATGCGATAGTAGGAGCATCCGCCGACGTCGATGTGCGTGGATCCGAAAAGATAGGACCGGTCCGGATCCAGACGGACAGTTTTTTCCTTCGGAAAGGCGGCTGATCGTACCGAAAAGGTCAGTTTGGGCTGTACGAAGTTCAACATGGTGAAGAGAAAGGTTTAGTCCGGCGTGCATCCGGGGTGAAGTTGCGAGATTAACCGAAGACAATATAACCCGCGAAATCCGAAAAAACAAGCGCCGGGATGCGGAAAAAAGGCCGAAATGAGGAAAAAAAGCCGATTTCAGGTTGAAGTTTTTTCGTGCGCGGTCTATATTAGTATGATATTCAGCCTTGATCATCCGCCGCCGGGACCAGCTTTCCCCCGTCCGGCGGTCATGGCGCAACCGGAAGACGAATCCATGCTCTACTGTCCGAAATGCCAGCAGCTTGAAGCGACCACGCCTCAGAAACACGAAGACGGAACGGTGACGTACCTCTGCAAAAAATGCGGCGGCGTCATCCCGCTGCGACGCGATCTGCGGCCGGGCGAAGTCGTGGCCGGATTTCAGATCGAGGAGGAACTCGGACGCGGCGCGATGGGGATCGTGTACCAGGCGCGGCAGACCAACCTCGACCGCGAGGTCGCGATCAAGATCCTGTCCGACGACAGCGCCAGCGACGAGGTGTACGTGGAACGTTTCTTCCGCGAGGCGCGGGCGGCGGCCAGCCTGTCGCATCCGAACGTGGTGCAGGCGTACGACGCGGGCGTGACCGAGGACGGCATCTATTATTTCGTGATGGAGAAGATCACCGGGGAGAACCTGGAACTGGTGCTGAACAACGTCGGCCCGCTGAACATCCCGCAGGCGCTGGACGTCTTCATCTCCGTGGCGAACGCGCTGTCCTACGCATGGACCCGGAACCAGCTCAGCCACGGCGACATCAAGCCGGAAAACATCATCATGCGCCTGAACGGCAAGGTCAAGCTCGCCGATTTCGGGCTCGCGCGCCGCGCGAAAGACCCGGAGCTGGCCGACGAGGACATCCGCGCCACGCCCGCCTACGCGCCGCCCGAGATCATCAACGGCGACAAGGACGTCCCCGGGTTCAAATCCGACATGTATTCCTTCGGCGCGACGGCGTACCATATCCTGATCGGACACGAACCGTTCGTCGGGAGCGATCCCGTGAAGGTCTGCGCCATGCAGCTGTCCGACATCCAGACTCCGCTTTCCGAACTCAATCCGAACATCCCGCAGCGGCTGTCCGACCTGATCGACGCGCTGATGGAGAAGGACCCCGCGAACCGGCCCGCGTCCTGGAGCGACGTGGTCGACGAGCTCAAGGACATTCAGCGCGAACTCAATGCCGCGCCGCCCCCGGAAAAGAAGATAAAGTCCGGCACCGGCCGCGTCCCGGCACAGAAGAGGAAGAAAACCGTTCCCGTGTGGGCGATCGTCGTCGGCGCGGCGGTCCTGATCGCGGCGATCGCGGCGGCCGTGTACGGCGTCGCCTCGAAAAAGGACACGCCGGGCAGGACCGTTCCGCCCTCTGCCGGCAACAGTCCGTCCGCGCCGGGGAATCCCGCACCCGGAGGAAAAACGAAAACGGAACCCGCATCGGTCCGCGACGCGGCGTTTTACGAGGCGCGCTGGCGGATGATCCAGGAGGAATCCAGGGATTCCGGCCTGGAACGGAAACAGGTCGAACAGTTCATCGCGGAGGCCGGGGAGAAGGCTCCCGCCGAGGCGGTCGAAGTCCTCGCCAGGCTCCGCGCCGAGGAGAAACAGAGCCGGGCGCTGACCCTGCGGAACAAGCTTCTGGACCAGGCGGCGGCGTTCAGGCCGGACGAGGCGGCAAAAATGGATTTCGATACGCTCGACGCGCTCTGCATGTCCGTGATGTCGAAACGCGACGAGCTGAAAAAGCTTGACGCCGAGCTGCCGGAACACATCTTCCTGGAGGAGCACCGGAAAACGGTCGACGCCTATGTGAAACAGCTCTCCGATCTCCAGCTGGCCGTGTCCCTCGGCGGAGACGTCCAGGCGGGAACCAGGACGGACCCGGTCGGAAACGAACGGAAACAGACTCCGTCGGCATCCGGGCAGACAAAGCCCGCGGCCGGAAAAACGGAGCCCGCGACCGGAAAAACGAGTCCGTCCGCCGCCGGAACGGAGTCCGATGACGCGGCCGGGACCGTGACGGATTCCAAGCTGCTCCTGAATTACCTGCTCCTGCTGGATTATCTGCCGGGCACCATCCGCGACGAGGCCAAACGCGCCGAAGCGCTCCGCATGGTGAACGATCTGCTGGCGGACAAGGCTTTCAACGATGAGATCCCCCGGAAAAACTGCACCGGCATCCGGAAATTCATCGTCCTCAACAATGCGCCGCTTCTGCCGTATCTTGATGAGAACGCAAAAGCGCTTCGCGGCATGAAGCTTTTCCCGCGCACCTACCCGGACAGCGTCCTCGAGGATATTTCCGGCAGTACGTTCCGCCTGAAAGTCCCGGACCAGAAGGCCAGCATCATCCAGCGGGCCGCCTGGAACAAACTCCGCGCCGACGAGGGGGAGGACCGCATCGTCGTCACCCTCATCAACAGTCCGCAGCTGTCGAAGCTCTCCGAGGAGTTCCGCGAATATCTGTTCGTGCGGGCGTTGTTCCTCGGCGTCGATCCCGAACTCCTGCGGAACCGTTTCGACCGCGCGTCCGGTCTGTCCGCTGCGAAAAAGGACGAATTGAGCCGGATCGCCGGTTTCTTCCGGAAGTCCGATCTCGAGGAAGAAGATTGATCTTCCGGTTTCCCGCGTCTGAAAAAGCGGTCGTATCCGTTCCGTTTTGAAGCGGAACCCCCCGGAAAAGAGAATGGTTTATTCCGCGCGCCCGGGCAGGGCGGGAAATTCGCCGGTGCAGACGGCTTCGTATTCGGCGATCAAGGCGCGGATCTCGTCGCCGAGCGGGATCTTCGTCTTCGCCTCGAAATCGTAGCGCACCACCACGTCCTCCGCGAACGCGCAGAGCGTGCCTGCGTCGTCGAACAGGGCATGCTCCAGCACGATGCTCGTGCCGCCCGCCTTTTTGAGGCGCGTGAGGATGCGGACATTGCCGGGGAAGAAGAGCTGGGCGGTGAACTGGACGCGCGACGCCGCCAGGATCGGGCCCGTCTTCATGCCCTGATAGACCTTCATCCCGATGTGTCCGCAGTATTCGACGCGCGCCGCCTGAAAGAACCTCGAAAACGCGAGGTTGTTCACGTGTCCGAGCAGGTCGAGGTCGCTCCAGTCGATGCGGCTTGTAAAGATTTGTGCGCGTGCCATGTCTGTCGTTCCTTTCTGAAAATCCCCCTGCGGAGTTGCCCTGCCGCAGGGGGATGGATCTCATTTTCGTGCTTGAGCGAAGACAAGCACAGTATCAGCGGAGGCTTTGCCTCCCCTTACTTGGCTTTCTTCGCGGCCTTCTTCGCCGGGGCCTTCTTTGCCGGAGCCTTCTTTTCGGCGGCCTTCTTCGTGCCGTCCGCCTTCTTCGCCGCCTTCGCATCCTTCTTGGAGGATTTCGCGGCCTTCTTCGCGGCCTTCTTTTCCTCCTCGTGGTCGTGGCAGCAGCAATCGTCGTCGCAGCATTCGTCGTCCTCGACGATGCCGAGCATGTCGATCACGTCCTGGTCGTTGTTGAGCGGGATCTGCTCGACTTCGGCGGCGGTCCAGTATTCGGAGTGCGTGACCTCGTCGCCGGGTTCGAGGATGGCGAGCGGTCCGAGCGTTTCGAGTTCGAGGTAGCCGCCCTCGGTGTAGACTTCGATGGAGCTGCCGAGGTCCGGATATTCGTTTTCATCG
>JAFXUM010000001.1 GCA_017524965.1 Lentisphaeria bacterium | reverse complement strand
GCTCTTCCTTCCCGTATCCGGGATCGAAAGACCGTTTCGGAGAGGAAAAGAAAACCGTCGCGTGCATCCCCGCCGGATACGTCACGCTCACGGGCGGTCCGCTCGCCGAACGCCAGAAACTCAACACCCACTACATCGCATACACGATCAAGCCGGACCGCCTGCTGGAACCGTTCCGCATTCAGGCGGGCCTGCCGAAGAAGGCGGACCGCTATGACGGCTGGGAGGACGGCGAACTCTCCGGGCACGCCATGGGGCATTATCTCTCCGCGCTGGCGTATGTGTACGAGCTCACGAAGGACCCGCAGGCGCTGAAGCAGATGGAATACGTCGTGGACGAGATCGCGAAGATGCAGGAGGCGGACCCGGACGGCTATGCGTTCCCCGTCCCGAAAAAGACGTTCACGCAGCTCCGCGAAAACAAAGTCGATGCGCAGCCGTTCAAGCTGAACGGCATCTGGTCGCCGTTCTATTCCCTTCACAAGCTCATGGCGGGCTTGCGCGACATCAGCCTTTTGCGTGCTCATGAAGCAAGGTCGGTAAGACAGAAGGCGCGCATGGCGCTGTTCAAACTCGGCAACTTCGTGGTCTCCGTGGTCTCCCCGCTCACGCCGGAAAACACCCAGAAAATGCTCTCCTGCGAGTTCGGCGGCATGGACGAGGTGCTCGCCGACCTCACGGCCATGTCGGGCGACAAACTGTTCCTCGAATGTGCCCAGAAACATTTCTACCACGAGGCGCTCATGGAGCCGCTGAGCCGCAAACAGGACATTCTGACCGGGCGCCACGGCAATACCATGATCCCGGAAATGACCGGCATGGGCCGCATCTACGAGCTCACCGGCGACAAGAAATACCGTGACATCGCCGAGTTCTTCTTCGACCGCGTGGCGAACCACCGGAGCTACGCGACCGGAGGACACGGCGACGGCGAGTATTTCTTCCCGGTCGGCGACGACGCGAAGCACCTTTCCAGCCACACCACGGAATCCTGCAACTGCTACAACATGCTGAAGCTCGCCCGCCTCGTCTTCGAGTGGGAGCCGAAAGCCTCCGTCATGGATTTCGCAGAACGCGCCACGCTGAACCATGTGGCGTCCGTGATCCGCACTGACCGCGAGGGCGCGTACTGCTACTTCCAGCCGCTCGCGTCCGTCGCCGTGAAGAATTTCTCCACTAGCGAGCACGTCTGGACGTGCTGCGTCGGCACCGGACTTGAGAATCCGGGGCGTTACGGCGAACTGATGGTCGCCGGAAGGCAGGGCGAACTGTATCTGAACCAGTTCTGGGACGCGGACGTCATGCTTGACGCCATCCAGTGGATGACCGTGACCGGGGTTTATCCCCTGCCGGAGGGATGGTATATCGATGTCGACATAACGCCTTTTAAGAGATTTTCGATCTCCGGCGGTTTCCCGTACTCGAAGGACGTGACGGTGACGTTCTTCGGTTCCGACAGCTACGACTCTGAGTTCACGCTGAAGATCCGCAAGCCGTACTGGAGCCCGAATATGACGCTGAAAGTGAACGGCGAGGCGGTTTCCGCCGAGGCGGGAAAGGACGGCTACATCGCAATCAACCGCAAGTGGAAGAACGAGGATGCCGTGAACATCGGATTCGATTTCAGCCTGCGCGCCGTGCCGATGACCGACAAGCCCGGCGATCCGCTGTGCCTCATGTACGGGCCCTTCGTGCTCGCGGGCATCGTGCCGCCCGATCCGGCGAATCCCGGAGCACGCGCGTGGCGCAACGACGGCCAGAGCTACGAGACGCCGCCTGTGATGGTGGCGGAGAACGTGCAGGAACTGCTGTCGAAGCTGACGCCCGCCGACGGGTTCGCGCACTTCAAATCCGGCGGCCTGATCTTCCCGAAGGACCTCGAGTTCCGTCCGCTCATGGACATCATGGACGAACATTACGCGGTGTATTTCAACCGGTTCACCAAAGCCGAATGGGACGCCGAGGGATCCGCGGTCGTGAGCCGCGTCCGCCTCGAAATGGGCAACAGCCGCCGCCTCGTCGACGAGATCAACCCCGGCTACCAGCAGTCCGAGATCGACCACAAGGTCGTGCCCGGAAACACGCAGGCGCGCGCCGGAATGGACGGCCGCAGGTTCCGTTTCGCGCCCGCCGGGACCTCGTTCGAGTACACCGTATCGAATCTGCCGTCCGGCGAGCCGCTGGAGCTGACCGTGGAGATGGCGGGGCGCAACGCCGCGCTGAAGATCGTGTGCGGCGGCAGGGAGATCTTCTCCGAAGACGTGAACACCGAGCGCGGACAGAGCGTCGGGAAGACGATCCCGATCCCCGCGGACGCGATCGCCGCCGACGGCACGGCGAAGCTCGTGTTCTCCGGCGCGAACGGGAAGGCCTCTCCGCAGATCACCAAGATTCGCGTCATGAAAAAATAAACCGGTTTGTGCTTTTATCTGTGCCGCGCTCAGGGCAATGCCTGGCGCGGCCATTTGCTTTAAAAAAAGCACTTTTTCCAAAAAAGAGCTTTCATTCCGTGAAAGAGTGTGCTATATTATAAGAATAAAGATTTCAACCCTCCCACCCGAATCAACCGCAAGGAATCCAAAATGCCGGAAGACAAAACCAGTAAGCACGGCCAGGCAAAGGTCGATTTCATTTGTGCCGAAGAAGGCTGCGACGGCGTCGTGCAGTTCAGCCTGCAGGACTGCTCCGAAAGCAATATCCAGGTGCTGTGCCCCAAGTGCCACAAGCCCTATGTGTTCGACCATGAACTCCGCACGAAGTTCGGCAAGCTCCAGAAGCTGATCGAGGTCGTCCGCGAGGCCGAACCCATCCTCGGCGACTGCTGCGTCTCCGTCGACGTCCCCGGCGGCAGCGTGAAGGTCCCCTACGCCCTGCTGCTCACCCGCCTGAACACCATGCTCACGCTCCACGTCGGCGGCAAGTCCATCGACTTCCACCTCTGGATCCAGCCGTCCTCCCCCGACACCTTCCGTTAATCACCGAAAAAGGGTACACCATACCATGACAGACCAGGAAATCATCGCCGCATTCGAGTCCGCCGGCGCACTGCTGACCGGACATTTCCAGCTTCGCAGCAAGAAGCACAGCAACCGTTTCTTCCAGGCCGCGCTCGTCTTCAAGAAGCCGTGGGTCGGGGAAGAGCTCTGCAAGGAACTCGCCGCCCGCATCAAAGCCGCCGGGATCGAAGCCGAAACCGTCATTTCCCCGGCCGTCGGCGGCCTCTTCGTCGGGCAGGAGATCGCCCGCGCCCTCCACATCGAATCCATCTTCGCCGACAAGGAGAACGACCAGCTCGTCCTGAAGCGCGGTTTCCGGCTGAAGCCCGGCGAGAAGGTCATCGTGGCGGAGGACGTCGTGACCGAGGGCGGCCGCGTCCAGCAGACGATCGACCTGGTCCGCGCGCACGGCGCCGATCCGGTCGCGGTGGCGGTCATTACGGACCGCAGCGGCGGCAAGGTGTCGTTCGGCGGCATCCCGTTCTTCAGCCTGCTGAAGCTCTCGCTGCCGACCTACACGGCGGAGGAGTGCCCCATGTGCCGCGCCGGACAGCCCATCGACGTCCCCGGCAGCAAATCCTGAATCGAATCAAACCGTTCCGCTCCGCTGTTCGACGGGAGGAGACTCGTTTTCCCGTTTCGAGGCGGCGGCCGGGCGGATGAACCACAGAAAGACTATCCATGTTTGCTACGATCGTTAAGAAGATATTCGGCAGCAAATCGGAACGCGACGTGAAACGGCTGCGTCCCCTGGTGGCGAAGATCAACGCCCTGGAGGAATCGTACCAGTCGCTCACCGACGAGCAGCTGAAAGCCAAGACGCAGGAGTTCAAGGACCGCTACGCGAAGGGCGAGTCGCTCGACTCCATGATGTGCGAGGCGTTCGCCGTCGTGAAGAACGCCTGCCGCCGCATGGTCGGGCGCACCTACCAGGTCTGCGGCCACGACCTCGTGTGGGACATGATCCCGTTCGACGTGCAGATC
>JAFXUM010000150.1 GCA_017524965.1 Lentisphaeria bacterium | reverse complement strand
GGCTCGCAGATCGATCCGCGCGTGAACACGAAGGAGGCCGACGGCGCACGCGTGGTTCTGAACCGTCGCGGTGACGAGGGGACCGGCTGGTCGAAAGCGTGGAAGATCAATCTTTGGGCGCGTCTGCTTGACGGCGACCGCGCGTACAAGCTCCTCCGCGAACAGCTCACGTATGTCAGCGAGCAGTCGGTCGTGTACGGCGCGGGCGGCGTCTACGGCAGCCTGCTCGACGCGCATCCGCCGTTCCAGATCGACGGCAACTTCGGCGCTCTCTCCGGCCTCATCGAAATGCTCCTCCAGAGCCACGTGTACGAGGAACGCAGTAACGAACGTATCTACACGCTCGACATCCTGCCCGCCCTGCCGAAAACGCCCGGCTTCGAATCCGGCTCCGTGAAGGGACTCAAGGCGCGCGGCGGCTTCATGGTCGACATCGACTGGGAAAACGGCAGGCTCAAACAGGCGACCGTCACCTGCACGCACGACACCCCCGGTTTCCGCGTGAGAGTCCAGGGCAACAAGCTCAGGGATCATCTCCCTGACGGCGGCTGCAAGGCCGGGGATGTCATCACGATCACCCCCTGACAAGCACCCGCGTCAACGGCATCTCCGGGGATTCCCCTATTTCCTCTCCGCCGTCAGACTGTCCAGCGTCGCCTGTGCGCCCGTTCTGACCGCTTCGACGATCTCGGGCGGTTCCAGCGGGACGGCCTCGCCTTTCTGCGACAGGATCCACGGCACGACGACTTCGGCCGGGACTTCCGGGATGCTGAAAAGGAAGGAGCCGTCACGGTTCTTCTTCACCTTCTGCCCGGAATGCATCCGGTTTGACATTGCGAACTTCACCGCGTCCCCGGTCAGACGGATCCTGACGCCGGGGATCTTTCTGTAGCTCACGATGTTGTCGAGCGTGACGGAATCGATGACTTTGTGGTCCGGCTCGAAAGTCTCCCTGAGCGGCCAGGCGTTCCTTATGCGGTTGATCACGAACGTACGGTATGCCTTTCTCAGATGGCAGTACGCCTTGACGCGCCATTCGTGGAGATACAGAAAGAGAACGTGCGGATCAATGTCGCGTTCCACCACGCCGCCGTGCCGGTCATCGTACAGGATGTGAAGTCTGTGGCGGGTTTGCCAGGCCTCGAACACGGCGGAGAAGACCGCGGGATTTTCCGCCGTGCCGGATTCGGCAAACACCTTCAGCGATTTTACGAGCGTCTTCTCCAGAAACTCCGGGCTGTTCGACTTCAGGATCTCGTCCACGGCTCTGGAAATGCGTCCGCGGACGGGATCGGGAAAAATGTCCTCCGCGATGCGTCCGCCAATAATGAGCGCCAGCATGGCGGATTCCGAGAGGTTCGCGGGACAGTTGAAGTCCCAGTCGTGGTCGGCGAGGTAATATGTGTTCGTCCTGCGGTCGAATCTGACCGGACAGCCGAATTCGTTCCTGAGCGCGTCGATGTCACGGTAAACCGTCCGCAAACTGTATTTGGCGCGCATGAGCTTCCCGTCGTCAAGGCTCAGATTCTCGTATTCCCTGAGCAGCCCTTCCGCCGTCGGGCAGCTGTTTTTCTTCAGGAGCGAGGCGATCCTGGCGATACGGATGATCTGCACATTCCGCGATACCGCGAACGGGTTCTTTTTTTCGTTATTTTTGCGTTTTCCTGTTTTTTGAGGTGAATTCTTTTTCATTTTTTCCCTGTCTCCCGGAAGATGACTGACATTAGACGGCAATTTCCTGTGGTATATTATAACCGCAAACACGGAAAAGTCAAATCGAAACCGCCCGCAACAAAGGAGACTCGCCATGAAACAGAAAATCGAAAAAGCCGCGCAGCTCGTGCTCGCCGTGACCCGGGAAGATTACGTTTTCCTCATCATCTGGGGGCTTGCCCTCGCCGTCCTCCTCAAACTCGCCTTCATCTGAGCCGGGACGCGGCGGTCCGGCGGTTCCGGTCTTGAAAAATGCCCTGTTTGGAGCTATATTATTCCTTTCCCGTTTCGCATGCGCGATTCATCTGATATGCAAGGTTTCTCCTTATGTGGAAAGCACTCAGCCAGCCGGCAAAAATCATCATCCCGCTCTTCATCGGACTCTGTTTCCCCTGGATGTCGCGCGCATCCTTCATGGTCCGCTGGCTGCTCGTCGTCATGCTCCTGAACGCCTGCCTCGGCATCAAGTTCAGCGGCCTGAAAGTGCGCCTGTACCACTGGTATCTGCTCGCCGCCAACCTCGCGATCGGCGTTCTGGCGTGGCTGCTGGCCTGCTGGTTCTGCGGCGGCAATACCGAGGTCGCGAAAGCCGTCTTCTTCACGGCGATCTCCCCCACCGCCACCGCCGCGCCCGTCGTGATCGCGTTCCTGGGCGGAAACGTCGCGACCGTCCTGATGGGCTTCCTGATCAGCGACCTCGGCATCTCGCTCTTCCTGATCGGCCTGCTCCCGCTCGTCACGGGGCAGCTGAGATGGGAATTCGTCAACGAGGTCTTCCTGAACATCGCGTTCGTGATGGCGCTCCCCGTTTTCCTATCGCGTGTCCTGCTGCATTTCTGGCCATGGCTCGCCGACTTCGCAAAATACAAGATCGCGCCGCACGCCCTCTGGGCATGGTCCGTCATGCTCCTCATCCTCGGCGGCATGGCGCGCAAGACGTTTGACGAGCAGGAGGTCAGCGCCTTCGCGATCCTCCTTCAGATCGGCTGCGCCACGCTCGCCGTCTGCGTCCTGAACTTCTTCACCGGGTGGCTGATCGGACCGCGCCGCTGCAAGCTCGAATCCAGCCAGCTCCTCGGACAGAAAAACACCTCCTTCACGATCTACCTGGCGATCACGTTCGCCTCGCCCGTCGCCGCCCTCGGCCCGCTGTTCTACATCCTCTGGCACAACAGCTGGAACGCCATCCAGATGTTCCAGTTCGAGAAACGCCGGCAGCGCAAGGCGGCGCGCTTCATCTCATCCCCGCACCCGGGAGCCGGGGCGGAACACATCACTTCCTGAACTCACACGAAACGGACGCGGTCATCATGCAGGACATCATCATTCACGGCGCTGCCGAACATAACCTGAAAAACATCGACGTCACGATCCCGCGTGACCGTCTCACCGTCATCACCGGGCTTTCCGGCTCCGGCAAGTCCTCGCTCGCGTTCGACACGCTCTACGCCGAGGGACAGCGCCGCTACGTCGAAAGCCTCTCCGCCTACGCCCGCCAGTTCCTCGACCGCATGGGCAAGCCGAAAGTCCGCCACATCGAGGGGCTTTCCCCGTCCATCGCCATCGAACAGCGCTCCGCCGGCTCCAATCCGCGTTCCACGGTCGCGACCGTCACGGAAATATACGATTATCTCCGCCTGCTCTATGCCCACGTCGGCACCCCCCACTGCCCCAAATGCGGCAAGGTCCTCGCCGCACAGTCCGCGCAGCGCATCCGCGACCGCCTGCTCCAGCTCCCCGCCGGGCCCGCCATGATGATCCTCGCCCCGGTCGTCCGCGGCCGCAAGGGCGAACACCGCGACATCCTCGACAAACTCCGCAAGGACGGCTTCGTGCGCGCCCGGATCGACCGGAAGATCGTCGCGCTCGACGAGCAGATCGCCCCGCTCGACAAGAAGGTCAAGCACAACATCGAGGCGGTCGTCGACCGTCTCGTCTGCGGCAAGCTCGAGCCCTCCCGCCTCAACGACTCCATCGAATCCGCCCTGAAGCTCGGCGACGGCGTGATGCTGCTCCTGCTCGAGGACCGCGACGCCACGTTCGTCTCCGGCGAAAAAGTCTGGCGCGAGGAGCTCATCAGCGAACATCTTTCCTGCGAGGACTGCGGCATCAGCATCTCCCCGCCCGAACCGCGCAATTTCTCGTTCAACAGTCCCTACGGCGCGTGCCCGGTCTGCAGCGGCATCGGTTCGCTTCAGGTCATGGACCCCGCGAAGGTCGTCGAGGACGAAAACGCCACGCTCCGCCACGGGGCCGTCCCCGCCTGGCGGCGCGGCGCGCACCGTCTCATCATCTACTACAACCACATGCTCAAGTGCATCGCCGCCCACTACGGTCTCCCGAAGCTGATGGACACCAAATGGTGCGACCTCCCCGAGCACGTCCGTCACGTCCTGCTCTACGGCAGCGGCGACGAGATCATCGACTTCAGTTTCTACATGCGCGGCAAGCGCCACGAGATGAAGAAGCCGTTCGAGGGCATCCTCGCCAACCTCCAGCGCCGCAGCCAGGACTCCGAGTTCGAGAGCGTCCGCACGCGCCTCATGGAGCTGACCATGCGGAAGACCTGTCCCGCCTGCCACGGCGCGCGCCTCCGCCCGGAAAGCCTCGCCGTCGAGATCGGCGGCGCCAGCATCCACGACTTCAACTGCAAGAGCGTGACCGCCGCGCTGGATTTCCTCGCGAAACTCAAGCTCACCGACGTGCAGGACAAGATCGCCGCCGAACTCCTGAAGGAGATCCGCAGCCGCCTCATGTTCCTGAAGAACGTCGGCCTGGGCTACCTCTCCCTCACGCGCGAATCCGGCACGCTGTCCGGCGGCGAAGCCCAGCGCATCCGCCTCGCCACCCAGCTCGGATGCGGCCTCGTCGGCGTGATCTACATCCTCGACGAACCCAGCATCGGGTTGCATCAGCGCGACAACGCGAAGCTCCTCGCCACGCTCAAAAATCTCCGCGACATCGGAAACACCGTGGTCGTGGTCGAACATGACCTGGAGACCATTCAGAGCGC
>JAFXUM010000149.1 GCA_017524965.1 Lentisphaeria bacterium | reverse complement strand
GGGGCCGTTCTTCCACGCCAGGTAGTCCACGCCGACGTCCAGCAGGTCGCTGTTGCGCACTTCGTAGATCTTCAGCTCGATGCTCGTCTGCGGGATCTCCTTGTCCAGCCATTCGAGCTTCGCCTTGATGTCCGCCACGCGGGCCGGGGTGTCCTTGAAGTAGAACATGCCGGTCTTCGGGTCGAGTCTGATCGTGGAGTCCAGCGGACCGCTGGAGATCCCGGTCTCCTCGATGATCTCGAGCATGCTTTCGGCGGAACGGAACTGCGGCTTGTACGTGCCGTAGGCGATGCCGGTGCCGGAAATGATCGTGTCGTAGTCGTTCATCTTGCCGGGACGGTCGAGCGCCTCGACCATCTCGTCGATGTAGGGCATCATCGGGACCGTGGTGGAGACGATCAGCAGCTGGCGCTTGTTGGCGGCGTCTTCCATGCAGGTCACGCTGGAGTTGCCGTCGAAACGGATCGCCGCGCTCTTCACGAACGGAGCCAGGTCGACGGCCTTCGTGTGCTTCAGTTCGTAGGTCTTGCTGACCATGTCCTTCTGCGCGCCGTTCTGTATGAACGTGATGGTCTGCACTTTTTCGCCGGTTTCGACTTCTTCGGTGGTCTCATCGGCCGGATTCTCGGCGGCGAACGACGGGATCAGGAGGCCGGCAGCGAACAAGGCGGCCAGGCCGGTTTTCACCTTGGGATTCATTTGGGGGGATTCTCCTCTGGTTTGGTTGGTTTGATGGGTTGGTGGGTTATGGTTGCGTTATGGTTGCGTTATGGTTTGTTAGGTCGGATTAACTTCCTGTTTCTGTCCGCCGGACGCACGGCGAAACAAAAACACCGCCGTCCGGCATAAGCAAGTCCCGTGCCAGCGGCGTTTTGAGGTGAACGGAGAGATTTTTTCGGCCGGAAAGCGTAAAACAGGGGAAGGCATTTTCCATGGAGTGTAACCTTGACAGAAGCAATCCGTGTGCGACTGACGCTCGCACACAATTTTTGCGAAAACGTTGCTTCCGCGCGCCGGAGCGTGAGCCCGGCACTGCTGCAGTGGAGACTTCGTCTCCCCGTCCCTTTCCGTACATACTGTTCTCCCGCACGGCTTCATGCCGCGCCCGTCCGTTTTTTTCCCGGTGCGTTCCGGGATTCCCCGCACGGCTTCATGCCGTGGCGCCCTGTGTCGGGGTTTAAGTTAGTTTATCCTAACTCGTGCTTTCATCTCACATACGGCCGCTTGTTTTTCATTGAAAAAACGAACCGCACATGCCGATTACGCCATATACTATAGCACATCTTTCCGTTTTGTCAATAAGCCTTGCCTAACTTTTTCGAAAAAAACTCGCGCAGACGGGAGACAGCCGGGCAGAAGAAATAGTCCGCACGGCAACGGCCCGGGCCGAGCCGGACGGAGGTACCGGGCGTCGGAAGGAACCGGGGATCACTCCGGTTTCTTTTCCTCGCGGACGAGGGAGACGAACTTCCCGCCGGACACGTCATCCGCGCCGGCGAACGAAATACTGCGCTGACGGCAGAGGTCCGTCGTCGCGTCGATATACGCCCGGATGCGCGCGTCGTCATCGTCACGGACCGGCTGGACGATCAGGAACGGGATGCCGTTTTCGCGGAACTGGTCCGCATGGAACGCGACGACGTTTTCAAAGCCGGACGCGGAGATTCCGTCATCGGCATACTGCTGCGCGAAACACAGCACGACGACGGACGGTTCCGATTTCACGATGTCCTTCAGGAGCTGCTTGTAGCCGCCCATGCCTTCGGCTTCCCGGAACGAGACTTTATCCGCGCCGAACGCCTCGGACAAGGCGCGTTTCGCCTGCCGGGAAAGCGACGAGGTGTCCGCGAGCAGGACGATCTGGTTCTTCCGCAGCGGGCCGGGAACCAGCTCGTCGGTCGCGGACTTTGTTTCTGTCGCGGACGGGGTTTCGACCGCGGTTTGTGTTACGCCCGACGGATTCTGTCCGGCGTCCGGCGCAGCGGTTTTCGTGCCGGTCGCCGGCTGAGGCGTCACCACCGGGGAATCCGTGACGGTTATGGGCGCTCCGCCGGACTGCGTGCCCGGATTGACGTTTCCCGGCTGAGTCGGGACCGGAGGCTCGGACGGGGAGCCGCCCTTGAACAGAAGGACCGCCGCAAACACCGCGCCCGAAACGATGACAAGGCATGCCGCGGCGATGACGGAGATCACGATGATGCCGCCTTTACCCTTCTTTTGAGGCGCGGACGCGGCAGGGGCTGAAGCTTTTTGTTCCGCAGGCGGGACGGGCTTTTTGTCGGGAGCCGGAGTCGCTTTTTTCTCAGGAGCCGGAGCGGCGGCGGTCTGCATCGGGACCGTGACCTCGGGAGCGGGAGCGGGAGCAGACGGGGCGGTTGCCATCGTCGGCATCGTGACATCGGGAACGGGAGACGGCGCCGGAGCAGGTTCAGGAGCAGGAGCAGAAGCAGATTCAGGTGCAGGAGCGAATGTCGGAGCCTCGGCGACAGTCTGAGGCTTGACCTCGGGAACAGGTTCCGGTTCGGACGCCGGAGCCTCGGCAACAGTCTGAGGCTTGACCTCGGGAACAGGTTCCGGAGTGGGAACAGGCGTTTCCGCCATCGTCGGCATCGTGGCCTCGGCCGCCGGAGCAGGAGCCGGAGCTTCCACAGCAGTCGCCATCGTCGGCATCGTGGCCTCGGGCACGGGAGACGGAGCCGGGGCTTCCACAGCAGTCGCCATCGTCGGCATCGTGACCTCGGCCGCAGGAGGCGGCGCTTGTGCCGGGGCTTCCGCGGCGGTCGGCATCGTGGGGGCAGTCAACGGGACCGCGGAGCTGGTCGCCGCAAGCTCGTCACGGGTACGCAGGAGACGTCCCGCGAGATTGGCGGGAATCTGAATCTTCTTCAGCTCGCGCACGA
This sequence comes from Lentisphaeria bacterium, assembly GCA_017524965.1. Taxonomy (GTDB): domain Bacteria; phylum Verrucomicrobiota; class Lentisphaeria; order Victivallales; family UBA1829; genus UBA1732. Next base: position 7,180 of record JAFXUM010000149.1, on the reverse strand, counting down.
GGATTTCGGGACTCTGAATGCGTTTCTCCAGATCCTTTTCGGTCATCCGGGCGATCAGGTCGGCCAGCTCGGGCGGCACATCCGGGCAGATCTGCCGGACGTCGGGAATGCGGGACGCGTCCATGACCTGCGAAAGGATCTGGATCGCGGTCGTGCCGGAGAAAGGCCGATACCCGGAAAGCATTTCATAGAAGACGATGCCCAGGCTGTAGATGTCCGCCCGCGAATCGACCTTGCTGGAGTCCTTCGCCTGTTCCGGCGACATGTACGCCGGGGTCCCGAAGACGGACGCGGCCATCGTGATCATCGTGTCCTGTTCGTCGGTCGATTTTGCGATGCCGAGGTCGGCGAGCTTCGCGGACCCGTCCGCCGCGAACATGATGTTGTCAGGCTTGATGTCCCGGTGGACCATGTGGTGCGCGCAGGCCGCCGTGAGCGCGTCCGCGACCTGCGTGATGATCCGCAGCGCCTGGTCGGGCGGCATGCGGCGCGTTTTCTTCAGGCGGTCCCGGACGCTTCCACCCGGCACATAGTCCATGACGATGTAATACAGGCCGTTCTGCGGGTTCTGTCCGGCGTCGTGGACCGCGATCAGGTTCGGATGCCGGATCTTGCAGGCCAGTTTCGCCTCCCGGATGAACCGGTCGACGAACTGTTTGTTCTTGGAGGCGACGTCGGAGGACAGGATCTTCAGCGCGAACTGCGAATCAAGCACGTTGTGCCGCACGAGATACACCGATCCCATGCCGCCCTGCCCGAGCTGCTTTTCGACGGTGTACTTCTCGAAGACCGCCCCGGGTTTCAGGCGGTCATCGACCGGAATGTCTTTTTTCGTGCTTCTGAGCCACTTCATGGAAAACCGCCCGACGGGTCCACCCCTCAGGACCGCGTCTTGTTCCGAGGAGAAATTACTTTAAGGCCGGAAGCTTCACGGAGAGTTCCCAGAGCGCCTGGTTCATGCCCTGGCGCATCAGTTCGGGATACAGGCTGGTGTCCTTGCCGGTCCGGGCATAGATCCAGTGCGTGATGTAGTCGTGCCCGCGGTAATCGTAGTTCCAGACCACGTCGCCCGTCTTGCGGTCGATCAGCTCGTACTTCACCCAGAGCTGGTTCTGCGAGGTCCCGGACGGAGCGCCCAGCACCCAGAAGACCGGCGAGACGAGATAGGTGAGGCAGTAGGAATAGATGTTGCCGCCGTAGTACGTGTTGGTGACTTTTCCGCGCCAGACGTAGTCCGCGTCGGCTTCCTCCACGGAGTCCGCCTTGGAGACGTCCGTGAAGAGGCCGGACTGCTTCAGGCTCGCAAACGCGGCGTCCGCGAGGTCCTTTTCGACGTCGAACTGGAAGCGTTTGAGGGAGACGAACCGGCTGTCGCTGGCTTCGGGCTTCTCCTTCTCGACGAATCCGGCGGGCATGAGCGGGATGAACCCGTAGAGGAAGGATCCGTGGTCCCCGGCCGGATGCGCGGCGGCCTGTTTCGCCTGCGTCGCGTCATAGTATTTCGTGTCGCGCTGATCCAGGAACGGCACCACGGCGACGGTCTTTTTCGGGACTTTGACGTCCTTGAATTCGGCCATCGGGCTGACGGCCGTGTTGTAATCGAAGGTCGCGAGATTGGCACAGGCGGTCAGGACGGACACGGCGACGGCCGCCGCAAAGAGTGTGATTTGTGTTTTCACGGGAAAACCTCCTATTCGTATTGGGGAGAGCGGCGGATTCGCGCCCGCCGCCTGTTCAAAAAATGACGGTTTATGGTTCGGGTGTTATTCTTTTTCCGCTTCTTTCTTCTTTTCGGCGGCCTCGTCGGCCTTCTTCATGGCCTCCTCGACTTCCTTTTCGTCCGGCTCGCCGGTCATGTTCGACAGCAGACCCCACGCGTCGGAGATGCTGACCGGAACCGTGATGCCGACGACTCTTCCGTTCGTGGTGATGCGCGGCGGCGTTTCCCCGTGGGCGACGGATTTCACCTGCGAGAGGAACGGCTCGGCGATGGCCACGAAAGCGGGGACCGAGGATTCCGCCTTGAACGAGAAGGAACCGTCGAGGATCATCTGTTTGCCCGCGATGCGGACCGAAACGGCGATCTCGTTCATCTGTTTCAGGAACTCGACGAGCTTTTCCGCATCGTCGCCGAGCTTGAACTGCGCGATTTTTTCCGGCGACATGATGCAGGCGAAAGAGAGGTCCTGTCCGCTGTATTTCGCGATCGCCGGGGACGGTTCCGCGGCTTTGCCCAGCAGCGTCTTCGGCACGCCGTCCTTGGAATTGAGGTTGGCGCGGAACTGGATCTGGTTGGGCTTGACCGGGACCAGCATAATGTCCATGCCGGAAATGCCGTCCGCGCCGGACAGCGCCAGCGTGTAGAAATCCAGGTCGTCCTGCTTGCTCATCTGCGGAGCCGCGCCGCTGTTGCCTTCCTTCATCTGCTCCATCATCTTCTGGATGTCGCCCGTCAGGTCGCCGGTGATGTTCGCAACGCCGTCCACCGTGCCGCTGAACGGCTCCACGGAAGTGATGTGGAGATTGCCGATCAGCTCCATGTCGCGGTCCTTCGTATCGAAGAGCTGGCCGCCGGCTTTCGCTTTTTTCTCGATGGCCGCGTTCTTTTCCTTCTGAATCTGGTCCCACATGCCTTTTTCCATGGCTTTTTCGGCCTGCGTCGTATTGATGTAGATGCAGATGTCCGCGGAGGGATCGGCGTAGCCCCAGAGCGATTCCTCTTTCCCGTCCTGGGCGAATAGCGGGACAGCGCCCAGGAAGCACAGCAGCGCCGCCGTCCTCCAGGCATGTTTCAGGTGAAGCATATCAGGCATGGTCGATCCTTTCCTCGGCTATCTTGAGCAGATAATTGTTTTCCTGAAGTTCGTCCGCGGTCGGGTCCTGCGCCGGAGGGAGAGACTGCCCGACCTGGCAGAGGATCATGGTGAAATTGTCGCGCGCGCCTGCGGCGAGGACGCGTTCGGAGAGGACCGCGCGCTTTTCCTCGGTCGTCGCGTTCTCCGCGAAGATCTGCCGGATCTCCTCGTCCTTCAGCATCGTCGTCACGCCGTCGCTGCAGAGCAGGAAGAGGTCGCCCGGCTCGACCGTGATCTCGTCCCACTCGGGCAGGACGTTCTCCGAGACGCCGATGGAGCGCGTCAGGACGTGGGAGAACGGGGAATTGGTGTGGTCCATCATCAGCGCGGCGTCCTGCTTGCCGCCCTTCTTGCTGAGCGAAAGCGCGAGTTCGGCGCCGACGGTATGGTCGTTGGTCAGCTGTTTGAGTTCGCCGCCGCGGAACCGGTAGATGCGGCTGTCGCCGACGTGGCACAGCAGAGCTTTGCCCGGATACCAGGTGTCGAGCAGCAGCACGACCAGCGTCGCGCCCATCTGGGCATAGTTGTGCGACTGGGAATACGCGCGGATCGTCCGGTTCGCGCGGTGGACCGCCTGCTGGACCGCGTATTTGCGGCTGCCGGGGGAATCCGGCGCGGACCCCTCGACGGCGTCGGAAACCGTCTCCACGACGATCTGGCTCGCGATCTCGCCGTCGCTGCCGCCGCCCATGCCGTCGGACACGATATAGCAGCCGTCCTCGCCCAGCACGGTGCAGGAATCCTCGTTTTCCCGGCGGACAAGCCCCGGGTCGGAAAACGACACCGCTTCGATCCAGTTGAACTGTTCAGTCTGATTCATTTTGTGATACCGTATGAAAAATATGTTTTTTTCCCGTCCTCGCTCCAGAGCATCACGATCAGGGTCTCCTTGTTCTTCTGGAACGACAGGATCACCTGCTTTTCTCCTTTTTCGTCGACCGGGATCTCGTACTGGAACTGATATCCTTTTTTCAGGATCGGCTCCTTCAGGAGTTTTTTCGCCGCGGAGAGGGACACGTTCAGCATCCCGTTGAACGCCCAGGTCTTGCCGCTGTCGTCGCGGCTGATGACAGTGGTCTTTTCCGGGAGCTCGAACGGATCGGCCGCGGCGGACACGGCCGCTGCAAGCAGGGCAAATAAGAAAAGGCTTTTTTTCATAAACATCGAAAATCCTTGATGAAAACCGGTTGTATCGGAAACCTCAGAACAGTTCCTTCAGATTGTTGATCCCCTGCTCTATGTTGGAGAAATCACCGTTGAACAGGGATTTGACCTCGTTGACGACCGATTCCCCGCTGAACATCCACAGGAGACGGTAATGCGGGATGTTCGGGCCGATCACCGCGGATTTCAGGGACGACGCCAGACCGTCGATCGTGCCCTGGAGACTGCCGATCTCGGGGATCGAAAGGATCGCGTCGCCGAGCAGGCCGCTCACGGCATCGCCGACGTAGCCGCTGACCGCGTCGTTCACCAGGTCGCCGACATAGCCGCCCGCCATGTCGCCCAGGATGCCTCCGCCCACAAGACTTCCGGTCAATCCCTCCGCCAGGCCGCCCGCCATGTCCCCGGCCGCGCCCCCGATCATGTCGCCGCCGAACCCGGAAACGGAATCCGTCACGGACGAGACCAGGTCGCCGCCGAGGGATTCGCCGCCGGGCGGGCCGTCGGTCGGGGCGTGGATTCCGCTGTCGGAGGAGGAGGAACCGCCCGCACCGAGGACGAAATCGCCGGGCAGGGTCGAGCCGGAACCGGAAGAGGAGATTTCGGACATATAGTCCGCCATCCCGGAAAGCGTGTCGCTGTCGTCCGCGAACGCCGTCCGGGTCAGCGCGAACGGGAGAAGCAGGAACAGGATCAAATATATTTTCATCGTCTTCATCGTATCAGATCCCCAGAAGCATTTGGATGTCGCCGAGAGAGCCGTTCGACGGCCAGGAGCGGTTGATGATGTTTTCCGTGAACAGATCGTTGATGGTCTTGACCTTGTCGCGGTCCATGTCCTTGCGGCGCATCAGGAGCGTCTCCGCGTTCACGTCTTTCCGTTTTTCGTTTTTCCCCGACCCTTCGCGGGCGCGGGTGAACGTCAGCGTGGACTGGTAGAGCGGCACGGTGCCGTCGCCGCTCTCGCCGGGGAAGAGGACGCTCGACAGGCCGACCGCTCCGATGTACACGGCCGAGACTCTTTTCATCTCCAGCGCCATGTTGCCGGTATGCAGGTCCATGAACCCGTTCTCCAACTTATCCGAAAGGATCCCGCCGGAAAGCGACGAGAGACCTTCCGTAATGCTGTTGTTCACGGCCAGCTCCACGCCGTTTTCCTTGACCGATTCGGGCGTGCTGCCCCAGAACTGCGGACTGCCGGACTTCTTGCCTCCGCTCTTCGCGGAATACGTCTTGTAATCCTCGCCGAACCCCCACATCGGCTCGCCGGACATGCTCGTTTCCAGTTCGTTGCGGGCCTCGAAATACTGCACGGCGCTGGAATACACGGCCTTGTTGATCAGCCCCTGGCTGTCGTAGCGGTCGTTCTGAAGCCACGTCAGGTTGCGGTTGGCCTCCTGAAGATGGAGCCGCGCCATGGTGACGTCGAACAGCATGAACGTCCCGCCGAACATGAGCAGCCAGATCGGCAGCATCAGGCAGAACTCCATCAGGACGGAGCCGCGTTCGGATTTCAGGTCTTGAAGCAGATGCGCCGCGTTTCTCATAAGATACGGTCCTTCAGGATGGTGAATACGTCGATGGTCTTTTCTTCCTTCCCCGTCGGAACCTTGCTGTTCAGGTTCAGGCCGTCGTCCTTCCCGGTGGAAATGCCCGTGCTGATCAGACCGGGGACGGCGTCGTGGAACATGTCTTCGAAGAAGGACGCTTTCGCGGACTTCCAGCCGCCCTTGGTGAACGGGCTGTTCGTGAGCGTGGAGGCGGGGGATTTCGCGAGGGATTCCCACATCCAGCTCGCGCCGTTGCCGACGACGCTGCCGTTCGAGGCGTCTCCGGCGAACTCGCACCGGTCGGCATACGAATGCTCGTTGAACGCCTGGCCTTTCGATTTTCCGCCGGAACCCTTGCCGCCGGAGTTCTTGCCGCCGGAGCCCTTGCCCGCGTACAGGGTCGCCTTCTGATAGGCATAGCGCAGCGGAAGGAGCGTCGCGTCCCAGTCGGTCTCGCAGAGGTTCCAGAGATTGCGGAACTGGACCGTGTTGTTTCCGCACGGACAGCCGTTCCAGATCGGGATCTCCTTCTGCGACTTGCCGGGATTGAAGAACCGGGAGATCGCGTTCGGGTTGTCGTCGTGGTCGCCGCCCCAGGCTTCCGGGGATCCCCACTTGTCGGATTTCGGGGACGATCCGGCCTGCGTCAGGACGTGCGCGCCGCTGCTGTAGCGGAGATTCTCCGCGTCGCTGGTGGGATCGTACGTGATCTGGTACTGGCGTTCCTGGTCGAATTCGCCGTTGCGGCGGGTGTGGCGGACGCCGGCGCGCGCGGCGGCCATGGTCCACATGTAGTTGCCCTTCGGGATATTGAACGCGGAGAGCACGGTCTTGTCCGCGTCTTCCTGTTTGCCCGCGTTCGGGTTCCAGAGGTTCATGAGCTGGACCAGCGGATTGGTGTGCTTCATGGCCGCGCCGATCACGATCGTGCCGTCGCCCGCGAAGAAGCGTTCGTTCAGCACCCACGGCTTGCAGTTCGCGCCGACGTACCGGTTGTTGTAGATCTCCTTGTCGTCGCCGTAGATGCGGCCGTGTCCGCGGATCAGGCCGGGGTAACAGATGTGTCCCAGGATCGGCACGCAGTCTCCGACGCCGTCGAAGAACATCGCGCAGCTGTTGTATTCCTTGCGCGAGAACGTGCGTTCGGACTCGCTGCCCCACAGGGCCTTCATCGGGCGGATGAACCCGTCCGTCAGATCGGTCATGTTGTTGTTCATGTAGCCGTGCTTGCCGCCGGAAATGCTCCGCGGGATCAGCGGCGGGATCACATGGAACCCGGAGGGATCGTGTCCGCAGAACCACTTGGGGAAGCCGAAATGCAGATAGCCGTCGACGGAGACGTCGATGGAGATGCCGAGGAATTCGATCTCAAGGTCAGCGCTGGGCCAGTCGCAGTAGATGTACGGATAGTCGAAGATCAGGCACACGAGGTAGGTGAATCCCTTGGTCGCGCAAATCCATTTGCCGGAGCCCCAGCGGTATTCCGAGTACAGGGCGGACGTCGGGTCCTTGATCGTCTCGCACATCGGGTATTTCGCGTAATTGAGGCCGGGATCGTTTTCGCACGACGGATGCACGTCCAGATAATTCCCGATCATGTTGCCCAGCACG
>JAFXUM010000148.1 GCA_017524965.1 Lentisphaeria bacterium | reverse complement strand
TAATAATTCACTCTGCCCTGACAGGCCGGTCGACAATGCCGGATTGAAGAAATTTGTGATATAGAGGCTGCCCTCACCTTTCATTTTAATCGTATAGTAGCCGCCGAGCCCCTGGCCCTCATTGTTAGAATTATCATATGCGCTAAAGTTAACGGAATAATTTTCGAAATCGGTCTTGACGGTATTAGTTTGAGCAAAAACGAAAGTGGCTGCACCGAAGAGCGCGGCGGTGAGGATGGGAAGAATATGTTTCATGTTTTCCTGTCTCCGTTCTGCCCGGTTCTTCTGGAGCCGGACGGTTGTAGATTTTTTCCTCGTAGAACATTCAGAGATAAATCGAGTATCAATTCAATATAACTCATCCGGCCCGTTTTGTCAAGCCGATTTTCCGAAAAAAAGCCTTTTTTCAGAAAAATAATGAGAGAGTATTAGGTGGTAAATGTTTTTGCGTGAAAAGTATTTTGCCTCAACACTGCGTTGTTGCTTGCCGCGTTGTTCGCTCAATCGTTTTTCATTTTTTCCGCTGCCCGAATGACCGGCACGGAATACCGTCACTCGTGGAAGACGATCGCCTCGAACACGGTGAACGACGCGCCTTCGCGCCAGGCGTCCGGCGGAAGCCCGGCCTTCATCGCGAGGTTGGTCAGCGTCTCCTCTATGCCCCAGCCCTGTTCCGGCGCGACCTGCGGCAAAAAGACGGCGGACCGTCCGTTTTTTGTCAGGGTCATGCCGTGGCGTCCGATCACGATGTCGCGCCAGGAGGCAACGGGGACGGCGGGCGTGAGGGCGGAGATCTCGATCTCGACGTCGACGAATTCCTGCGCGGTGAGCGGGAGGAACCTCGGATCGCGGAACGCGGCGTCGACGGCGCGCCCGAGGACGGCTTTCCAGAGCGGGCGGTACGGCTGGATCTCGCCGATGCAGCCGCGCAGACGATGGTTCTGCTTGAGGCTGAGCGTCACGAACGCGCCCATGTTCTTGCGGAGCGCGGGGGACAGCGCGGCCTGGTTCACGCCGAGCGCGTCGGCCGTGGGGACCATGCGCGTGTTCAGGGCGTACTGGATCGCGCGGCGGGCGAGGTCGAGCAGAAAAGACTTGTCGGCGGCGGAAAGCGTACCGGAATCAACCTCAGTACCAGCCTCCGTTCGTTCCGGCGCGGGCGGGAATTCCGCCTGGAATCCGATGGAGCAGTAGCAGACGAACCGGGAGAAGTCGCGGGTTTCGTCCGAGCTGGTGGCGTAATGGAGCACGGAGCCGGTGCAGCCGTCCGGGAGCATGCGGAGCGCGGCGAGGATCGGTTCGCGTCCGCAAATGGTCGCGCCGGATTCGTCCAGAATGCGCTCGAACCGGGCGGTGTCATGGCGGGCGATGGCGTCGGCGGCGTCGAGGTTGAGCGCGCGCGTTTTCGCCTCGGTGTCCTGCGGGAAGGGTTCGTAGTCGAAATCGCGGCCGTAGTGGATGAAATCCGAGCTGACGACGAGGAGGACGTCGTCGAAGAGGAACGGCTTCAGCGCGGCGGCGAGGGCGTCGGCTGCGCGTGCGCTCAGATTGCCCACGATGACCGGAAGGAGCTTGAAGTCATTCAGGCAGTGCTGAAGGAACGGATACTGGATCTGCGTGCTGTGTTCGACCCGGTGGACGCCGTCGTCCGCGCGGAACATCGCCGAACCGAGCAGGGCGTTTCGCATGGCGGTGTCCAGCGGGATCGTGCCGAGCGGCGTGGAAACGGCGTCGGCCATCGGCACGACCGCGAGGTCGCGGATGCCGTAACGGTGGCTCGGGGCCAGCAGGATCACGCGCCGGATCTTTGCGCGGTCGATGGCGGCGTAGGCATAGCCCGCGGTCGGCCCGGAGTACGGATACCCGGCGTGCGGCACGACGATCACGTTGCACGGCGTCTCCGGCGCGGGGCATGGCGCCAGAAACGAGCCGATCATGGATTTGAGCCGGGCGGGATCGCCGGGATACCACGAGCCGGCGATGGTCGATGCGAGAATCTGCGAAGCTGACATGGGAGGAACTCCTTCAGGAAAACGGATTTGTTATGTTATTTACGGAAAACATATCACAGCTTCCGGAAAATGCAAGCGGAAAACGCCTGCCGTCATGCGAAATCTGCGCCGGAAAACGGCCGGCCCCCGTGACTCGTCCGTCCGGCACATGTCCCCGGCGGGCAAAGCCTTTCCCGGTGCGCGCGGCATTCGCCGCATCGGCCGCTTTCCGTGTTTTTTCGCGGAAAAGTTTGCATTTGCGTGGAACCGTAGTATATTTATTTGTTTATGTTTTGACGTTTTACTTCTTACATAAGGAACCAAACAACATGTCAGTCAGCGTGCTCGTCGGCGTCCAGTGGGGCGATGAAGGCAAAGGTAAGATCATTGATGTTTTAACGAAAGACGCGGGAATGGTGGTCCGTTTCCAGGGCGGCAACAACGCCGGCCACACGGTCGAGATCGACGGCCAGCATTTCGTGCTCCACCTGATCCCGTCCGGGATCCTGCGCGCCGGCGTGCCGTGCGTGATCGCGAACGGCGTGGTGGTCGACCCGGTCGAGCTCGTGAAGGAAATGAACATGCTCAAATCCCGCGGCATCGACGTCTCCGGGATCCAGCTCAGCACGCGCTGCCACCTCATCATGCCGTGGCACAAGCTCATCGACGCCTTCAAGGAAGATTCCGCGAAGGGCGACAAGAAGATCGGCACCACCAAGCGCGGCATCGGTCCGGCGTACTCCTCCAAGGCCGACCGCACCGGCATCCGCGGCGGCGAAATGCGCGACCTCGCCCGCTTCGAGAAGCATTTCCGCGACAACGCCGAGGCATACAACAAAGAATACGTCCCGATGGGCGGCGCTCCGCTCGACGTCGAGGCCGCGTGGAGGGAAGTCCTGGCCGCGCGCGACGTCCTGGTCCCGCACCTCGCCAATACGGTCGTCACGATCAACGAGGCGAACGCGAACGGCGTGCATGTCCTGCTCGAAGGCGCGCAGGGCGCGTTCCTCGACATCGACCACGGCACGTACCCCTACGTGACCAGCAGCAACACCACCAGCGGCGGCGCATGCACGGGCACCGGCCTGCCGCCCCGCGCCATCACCGAGGTCTGGGGCGTCCTGAAGGCATACTCCACGCGCGTCGGCGAAGGTCCGTTCCCGACCGAGCTCTTCGACGAACAGGGCGAGTTCCTGCGCGAGCAGGGCGGCGAGTTCGGGGCGACCACGGGCCGTCCGCGCCGCTGCGGCTGGCTGGACGCCGTCGCGTGCCGCCACAGCTGCATGGTGAACGGCGTGGATTTCCTCGCCATCACGAAGCTCGACGTGCTCGACAAGCTCAAAGAGATCAGGATCTGCACCGCCTATAAGATCGGCGACAAGACCGTCACCGCGTTCCCCGAGGACGTCTACGACCTCGCCCATGTCGAGCCCGTCTACGAGACCATGCCCGGCTGGGAGACGTCCACGACCGGCATCCTCGACTGGGCCAGTCTCCCGGTCAACGCGCAGAATTACCTGAAGCGCATCGCCGAGCTCACCGGCTCGAAGATCGGCATCGTGTCCGTCGGCCCGGACCGCAATCAGACGTTCCGCGTCTGATCCGGCGCATCCGGCAGGGAAACGAAACCGCAGGAGGGGCGTCATGGCGGCGAAGAGGCGCAGGCTGTCCAAAGCCGAATGCGTGCAGCAGCAGGAGCGCGAGGCGACGAACGCTCAGATCCTGCGCGCCGCGATCGGCCGTTTCTTCGCCCGGTTCGACCTCATGCAGATCATTCCGCTGGCGCTTCTCCTGACCATCGGCATGTTCTTTGTTCACAGTACCGGCCAGCAGGTCGGCGGGCACCACGTCGAGCTGTTCAACCGCCAGTGCGTCTATCTGGCGGCCGGCGTGGTGCTGTGGTTCATCTTCGTCATGGTGGACTACCGCTGGATCGGAGTCTTCTCCCTGCTGTTCTATCCCGCCGTCATCGCCGTGCTCGTCCTCGTGCTGATATACGGCCCGGTCCGCAACAACACCCGGCGCTGGATCGACATCGGCCCGTTCAGCCTCCAGCCGTCCGAACTCGGCAAGATGGCGGTCCTGTTTTCCGTCGCCTGGCTGGCGTCGTTCAAGAAAGTGGTGAACATCAACAGGATCCGGTGGATCGGCCTGGTCGTGCTCCTGACCGTGATCCCGTTCCTGCTGATCTGCAAGGAGCCCGACCTGGGCACCGCGATCGTCCTGATCCCGCTCGCCGCCGCGATTCTGTTCGCCGCCAATCTGCACTGGATCTACATCCTTTTCATCGCGGTCTTCTGCATCGGAGGGCCGCTCATCGCCTACCACAGCCCGATCCTGAAGCCCTACCAGAAAAAACGCATCGACATGTTCCTGAATCCGGAAAGCGAACGTTTCGGCGGCGGCTGGAACGTGATCCAGGCGGAGATCGCGGTCGGCACGGGCGGCATGACCGGCAAGGGCTACCGCAACGGCACGCACACCATGCTCGGCTACCTGCCGCCGAAAGTCGCCGACTCCGACTTCATCTTCCCGGTCATCGCCGAGGAGACCGGATTCGCGGGCACGTTTTCCCTCATCCTGCTCTACGGGCTGCTGTTTTTCTCGATCCTGCGAACGGCGCTGCTGGCGCCCGACTTGTTCGGCAGGTATCTGTGCGTCGGTATCGCCGCCATCCTCATGACGCACGTCTTCATCAACATCGGCATGTGCATCCGGCTGGTCCCGGTGACGGGCCTGCCGCTGCCGTTCATCAGCTACGGCGGCACGTTCCTGGTGGCGATGCTGTGTTATCTGGGGATCGCGCAGAGCGTGTACGCGCACCGCAACGATCCGTCGATGCTGGATCTGAACAACTGAGTTTTCAGGCGCGGTCCGGCTTGTTCCCGTCCGGAATGAACGGACACCCCTTTTTTTCTTTTCAGCGGATTTCGCGCGCCAGCACGGGGCGGAACCCGACCGCCGTGTCGCTTTCGTTCGGCGGCATGAAAAACCGGTACGCGGAACGCAGTTTCTTCGGCTCCATGCCCCAGTCGCCGCCCCGGATCACACGGCACGCCGTCTCGGTGGTCCAGGTGCCCGCGTCGAATGGACGGTAGCGCGTGAAACCCACGCTGACCGGGGCGCGTTTGACCGGGTCTGCGCCCGCCATCGCCGGGTCGGAATACGCCTTCGGGTCATACCAGTCGTAACACCATTCGGCGGCGTTGCCGGACATGTCGTAAAGTCTCCAGGCGTTCGGCTGGAACGAGGCGGCGGGGGCGGTTACGCGGTGTCCGTCGTCGTTCGCGGCTCCGGCGACCGGCGGCAGCCGCCACCCGAACCGTTCCGCGGACTTGTAATCCAGCCCGTTCGCGTACTTCGCGCCCTCGTTGCCGAATTCCTTCCCCCAGTAATAATCCGTCGAAGTCCCGGCGCGGCAGGCGTACTCCCATTCGGCCTCGGTCGGCAGGCGGTATTCGTACCCGGAGGGCAGACGTCCGGCGGCGCGTTCGAGCTCCGTGAGCTTGCGGCAGAACATGACGGCCTGGTCCCAGCGTACGCGGACGGCGGGCTGCGACGGCAGATTGAGGCGGAAATCGCCCCATTTGGACGAATTGAAGCCGGGGATCAGCATCTGGATCTGACGGTTCGTGACCTCGGTCCGCGCGATCCAGAAGGGATGTGTGATTTCGACCTCGCGCACGGGCATCTCGTTGTCCATCGAACCGCCCATCCTGAACTTGCCCGCCGGGAGCCCGGCCATGTCCAGAAACGCCGACGGCGCGATGAAGTCCGCGCCCGGCTGATCCGGTTCGGCGGGGAGCGACACGCTCGCGAGGCGCGCGATCTCAGCCTCGTCGCGCTGATTGGCCTGTTCGGCGTCGTGAAGCCCGTCCCGGGGCAGGAGCGGCATCACGGATTCGCCGCGGGCGTTCACGATGCGGACCAGGAGCGCAGCACGGCCGTGCTGGGACAGCGAGGCGTCTGCGAGGCCGGATTCGAGCTTGGCGAGGGACTCTTTCGCCGCGGACAGGCGTTTCTCCTTCGCGTTCGATTCCGCGCGGTAGGAGATGACGCTGTACACGAGGAACACGCCGACGCAGAACACGAACAGCGCCATGAAGATCTTGAAAATGCGCATCTTCGCCTCTTCGTGCTGGAGTTCGGCGCGGAGACGCGTCGTGCTGACGCCGGTGCTGCCGGGCGGGAAGAACGGTTTCGCCCTGCCGGAAGAAGCGGCGGTTTTTGTTTTATCGTCGTTTTTCGGATTCATATTCTGATGCCTTGTTGAGCGGTAAACGGAGGAAGCGGGCGGATGTGGAACCGTCCGCAGGGGTAATATAGCACAAAAACCGAAAAAAATCGAATGAAAAAGGTGAAAAAGCGGCGATTATGCTGTATATTGTATGCTGAACTATGTTTTATAACCGGAACCGGATCTATGGAAAACTCGTTTGACGTCATCGTGATCGGCGGAGGTCATGCCGCCTGTGAAGCCGCCGCGGCATCCGCGCGGCTCGGCGCGCCGACCCTGATGCTCACCATGAATCTGGACCACATCGCGCAGATGAGCTGCAATCCGTGCATCGGCGGCATCGCGAAGGGGCATCTCGTGCGCGAGATCGACGCCCTCGGCGGCCTCATGGGAAAGATCGCCGACGCCGCCTCCATCCAGTTCCGCATGCTGAACCGCACGAAAGGCCCCGCCGTGTGGTCGCCGCGCGCACAGTGCGACAAGACCTGCTACCAGCGCGCCATGAAGCACATACTCGAGCAGACCCCGAACCTCACGATCCGTCAGGAGGAGGCGGTCGATTTCGTCACGGACGGCGATGCCGTCGCGGGCGTGGTCACGCGCCTCGGCAATACCTACCGGTGTAAGACGGTCGTCGTGGCGACGGGGACCTTTCTGCACGGTCTCCTGCATTACGGCCTCACGCATTTCTCCGGGGGACGCTCCGGCGATCCCGCCTCGGACCTGCTGCCGGAAGCCATCCGCGGCCGCCTCGGACTGAAGATGGGCCGCCTCAAAACGGGTACGCCGCCGCGCGTGCTCGGCAGCTCCGTCGACTTCAGCCGCATGGACGTCCAGCCCTCGGAGACCGGCCTCGACGAGCATTTCTCGCATTTCGGCATCGGGGACGTCACGCCGCAGGTGAGCGAACACGACCTCGACTGCCGCATCACCTGGACCACCTCGGCCACCGCCGACCTCGTGCGCGCCAACCTCGACAAAGCCCCGATGTACAACGGCCTGATCGAGGGCATCGGCACACGCTACTGCCCCTCGTTCGAGGACAAGGTCGTGCGGTTCCCCGATCACGAACGCCACCTCATCTACCTCGAACCCGAGGGCGAGGCGACCGACGAATACTATGTAAACGGCATTTCGACCAGCCTGCCGCCCGAGGTGCAGGAGGGCATGCTGCGTTCCATCCCCGGCCTCGAACGCGTCCGCGTCCTGCGCTACGCCTACGCCATCGAATACGACTATGTGGAACCCGCCCAGATGGACCGCACGTTCGCCGTGCGCGCCTGGCGGGGCCTGTACCACGCCGGACAGATCAACGGTACGAGCGGATACGAGGAGGCCGCCGCGCAGGGGCTTGCCGCCGGACTGAACGCCGCACGGTTCGCCGCCGGGCTCGACGGCGTCGCGTTCGGGCGCGACGAGGCGTACCTGGGCGTGATGGCGGACGACCTGGTGACGAAGGAGATCAGAGAGCCGTACCGGATGTTCACCAGCCGCGCGGAATACCGTCTGCGGCTGCGGCAGGACAACGCCGACCTCAGATTGTGCCGGAAAGCGCACGAGCTCGGCCTGCTTTCCGGTTCCGATTTTGATAATTTTACTCGCTACGAGAACCGTCTGCGCGAACTCGAGGCCGCCGCGCGCGCCGCGTCCATGCCGGGCGGCGGCACCGCCTGGGAACGTCTCCGAGTCGCGCAGGGCGACCCGGACCTGAACGCACTGCCGTTCGCGCCGGAGCTGATCGGGCTGGACCTGAACGACCGCACTGACCGCCGCGCCGTCCGCGAGCTCGCCGTGCAGGCGCATTACGAAGGGTATCTGCGGCAGGAGGAGGACTCCATCCGGCACTTGCACGGGCTGGAGGCATGGACGATCCCTGCCGACCTCGATTACACGGCGCTTCCCGGCCTCAAAAACGAAACCCGCCTCAAACTCGCGCGCATCCGTCCCGCCACGCTCGCGCAGGCTTCGCGCATCGACGGCATGACTCCTGCGGAGATCGGGCTCCTGCAGGTGCTGCTTGCCCGCCGCAACCGCGAACAGGAAGCCGCCTCACCGGGAAAGGAGACTCCGCAGTCATGAGCGAACTCGAATCCGGAAAAGCCGCCGTCCGGACGGAAGACGTCCGCCGCGAACCCGGCGCGTGGGCGCGTCTCTGGGCGATCCGCTACGCGCGAATCCCGATCCTGATCTGCGCGCTGTTCTTTGTTTTCGCGCTCGGTTCGGAGTGCTACGCGATCTACTGCCACAGGACCGGCGCGACCCCGGTCTATCAGGTGCAGAACCCCGAACTCCGCAACCACGCGCCGATGAAGGGGCACATCCTCGGCACGGACTACCTCGGCCGCGACGTGCTCCTGCGGGCGGTCTTCGCCACGCGCACCGCCGTGAAAGTCGGCATCGTGGCGTCGCTGATCTCGTCGGTAGTGGGCGTCGCGCTCGGGCTGGTCGGCGGGTATTACGGCGGCAAAACGGATGCGGTCGTCCTCTGGATCTACAGCACGTTCGCGTCGATCCCCTCGCTGCTGTTCATACTTGCGTTTGCCCTGCTCGTTTCGAAGGGCTTCCTCAGTGCGCCGCTCGAAGCCGCATTTCAGGCGTTCAGCCGCGCCATGAACACCGAGCCGGGCATGATGGCCGTCTACCTCGGGATCGGCCTCACGGGCTGGGTGCAGCTCTGCCGCGTGGTGCGCGCGGAGACGCTCCGCCTGAAGACGCGCCCCTACGTGACCGCCGCGCGTTCGCTCGGCGTGAAC
>JAFXUM010000015.1 GCA_017524965.1 Lentisphaeria bacterium | reverse complement strand
GATTATGAAACTTCAGAATATTTTGATAATTTTGTAAATAAACAATTAAAAGAAGCTGAACTTTTAGCAGAATCCATCCGCCAGGCCAAGCTCTTCCGCGAAAACCAGGAAATGCACACCTGCTTCCTCGACAGCAACGAACTCGAACGCGAACGCGGCATCACCATCCTCGCGAAAAACATCAGCGTGAACTACCGCGACACCAAGATCAATATCATCGACACTCCCGGCCACAGCGATTTCGGCGGCCAGGTGGAACGCGTCCTGAACATGGCGGACGGCGTCCTGCTGCTGGTCGACAGCGCCGAAGGCCCCCTGCCCCAGACGCGTTTCGTGCTGGACAAAGCGCTGAAGCTCAAGCTCCGCCCCATCGTGATCATCAACAAGATCGACCGTCCCGACGCCCGTCCGCAGGAGGTCCTGAACGCCGTCTACGACCTCTTCATCGACCTCGACGCGACCGAGGAACAGCTCGAGTTCCCCGTGCTTTACGCCAGCGGACGCGACGGCTGGGCCACCACCGACCTCGAAAAGGGTTCCCGCGACTCCATCCTCCCGCTCATGGACGCGATCATCGACCACATCCCGCCGCCGCCCTTCAACGAGGGCCCCGCGCAGATCCAGATCACCACGCTCGACTACAACGACTACGTGGGCCGTATCGGCATCGGCCGCGTCCACCGCGGCACGCTCTCCCTCGACGAGCCGCTCTGCCAGGTCAAGCGCGACGGCAAGGTCATCCCGACGCAGATCAAACAGCTCTTCACATTCGAGGGCATTTCCCGCAAGGAGGTCCGCGAGGTCCCCTGCGGCGACCTCTGCGCCATCGTCGGCGTCGAGCACATCGACATCGGCGACACCATCGCCGACGCCTCCGCGCCCGAGGCCCTGCCCCCGATTTCCATCGACGAGCCCACGCTCTCCATGATGTTCCGCGTGAACGACTCCCCGTTCTTCGGCCAGGAAGGCAAGTTCATCAGCAGCCGTCACATCCGCGAACGTCTCCTGAAGGAAGCCGAGCGCGACGTGGCGCTGCGCGTGGAGGAAGGCGACGGCGACAGCTTCAAGGTCAGCGGACGCGGCGTGCTTCACCTCGCGATCCTCATCGAGACCATGCGCCGCGAAGGCTACGAGCTCACGATCACCAAGCCGCACGTCATCATCAAAGAGATCGACGGTGTGAAGAACGAGCCGATCGAGGAGCTCACGGTCGACGTCGACGGCAACGCCGCCGGAAAGGTCATCGAGATCGTCGGCCTCCGCCGCGGCGAGATGATGAAGATGGAGCAGCACGGCTCGCGCCAGCTCCTCGAGTTCATGATCCCCACGCGCGGCATCATCGGCCTCCGCAGCAAGGTCATGACCGCCACCGCCGGCGAAGCCATCATCTCCCACCGCTTCGACCACTACGAGCCCATGAAGGGCGACGTGCCGAGCCGCACCAACGGCGTGATGGTCAGCATGGGACGAGGCAAGGCGGAAGCCTACGCCATCGACGCCCTCCAGCTCCGCGGCACCTTCTTCATCGACCCCGGCGTGGAGACCTACGAAGGCATGATCGTCGGCTCCCACTGCACCGACGACGACCTGGAGGTCAACCTCCAGAAGGCGAAGAAGCTCACCAATATGCGCGCCGCCGGATCCGACCGCAACCTCAAGATCGCGCCCGCCGCGAAGCTCTCGCTCGAGGAAGCGCTCGAATACATCGAGGACGACGAATACGTCGAGGTCACCCCGCTCAACATCCGCCTCCGCAAGAAATACCTCACCTCGCTCGAACGCCGCCGCATCCGCGGCAAAATGCTGAAGGCCGAGGCGGAAGGCGCGGAGTAAAGCGCGGACAGCCTTTCCCGGTGCAGCCGGACGAAACGCCGAAGACGAAGAACGCAGCCCCATGATCGATTTCCAGAACGTCACCAAGCTCCTGGGCGGCAAGTCCATCCTCGACAACGCCTCGTTCCGCATCAACCAGGGCGAGCGCGTCGGCATGGTCGGCCCCAACGGAGCCGGCAAGACCACCGTCTTCAGCATGATCCTCGGCGAGCTCCCGCCCGACAAGGGCGAGATCCTGATCCCGGAGCGCCTCCGCATCGGCATCCTGCGTCAGCAGATCGACCTCTCCGACAAGCAGGAGGACGTGCTCTCCTACGTCGCCGCCACGGGCGAACTCCCGCTCATCCAGGCGCGCCTCGCGGAGGTCGAACGCGCCCTCGAGACCGATCCCGCCAACCGCCAGCTGCTCGACGAATTCGGGCACCTGCAGACCACCTACGAACACCTCGGCGGATACGATTCCGGGCACCGCGCCGAAGCCGCGCTCGCCGGACTCGGGTTCGACGAGGACGTCTTCCACAAGCCGCTGAACTCGTTTTCCGGCGGCTGGCAGATGCGCGCGTCCATGGCGCGCGTCCTGCTCTCCGAACCCGACATCCTGCTCCTCGACGAGCCGTCCAACTACCTCGACATCCCCGCCGTGGAATGGCTTCAGCGCCGCCTGCGCGTCTACACCGGCACGCTCCTCCTCATCTCCCACGACCGTTTCCTGCTCAACTCCCTCACGAACGTCACGCTCGAGATCAACGGCGGCAAGGCGACGCGCTATTCCGGCAGCTACAGCAAGTACGTCGTCGAACGCGAAACGCGCTCCGCCCTCGCCGAGGCCGCCCGCAAGAACACCGAGAAGCGCCGCGACAAGCTGAAGGAGAACATCGAACGCTTCCGCTACAAGGCGAGCAAGGCCGCCCAGGTCCAGATGTGGATCAAGATGCTCGACAAGATCGAGACCGAGGAGCTGCCCGAACAGCTTCATTTCCAGGGGCGCATCCGCATCCCCGAGCCGCCCCGCTGCGGCGCCGAGGTCTGCGCCGTCGAAAACGTCTCGCATTCCTACGACGGCGCGCGCTTCGTCTTCCGCGACGTCTCGTTCGGCATCAACAACGGCGACAAGCTCGGCATCGTGGGCTACAACGGCATGGGCAAGACCACGCTCCTCCGCATCATCGCAGGCACGCTCGCCCCGACCTCCGGCCGCGCACGCCTCGGACACAACGTCGTGATCGGCTACCAGGCGCAGGAATTCGCCGAACTCCTCCCCGCCGAGGAGGCCGCCTACGATGTCGTGAAGCACGCCGCCCCCGGCGACACCCCGCCCTCGCGCATCCGCGAGATCCTCGGCGCGTTCGGGTTCTCCGGCGACGACGCCATGAAGCAGTGCAAGGTGCTGTCCGGCGGCGAGAAGATCCGCCTCTGCTTCGCGCGCATCTTCGTGAACCCGCCGAACCTGCTCATCCTCGACGAACCGACCACGCACCTCGACATCGCCGCGCGCGAGGCGCTGCAGGACGCCCTCGTGAACTACAAGGGCACGGTCTGCTTCGTCAGCCACGACCTCGAATTCATCCGCGGCACCGCCACAAGCATCCTCGAAATGCGCCACGACCGCGTCAAACGCTTCTTCGGCGGCTTCGATTACTACAAGGAAAAACTCGCCGAGGAGGAAGCCGCGAACGCGCCCGCCTCGAGCAATCAGCAGAACAGGGCTTCTTCGTCCGCTTCGTCCGCCTCGTCCAATTCGTCCGCAAGTTCAGGTTCCGCCGCTCAGTCCCAGCCGCAGACCGCGGGCAAGGACCGTCGCCGCGAGAAGGCCGCGAAACGAAACGCCCTGCTCCCCGAAAAACGCCGCATCGAACGCGGTCTGGCGAAGTGCGAGAAGATCATCGAGGACGCCGAAAACGAGAAGGCGGAGATCGACAAACAGCTCATGGAAGCCACGCCGCAGACCGATTTCGCCGCCCTCCAGAAACGCCGCAAGGCGCTCGACTACGACATCGCCGAGGCCACCGTCGAATGGGAACGCCTCGCCTCCGAACACGAAGACTTCATGAAGAAATACAACGAGGAAGACTGACGTCTTCATGTATATAGCACCTCGCTTCGCGGCACGACTCCGCTCGCGCATGGAGTCCCCCCTCTGACTTCCGCCGTCCTCGCCCTCCTTTCCTTACCCACGGATATTTTCTATAATTCTTGCCCTCGCGCCCAGCGGTCAAGAAAAGATATGCGAGCGTCAGCTCGCCTTCCGAGGAGCGAAGCGACCCCCGAAGGGAAATCACTTCGAGATTGGCGACCAGTTCGACTGGCCGATCTTTTCTTTGCCGGAAACGAGCCTGCGTTTCGCGCCAAGCCAGGTGTCGATCACATAGAGAGCATTGTCCATGGTCAGTGTGACGTGACGGTTGTCGGGAGCCCAGGAAGGATCTTCGCCGATGAACGTTTTGTTGCCCGCCACGCCGATAGCCTCCATAATGCCGGATGTGCCGTCCGCGCTGAGTTTCGCCACGCGCAGTTCGTAGTTGCCGTTGACCTTGGCGCAATACGCGAGCTTGTTGTCGGCGGACCAGGACGGCATGACGCGTTCGCTCCCGGCGAGACCGGAGATTTCGACGGCATTGCTGCCCGCAAACGGATCGATCATGAAGAGGACGGCGCGTCCGTTCTGCGCCTCGGACACGAACGCGAGCTTCGTTCCATCCGGGCTCCAGCGCGGGCTTGCCTCGGCAGACCTGGTTTTGGTATGCTGTTTCAGCAAGCCGCCCTCGGTCGGACGTGTATACAAGTCGATTTGACCGTTTCGGGCGTGAATGAACGCGAGGGTGTTTCCATCGGGGGAAAGCGCGCCGCTTGAACTGATGTCGCCGGCTTGCGTGAGCCTGCGGGAAAGCCCTGTTTCAAAGCTGTATTGCACGAGATTCGTTTCGGTTGGGCCGTAGTAGTTGTAAATGATGCTGTTTCCGTCAGGGCCCCAAAGCGGTTCGACGCTGAGCGTGTTGTTCTTCGTGATCTGCCGGATGTTCGAACCGTCGAAGTCGCACATGAAGATTTCGCAGTTCCTGCCGTCGGCTGTGGCGGAGAACACGATCTTCGAGCGGCAGATGCCGGGGATGCCAAAGACCTTGTTCAGCACCGTATCGACCGCCGTGTGCGCGGCGGCGTCCACATCCCTGCTGTCCGTGACGCGAAACGAATACAGTGGTGTCCCCGCGTTGTTCGAGACCGTAACCGTGAAATCTCCAAATTTACCTTGCGCCGAAACCTGATAGGCGGCGCTGCCGGATTCCAGTACGTCGAACCAGCCGCAATTCCGGAAGTCTGAAAGAATCTTCTCGGAAAGCGCCTGGGGGGAGAGCTCGCTTGTGAATACGAGCGTCGGATTGGCATGTTTAACTGTGGGGGCTACGCTCTCACCAGAGATTTCCCGCGTAGAATTCCACGTGGTTGAAGGGGGCTGATCCTGTACTCTGCTGTCCTGTCGGTGAAAAACAACGGCAAGGATAAATCCGAGCGCAAGGAGCAGGACAACTGCTGCCAAAGGGACAATGCGAGTCCTGATAGATACATGTGATTTAGTGTTCTGCATAGCACATCGAATAATATTCAGTATTTCTTTTTCTCCGAATCATTTTCTTCAACAATTTCGGCATCTACGATATCGGCGTCTATTATATCGTCTGTACTTTTTGCTACGTCATACCGCTCTCTTTTCGGCAGTCTCGGCAAGTTCCACTGGAAGGCATCCAGCGGCACGCCGAAGACGAATATCACACCGGCCAACTGCAGAGCGCTTACCTTTGCCGGAAACAAATCCGGCAGAATGAAGGTACTCAGCGCCCAGTAAGCCGCAAAGGGCCCTGAGAGCGCGACGACACGGCCCCAGCTGGGTTCCGTGGCACGGGCGCACAGGTACGCCGTAATGCAGGCCACTATGAAGTTGAAAAGGGAACCGAAGGAAAAGCCGCCAATCGAAGCGGCAATTACGAAAACGATGAGTTTGATGACGAACATCGTTTTGACTGACCGGGGCCAACGGTTAAATGGTTCTTTGATCTTTTCCATTGTAGATATCCGTGTATTTGAAGTCTGAAACAATATCCTGTTTGGAGAGCAATGTTACAGAGTTGTTCGTTTTCATCGGTTTTGTATTTGCCGTTCGGGCAAATTAGTATAGGCGTGTTTATTGGTTCCTCTTGTTGAGTTTTATAATATCAGAATTATTATATTTAATTATTTCTTATCGAAAAACGATACTATCCACCCGATTATAGAACCAAAGACATACTCAGAGACAACCCCAATGACACCCCCCAAAACTATGATTAAAAAGATAGTTCCAATATTTGAACCAATCCAATCAAAAAGGTCTTCAATAGCAGCGATAAATAATATTTCTTCTATAGGGAAACGAGGACAACAACAGCCTTCCCCCAAAAAGAGAGCAGCCACAAACGAAATGCCTGTGATAGAGATGATTTGTTGTTTCTTCATTTTAAGTCTCCACTAGTTCAAAAACAGAGGAATAGTTACGGTTACTATTTATGGAAAGAAATCAATTATTCCTTAATGAGAGGAAATGTTGAATGGAAATAACGAACAAAACGATACCACCAAGGATCATGAGGATTCCGAGAAGTATCGCAACTGGAGTATCCTTATCTTTCAAAGGACGGTGTTTGCTGTCTGCGGTCGTACTCAAAAGATCAATCCCGACCAACAATAAGCCCGCTGGAGGACAGATACAATATGCAATGATTGTGGCTATGCCTTTACCGATCTTTCCGATATATAATTGATGAATCCCGAGACAGCCAATGAGAAAACCGAGGAGAGCGAATACGTTGCGGTCTTTGTCGGATTCGGCAACCGACTGAGTGGAAATCTGGTTCGTGGGCTGAAGTACAAATGCCGAGGCGAGCCGGACAAAATGTGATTCCGGCTGACAGATTTGATGATTGGCTGGACGAACTGACTGGAGCATAGCGGCCTCTGTGATTAGTATTCCTACACACGAGGAGGTGTCCAAACACAAAAAAAGCTGGACGCTTCCCCATGCGAGTACACGAGGGTCCGACCAAGAACCCGATCCAGAGACGACAGAGAAACGCCCAGCAGAAACGGAGACACAATGCTCCTGCTGGTATTTCGAGCTCTGGATCAAAAGATTAATTGGAAACTTGGTCGGTTTTCGTGTACTTTTGATTGAAATACGGCTGAAATGAGCTTGAAACCGGATTCCCGTTGGTCAGGAAAGCGATTCCAAAACACAATTTACACGCGAACGGAGAAAATTCAAATGATTTTTCTGCTTTTTTATGTTTTTTTCTCGTTCTTGAGGTAAAAAAATGGACTCGATGCGTCCACGCTTCGCTGGGGGCGCTTCGCGCCTCGGTGAACTCGTCTTCGCGAGTTCGACAGATTACTTAACCGCGAGGCGAGGACGGCAAGAGGGGGACAATGCATCAAAGAAAGTCATTTCATCAGCATGGTTTCTGCGAGACGCAACACATTGAAAGTTTATTGAAACTATTTGCAATCACATTGAAACTATTTGCATAATTGTTTCAATTTACGGTGTTCGTATTCAACGGAATGGTGGGGGCGTCCGGCCGCCGTTTTCAGCATTTTTCCGGCGGTATTTTTCTTCTTTTTTCACGGAACATCATTTGCATTTCACGGGAAAGATGATATAATAATACTTACGGATGCGGACGTCGCGTCCGGGCCGGAACGGGTCACTGCCAATTGAGCTGAATTGCATTGAATTGGAGCACCGCGTCCGGGCTGATCTCAGCGGCAAAAACGACGAAAACGGAGGCGTATTTCATGCACGAGGTCGCGGCCACAAAATACCCGAAACCGAACCGGCTGTCCGATCCGTACCTGGATTTCAGCGACGAGCTGAAAAAAAGCATCCTGCAAAAGGACGGACGCAACCTGAACGCATGCGAGCTCACGGCGCTGTTTGCCGGGTCGGTGCCCGCCGGGACCTACGACGAAAGCGCCCACTATCTGCCGGACGTCACGCGTTATCTCGCCGAGCACTATTGGGAAAGCGTGCCTGCGGGCGACGAGGAATACGAAGAGCTGTTCAAAAAGTTTCTCATGTGGACGGTCTTTTTCCACAGCGAACTGGTCAAGGACGGCACATGGGACGGCCTGAACCTTTACCTGTCCGACCTCTTCGCCCTCGCGACCGGACGATTCGAGCTGCGCGGCGGCGTTCCCGCCGGACTTGACCACGTCGGATATTTCTTCCGGTATTCCGGGCACAAGTCGTTCATGCAGACCGACGACCCGCCCGGGACCTGCAAGGATTTCCCGTTCGGGATCACGGACGCATACATGGAGCGCCGTTTCGCCTCGCCGTCCACCTACGCCGATCACGCGTGGCTGATCCTGCTCGTGAACGGCAGCCGCGGTCTCACCGGGCTCTACGGCGTGGCCGATGTCAGGGACAGCGCGTTTCTGGAGAAACGGTGGAACGATACGGCGTGGCGCGCGGCGACGGTCACGGCGGTCATCGCGGAGACCGAGGCGCACCCGGAGCTGACCGACTACTGGTCGGCGTGCCTGGACAACGGCATGTTTTTCTGATTTGCCGCGTTCCCGAAGAAAAAGAATGAAAACGCCTGTTCTCATGACTTGCAATCCGCATAGACAGGTGTATGTTATAAGTCGGACAGTCAAATAACCGGCAACCGGCGGGAACGGAAAACGAAAATGAGTGAAAACGAAGACAAAAAATCCCTTGTGGTATTTCAGGACAAGACCATCCGCAGGACATGGCACAACGACGAATGGTATTTTTCCGTAGTGGACGTCGTCGCCGTCTTAACGGACAGCGTGAACCCCGGATCATACTGGCGGAAACTGAAACAACGGCTTACCGAGGAGGGAAGTCAAGTCGTGACAAATTGTCACGGGTTGAAATTGCCCGCTCCTGACGGAAAGATGCGGACAACCGATTGCGCCAACATCAAAGGCATGTTCCGTATTATCCAGTCCATCCCCTCCCCGAAAGCGGAGCCGTTCAAACAATGGCTGGCGCAGGTCGGCTATGACCGTGTGCGTGAAATCGAGAATCCCGAACTGGCACAGGAGCGCATGAAGGCGCTTTACGAGCAGAAAGGGTATCCGAAAGACTGGATCGACAAACGGCTTCGCGGCATCGCCATCCGGCAGAACCTGACGGACGAATGGAAGGAACGCGGCATCACGGAGGAACGCGATTTCGCGATCCTGACCGCCGAGATCAGCAAGGCGACGTTCGGCATGACCCCCTCCGCATACAAAGCATACAAGGGGCTGGACTCGCCGAATCAGAACCTCCGCGACCACATGACCGACCTGGAGCTGATCTTCACCATGCTCGGCGAACGCGTCACGACGGAGCTTTCCCGGCAGGAGAAGCCCACGGACATGCCCGGACACAAATCGGTCGCCAAACGAGGCGGAAGAGTCGCCGGAAACGCCCGCAAGGAAACGGAAAAGGAACTGGGACGCTCCATCATCAGCCCGAAAAACTTCCTGCCGAACGGCGACACGCCCGGCCTGCTCTCGGAAGATGAAACAAAAAGAAATACGAAAAAGAAAGATTGATCTTCCGTATCTCAATTCATGAAACAACGAATACAAACAGGGGCTTGAAGAATGCGTGATTCTATCGGCTGGGCGATTCTGCTGGACATTATTGCGGCCGTTATACTTTTTTTCTGCTACACACATCCCCGCCATCGGGAGACACACGGACGCCTGCTGCCGTTATGCATCCTGACTCTGCTGCACACGTTCCTGTTCCTGTTGATGTTCTCCGCCGATTTTCTGGTCTATGTCTACCTGCTTTATACGCCGGCTGCGATGCTGTTCGGCATCATCTATATGATCGTGCTGTCGGAAAAAAACAAATTAAACCGTATCACAGGCTCCGCCGTGGCGGTCTTTGCAGTGAATTTCCTCCTGCAAAGCCTCTTCATGATCTGTTTGTGGGCGTACACGCAGGGCGGATAACTCCCGCGCTCAGGCGAACACGCACCGGGGGATTCTCTCGATCTCCTTTTTGAATTCCGCGGCGGCGACGCACAGGTCATAGTTGCTCTGCAGATTGATCCAGAATTCCGGGCCTCCGCCGCTTCTTCAGCGGACGGAGGCGGTTTTGTTTTCAGGCGAGCGTCCCGAACGGGTTTCAGGCATCGGCAGGACGATCACCGACGCCCGTATCCGGCTGTCATGCCAGAGCCGCGGCGGTCTGCCGGATCAGGCTGTCGTCCGGCGCGGAACCGGCGAGCGCTTCCGGCCCGGCGAGCGCGGATTCATCCTGCGCGGAGCCCGGATTGAACTCGCTTCCGGCCAGATCGAGCGCGACGTTGTAATACGCGCCGCCGCCCGTCGATGCGTTGAGGGACCGCATGGAGACGTAGTAATCGCCTGCCGTCAGGAGGAGCGCGGCGGATGTGGCGGACCAGGTCCCGTCGAGTTCGTTCAGCACGAGCGCAGTCGTCTGGAACGCCTTGAGGGAGTATTCGCCGTTTTCCTCCGCGAGGCTGCAGATGGTGAATTCGGCGGCGTCCGTGGCGGAAAGACTGAAGCTCAGTCTGGCGTCGGCGGCGAGTCTGATCTTCGCGTAGTCGGTTTCGTCTCTGTAGCCGACGAAGTTGCTCCAGCCTTCACGGTCGATCGGGTTGTCGTCCAGCAGGATGCCGGTCGTGGAGGATGTCACGTCCGTCCGCAGGAAATCGTCCGCTTCCGGGTTCAGCGCGGCGGTCTTCGCGTCGTACAGCCAGTTGTTCCAGCCGTCGTCGACGGAGGGATTGACCGGATACTCGATGATCTCGGGTTCCGGGAGATTGGTGCAGGCGGCGGTATTGAGCGTGACAGTGTAATAGGCGCTGCCGCCTTCGTCCGCGTTCGAGGAACGCATCGCGAAGTAGTAATCGCCTGCCGTCAGCTGGAGGAGCTGCGTCGCCGCGCTGTAATTCGCGGCTCCGGCGGCCTTCACGAGCACGGTCGTCTGCAGCGTCTCGAGGGAGTACGAGGTCACGCCGTCCGCCGTGGTCTCGACGAGGCGGTAAACGGTGAATTCCGCCGCGTCCGTGGCGGTGACCGTGAAGCTCAGTCCGGCGTCGGCATGGATCGAGAATCCGGCGTAGTCGACCGCGTCGCCGAATCCGACCCAGTCGTCCGCCAGGACGGAGGAACTCTTGTCCAGCGAACCGATGTAGGAGACTTCTCCGCTCGCGCCGCTTTCGGCGAGGTCGGTCCAGTCGTCGCTGTTGTCGCCGTCGGTGTAGAACACGCTGTTTTCCCCGTCGAACGTCACGGTGTAATAGGCGTTTCCGCCGGTCGCCGCGTTGGTCGACTCCACGCCGATGTAGTAATCGCCGGCATCGAGCAGCAGGAATGCGGTCGTCAGGGTGTATTCCGCGACGCCCGCGGGCTTCGCGATCGTTGTCGTCTGGAGCGCCTCGAGGGAGAACACGGTCTCTTCACGGATCTCGTTTTCGACGAGGCGGTAGATCGAGAAGGTCAGCGAATCCGTGACCGTGAGGGTGAAACGGATCTTCGCCGCGTTGTCGACCGTGAATCCGGCGTAGTCGACCGCGTCGCCGTAGCCGACCCAGTTGTCCATCAGGAGCGTCGAATCCTGGTCGACCGTGCCGATTTCGCCGACTTCGCCGTCCTCGCCTTCCGTCTCGAGGTCGGTCCAGTCGTCGCTGTTGTCGCCGTCGATGAAGAAGACGCTGGACGGGACGTTGACGTTGATCGTGTAGTAGCCGCCGCGGCCGGATGCCGCATTGACGGATTCCACGCAGAAATAGTAGGTTCCCTCATCCAGCAGCAGGGCCGAAGTCGCGGCTGTCTGTTCCGCCGCGCCGGACGCGACCGTAACGGTCGTGGTCTGAAGCGACTGGAGGGAATACACGGGTTCTTCGTTTCTCCAAGTCTCGGCGAGCCGATAGACCGTGAACTTCACGGAATCCGTGGCCGTAACGGTAAAGCTGAGCTTCGCCGCGCTTTCGATCGAGAATCCGGCATAGTCGACCGCATCGCCGAATCCGACCCAGCTTTCGAAGACAAGCGTGGTCTCGGGATCGATCGTGCCGGCGTCGCCGACCGAGCCGTCCGCGCCTTCCGTTTTGAGGTTGGTC
>JAFXUM010000014.1 GCA_017524965.1 Lentisphaeria bacterium | reverse complement strand
TGGTCCGCCCAGACGGCGTCGGAGACGAGCTCAATGCCCGGGAACTCCCTGACGGCTCCGGCGATCAGTTCACTTTTTGTAAACTTTTTTGGGATCAAAGACACGTTCTCCAACGACTTCCAGATTGTCTCCGACGACCTTGCGGAAGAAGCAGGTGTGATAGCCTTCGTGGCAGGCGGCGCCGCCGACCTGCTCGACCTTGAAGATCACGGTGTCCGCGTCGCAGTCCACCAGGATCTCCTTCACGATCTGCACGTTGCCGGACTCCTCGCCCTTGTGCCAGAGCTTGGAACGGGAACGGGACCAGTAGACGCCGTGTCCGGTCCTGAGGGTCTCTTTCCAGGACTCTTCGTTGATGTAGGCGAGCATGAGGACCTCGCCGGTCTTCCAGTCCTGGGCGATGGCGGGGATCAGGCCGCCGCTCTTCTTGAAATCAAGTTCGATCATGATCAGTCAGTCCCAATGCGTGATGCGGTCATTCTTTTTCGGCGGGAACGGCCTTCGGAACGGAGTCGGCGTCCTTGTCCGAAACGCCGATGACCTTGACGTCCTGCTTGTCGCCGGAAACGTTCTGCTCGGGAAGCTCGGGGAGGATCTCCTTGACCTTTTCCGCCTCGGCCCTGGCGGTCTCGGATCCGGCGTCGGCTTCCGCTGCTTCCGCTGCTTCGGATTCGATGGTTTCCTCGTCGGCGGGTTCCGCATTGTCGGAGGCGGCGGGCTGTTCGGATGCCATCCACAGCTCAAGAGCAAAATTGCGGCATTCCTCGGTCGGAGCGTGGCCGACGAAACGCACGGGATCGCCGGGGATGGTCGAACGGAGGCGGAAGGCTTCCGGCCCGGAAACGAAGTTGCCGTCGGCGTCGAGCCAGTAGAAGCGGTAGGCGAATTCGTAGTCGACGTCGCCGAGGAACGCCCACTTCAGGGCGGAGAGTTCGCAGGTCTTGCCGAAGACGCGCACGGCCAGATAGCCGTTTTCGTTGATCTCGCTCTCGACGTCGCGGAACGTGAAGACCTTCGCGGCGTCCGCGGAGATGTAGATGTTGCCGGGCTGGATATCCTCTGCCCCGTCCGCTTCGATCACGTGGACGCGTTCATCGGTCGGTTCCGGAGTCGAGGCGCAGGCCGAAACGACCAGGAGGCATGCGGCGGCCGTCAGAATGGAGAACAGTTTCATGATTGTTGCCTTTCGGTTTTATTCCAAAAACAATTGTTTGATTTGTATTCCGTTGAGTAATTTACACCGCAAGCGCGGCGTTTTCAAGCCTTGATGTCACATTTTTTGCCGACATACACCTGACGCGGGCGCACGATCTTGGTGTTCATGCCGATCATCTCGCGCCAGTGGGCGATCCAGCCGGGCAGACGCGCCAGAGCGAACATCACCGTGAACATCTTCTCCGGGATGCCGAGCGCGCGGTAGAGGATGCCGGAGTAGAAGTCGACGTTCGGATAGAGGTTGCGCGAGACGAAATAGTCGTCGTTGAGGGCGGCCTTTTCGACCTCGAACGCCACCTGGAGCAGCGGATCGGTCACGCGGCGCTTCGAGAAGTACTTTTCGCACTCCGCCTTGATGATCCTGGCGCGCGGATCGAACGTCTTGTACACGCGATGACCGAAGCCCATGAGGCGCTCCGGATTGTTGTGGTCCTTCACACGGTCGAAGAACCGCTTCACGTTGCCGTCGTGCTCGATGCGGCGGAACATCTCGATGACCTCCTGGTTGGCGCCGCCGTGGAGCGGGCCGGACAGCGCGGACACGCCGGCGGAGATCGTGGCGTACAGGTTCACCTGCGCGCTGCCGATCGTGCGGACCGTCGTGGTCGAGCAGTTCTGTTCGTGGTCGGCGTGGAGGATCAGCAGGACGTTCAGCACGCGCACCGCCTCCTCGGAGATCTCGTACGGCATGACCGGCGAATCGAACATCATGTTCAGGAAATTCGCGCAGTAGGACAGGTCGTAGCGCGGATACACGACCGGTTCGCCGATGCTCTTCTTGTACGCGAAGGCCGCCATCGTGCGGACCGTGGAGATCAGGCGCGCCGTCGAGGTGTCGATGTCCTCGCGGAACGACAGCAGGTCGACGTTCGGATAGAACACCGCGAGGGCGTTGATCATGGTCGAGAGGATGTGCATGGGGTGAGCGCCGCGCGGATACAGGTCGAAGAAATGGCGCATGTCCTCATGCAGCAGGGAGTTGACATTCAGGAGCCTGGAAAACGCGCGCGCCTCCTCCGGGCTCGGCAGCTCGCCGTGGACCAGCAGGTACGCCACGTGGACGAAACGGAGTTTCTCGTCCGCCACAAGTTTCTCGATCGGGATCCCGCGGTAGCACAGGATGCCTTTTTCCCCGTTCACGTATGTGATGCTGCTGCGGCAGACCGCGGTGTTCATCAGGCCGGGGTCGAACGTCAGGCAGCCGGTCGTCTTGCGGAGGACCGTGATATCTATCGCTTTTTCGCCCTCGGTCCCGACAATAATCGGCAGCTTGATCTCCTGTCCGTTGACGGACAATGTCGCGAATTCACTCGCCATCATTCAGCCTCCTCTCTCGTTTGGTATCGGGCTGTCCGTGATTGTTAAACTGTATGAAAAAACATATAAACTGAATAATGTACACCGTGCACGCCGAAAAATCAAGCGGAAAATCCGTATAATTAATGGAAATCCGGCGAATTTGACGGTTGCAAAACACGATTCATCCCGTTTTTTGAAAGCCTGATCGGAAGAGAACGGATGCCGCCCTGCCCTGTTCTCTGCGGCAGGATGGAGACAAAAACGAGTTCTCATGCACGGAGCTTGAACAGCATCCGCGGCCGCATGCGTTCTCACAAAGGCGATCTCCCCGGATGCGGAATCGTGTGCCGACTGGCCGGTCGGCGCTGTCCGGACAGGCCGTGGCGATCGGGACGACCGGTCCATCCTGCCGGTTCCACGACGTTCAGGCTGATTGCCGGTATATAAATCGGGCGAAACAGATGAAGCACAAAACAATCCCAAAAACGGAGAGTGCAAACAGACAACACACAGCCCTTTTTTGAGTTGAAAAACACGTATGAAGACGTCGTTTCCGGTGTCGAAAACGCGAATATAAGATTGAGTGTTTTATATCAACTATGCGCCACATCTTTTTTCATTTTAGACATTTTACATATCGCTTTTCTTGCATGGGTTCCGTCGCGCAGACAGGTCGATATTTAAATGTTTTTTCAGCGCATACAAAGGAAGCACCAATGCAACATTTCCAGCATTTTCCATATTTCCCTTGATATTTCAAAAGAACAAAACCGATGTTGTTTGCGTTTGCAGGAAGCCGTCGCCAGCCGGCACAAGGTACAACAATGTGTCAAATCCTGATTGCTCCCGATCGGCTCGAACACTCCCCCGCGCTTCCGTTCCGGTGAATATCCGGGAGGCCGTCCTGACCGCTGCCCGGGCCATCAGGCGCATTTGTGAAAACTCCGCCCTGAAGGCCAAACCCACTGAGAAAAAACTCCCGAACGATCGTCGAATGCACCTTTTTTTGCCTCTTCGACGGTTTCTGACAAAAAGTCATGGTGATTTCTCGCAGTTGATTTGTGGTAGCTGGTGGATTTTGAGTTTGAGGTATTCGATGTCACGGAAGCCGTATGCCTGACGGATGA
>JAFXUM010000147.1 GCA_017524965.1 Lentisphaeria bacterium | reverse complement strand
GGTCTTCTTCGTGTTCTGGGGGATCCTGATCGGCGTGGTCATCGCCCGCAACCGGAAAACGCGGTAGGGCAGGGGGCGTTGTTCATCCTCTCCGTGCGCAAGCGGAGCTGAGCGCACACCGCAAGCGGTGCCGATACAGTGCTTGGCTGCGCTCAAGCACACCGCAAGCGGTGCTGTAGTTGTGTTTGGCTACGTTCGATTACAACCGCAGTCGAGGCACCGCCTCGTGCCTGAGCGGAGCCGGGCACAACCCAAGTCGAGGCTATGCCTCGTGCGCAAGCGAAGCTGAGCGCACAACCCAAGTCGAGGCGCTGCCTCGCAGGGGGGCGGACCCGGTCCGCCTCAGATCCCGTTCAGGTCGATCGTCTTGTAGATGGAGATGTACTTGCGGAAAAGCGCCTGAAGGTCGCCGTTGCGGCGTTTTGCGTCGATGACCTTGTCCGCGGCGGCCTTCAATTCGGAATTGCCGATCCGGAACGCGAACCCGTATTCCTCCGCGGGGATGGAGACATGCAGCGTTCTGATCCTGCCGACGTATTTGCCGGCGGCCAGATCCGCTTCGCTCTCGTCGTCGACGTAGGCGTCGATCTCGTTCTTGAGCAGGCCCATGATGCCCTCGGTGGCGTTGTCGTAGTGGAACGTCTTCTTTGCGTGGAGCATCTCAACGGCGAATTCCTCGTTCGTCGTGCCCTTCTCGGCGCCGATGTTCTTGCCGTTCAGGTCCGCGAGGTCTTCCATGGGGGAATCCTCCCGCACCAGGATCCTCCGCACGTTGTCCTGGTAGGACGCGGAGAAAAGGACGATGTTTTCGCGTTCCGGCGTGATGGAAATGCCGGAGGTGCCCATGTCGGCGGCTCCGCTCATGACGAGCGGCAGAATCTCGGCGAACGGTACGATTCTGAGCTGAAGCGGGCGTTTGAGCTCGGCGGCGATGGCTTCCGCCATTTCGACGTCCACGCCTGCGATGCGGTTGTTGTTCATGAAGGCGAACGGCGCGAACGAGGGATCGAGGCAGACGACGAACGGTTTGACGCCGTCGTGGAGCTTCGCGCCCCAGCCGGGGTGGGTTTTAAGCGCTTCGAGGTGTTTTTCGCGGCTTTTCTTCAGCGCGCCCGAGGTCTTGAACTCTTCGATCACGGCGTTTGCGGTTTCCGCAAGGGCTTTGTCCGATTTGTTGAACACGAGGCCGTACTGGTCCCTGGACAGCTGTTTCGGGTTGATCCTGAAGTCGTCGCCGGTCGATTGGACCAGGAGTTCGGCCTCCATCTGGTCCATGATGGAGGCATCGGCCCTGCGGTCGGAAAGGGCGAGGTTGACTTCCTCCTGCGTAAGGTACGGCAGGACGATTCTCGGCTTGATGCGTTCCCGCAGGAGTTCCATGTCGGTGGTCCCTTCCTGCGCGGCCACTCTGGCGTTCTTCAGCATGGTCTCGTCCGCGATCCCGGAGTTTTTCGGCACGACCATGACCTGCGTGGAGACGTCGTAGACCGTGGAAAAGAGGACGCGTTCGGCGCGTTCCGGCGTGATCGAAATGCCCGCGGCGCCGATGTCCGCCTTGCCCATGGAAACGAGCGTGAAGATGTGCTGGAACGGAACGGCCTTGAACTGGACCGGACGCCCGAGCCTTTTCCCGATTTCCTCGATGAGGTCGACGTCGATGCCCGCGACCGGGGGATTCGCCTCGCTGCCGAGGTAATAGCAGTACGGCGAAGAGGACGCCTCGCATGCGACGATCAGCGGTTTGCCTTTGCCGTCGTCGTTCGAACACGCCGTCAGGACTGCCACTCCGAGGAGCAGGACTGCAAGAAGATGGAGGAACATGAACTTATTCATAAAAAGCCTTTCTCCGAACGGATCAGGATGTTTTAAGATGGAATATGACGCGGAAGAAACATATCCAATAAAAATACCACTTTTTCCGCCGATTTCAAGCGGTTTCCGGTGATTTGTCATTACTTTGGAACTGTTTTTCCGGCGCGGCCGCCGCGTCCGTTTGCGCCGCGGCTCGGAAAGCAAGCTGAAAAAAATATCTTATAACTTGATTTTCCGTTTTTTTGTGCTATTGTTTAAGTATTGCGGTCCGCGTAGCGTTTTTCCGTTTTTGAAAAGCGGACCGCGGCGCGGACGCCGTTTCCGCCGTCCGGATTGCGAACAGACCATCGAATCGGAGAAAAAGGACCGTCCATGACGCCTGAGTCCGAAAAAAACATACTGTCCCGCCTGTGGATCTACCAGAGGGAACGGTTCCCGCTCGCGGGGTATCTTCCGCTCGTCGCGGCGTTCACGTTTTCGGCGGCGTCGTACTCCCGCATCTGCCGCGGCGGGGGCGGATTCGTGCCGTGGACGCGCCTGACCGCGGGGATCGTCACGTCGTTCGGCGTCTTTCTGCTGCTCCGGCTGTTCGACGAGTTCAAGGACGCCGAAGACGACGCCGCGTACCGTCCCTACCGCCCCGTGCCGCGCGGACTTGTCACGCTCCGGGAGCTTGGCCGCCTCATCGTCCTGGTCGTCGCCGCAATGATCCTGCTGAACGCGATTCTCATGCCGCGCATGCTGCCGGCGCTGGGTCTTGCGCTCGGATATATCCTGCTCATGTGGCGCGAATTTTTCGTGCGCGAATGGCTCCGCAGACACGCGGTCGCCTACATGATGACGCACATGATGATCATGCCGCTGACGGATTTCTACACGACCGGGCTGGACTGGATGAACGCCCGCGTCGCCATGCCGCGCGGCCTGTTCCTCTTCCTGACCGTGACGTTTCTGAACGGATGCGTGATCGAGATCGGGCGCAAGATCCGCAATCCGAAGGACGAGGAAAAAGGCGTGGAGACGTATTCGTATCTCTGGGGGCCGGATCGCGCGGTCCGCATCTGGCTCGGCATCCTCACCGTTACGGCGGTCCTTGCTTATCTCTGCTGTGCCATTGCCGGATACGGGCTCGCCGCGCTGCCGTTTCTGGTGCTGTGCTGGATCGCCTGCGCCCTGCCGGGGATCCTGTTCCGGCGGACCGGCCGGTACGCTGCGAAGATCGAGACGGCGGCGGGCGTGTGGACGGTGTGCATGTATCTGCTCATCGGCGGCGTGCCGATGATCCTGGAAAGGTTCGGCGCATGACGGACGCGGTCTTCATCCCCGGACGCACGGAAGGCGCGAGCGAAGCTGTCCTCGGCGGCAAGGCGTGGAATCTGCTCCGGCTTCAGCAGTTCGGATTCCCCGTCCCGCGCTGGATCGCCCTCACGGACGCGGCGTTCGACGCCGACCGGAACTGCGTCGTCCCCGACCTCGCGGCGCGTCTCGCCGAAGCCGGGCTGACGGGGAAACGGTTCGCCGTGCGCTCCTCGGCCGCGGGCGAGGACGGGGCGAACCATTCGTTCGCGGGCCAGCTGGAGACGTTTCTCTCCGTGCCGCCCGGCGGCGTGGCGGAGGCGGCGGAAAAAGTGCGCCGGTCCGCGTTCGCGCCGCGCGTCGCGGCCTACTGTAAGGAACACGGCATCGCCGCGCCCGGTTCCGCCTCGGTCATCGTTCAGGAGATGGTCGACGCCGTTTCCGCTGGCGTGGCGTTCGGGTGCGACATGGAGACGGGCTCCCGGCGCGGCGTTTCGATTTCGGCTGTTTTCGGGCTGGGCGAAGGGCTTGTCTCGGGGCAGCTGGACGCGGACAACTACTATGTGCAGGCCGACGGGCATATCCGCAGCCGCATCGCCGACAAACGCGAAATGCTGGTCGATTCGGACGGCGAAACCCGCCGGACGCTGACGCCGGAAGCCGGACGCGCGGCGGTCCTCTCCGAGGCGCAGATCCGCGAGCTGGCGGCCGTGGTCCGCGCGATCTCGGACCGCTTCGGGCGCATTCAGGACGTAGAATGGGCGTTCGGCCGCGACGGCGCGCTGAGGATCCTTCAGGCGAGGCCGGTCACGACGCTCGCGAATCTGCCGGACCCGGACGGCGTGGAGATCCTGTGGGACAACTCCAACATCGTCGAGAGCTATCCGGGTGTGACCACGCCGCTGACGTTCTCGTTCATCCGGGGCGTCTACTCCGAAGTCTACAAGCGTTTCTGCGACATGATGGGCGTGGAGCCGTCCATGATCGCCGACAACGCCGACGCGTTCGAGATGCTCGGCCTCATCCGGGGCCGCGTCTACTACAATCTCCGGAACTGGTACAAGGTCCTCATGCTCCTGCCCGGATACGACCTGAACGCGCCGTTCATGGAGCGCATGATGGGCGTGAAGGAGCCGCTCCGGGACAAACCGTCCATCCGCCCCTCCCGCCGCAATCCGCGTCTGCGCCTGGTCTCGACCGTGTGCATCATGCTGAAAAATCTGTTCACGCTGGAAAAACAGATCCGGGCGTTCACGGACCATTTCGGGCGCGTGGTCGGCCCGATGGAACAGCGCGATTTCGGCCAGGCCGGATTCGAGGAGCTGACGCAGGCCTACCGTACGCTCGAAACCGAGTTCCTGCCCGCGTGGCAGCCGCCGCTTATCAACGACTTCTTCGCCATGTTCTTCTACGGCATGCTCGGAAAACTGCAGAGTCGCTGGCTCCCGGACGCGGACGGCGCGCTGTCCAGCAATCTGCTCGCGGGCGAGGGCGGCATCATCTCG
Organism: Lentisphaeria bacterium; assembly: GCA_017524965.1. Taxonomy (GTDB): domain Bacteria; phylum Verrucomicrobiota; class Lentisphaeria; order Victivallales; family UBA1829; genus UBA1732. The sequence goes on along the minus strand of JAFXUM010000147.1, from coordinate 20,565 downwards.
GCGGAACCCGTCATGCGCCTGCGGAAGCTCGCGGAAGCGGTCGCGCGGGATCCCGAGTTGAAAGCGGCCCTGGAGCACTCTGACACGGAGTTCCTGCGTGTTTTGGAGACGCATCCCGGGCTCGGCGCGGACTACCGGAGCTATCTGGAAAAATTCGGCGACCGGTGCGTCGGCGAGCTGAAACTGGAGACCGTCACCTACCGCGAGGATCCGTCCATGCTGCTGGACATCCTGCGGAGCTATGTGAAGTCCGCGGAAAACGCGGCGGCGGCTCCCGATGAAAAACGGCTGCGGGCCGATGCGGAAGCCCAGGTGAGAATCGCGCTCCGGCGGCATCCGCTCAGAAAAATGTTTTTCTTTTTCGTGCTGCGCCGGGCGAGAAGACTGGTGCGGAACCGGGAGAATCTGCGCTTCGAGCGAACCCGTCTTTTCGCCCAGGTGCGCCGCATCTTCCTCGGATTCGGACGCCGTTTCTGTATGGAAGGCGCGCTGGATTCGCCGCGCGATGTCTTCTACCTCGAAAAAGAGGAGATCCTCGCGTGGGCGGCCGGGACCGCCGTGACGTCCGATCTGCGCGCTCTGGCTGCGCTCCGCAAAAAGGAATTCGACGGATACCGTTCGATGCCCGCGCCCGCCGAGCGTTTCACCACGCGCGGAGCCGTCCCGGCCGGCAACGACTTTGCATCGGCCCCGGACGCGCCACCTGCCGGACCCGCCGGAACGGTTGAATCGAACAACAGCGCAATTCTGCACGGCATCCCGTGCTGCGGCAAGAAGGTGCGCGGCATCGCCCGCGTGGTCACCGATCCGTCCTGTACGGAGAATCTGACCGGGAACATCCTCGTCGCGCTGCGGACCGATCCGGGCTGGGCGCCGCTCTTCCCGGTCTGCAAAGGCGTCCTCGTCGAACGCGGCAGCATCCTTTCTCACGCGGCGATCCTCACGCGCGAGCTCGGGATCCCGTGCATCGTCGGGATCGCCGGCCTGACGGCGCGGATTCGCGACGGCGAACTGATCGAGATGGACCCGGCTTCCGGGACGGTCTCGCGTGCGGAGGACCGGCCATGAGTCCGAAAGCGATCCAGGAACGCGCCAGATTCGACGCCATCCGCTACGCGAACTGCTGGGAGGACCCGACGATGCTCCTGCGCGCCGCGGACCTGCGCGACAAACGCTGTCTGTCCATCGCGTCCGGCGGCGACAATTCGTTCTCCCTGCTGACCGCCTCGCCGCGCGAAGTCGTGGCGTTCGACCTCAGCCCCGTTCAGCTCGCGGTGTGCGAACTGAAGGCCGCCGCGTTCCGCAACCTCGAATACGGCGAGTTCCTTTCGTTCCTCGGGTTTACTCCGTCCGCCCGCGACCGCGCGGACATCTACCGGGACAAGCTCCGCGGCGAGCTTGCCAGCGATTATTTCGATCATAACCTCGGCCTCATCCGGGGCGGCGTCATCCACGCCGGGAAATTCGAGCGGTATTTCCGCATCTTCCGCCGGTTCGTCCTGCCGTTCGCGCATTCGAGGCGGACCGTGGCGGAGCTCCTGCGTGAAAAGAGCGCGGAGGAACGCCGCAGGTTCTACCGGGAAACGTGGGACAGTCCGGCGTTCAGGGGGATCTACCGTGTGTTTTTCAACCGCTGGGTGATGGGGCGTCTCGGGCGCGATCCGGAGTTTTTCCGCTACGTGGACGCGAAGCTGATCTCCGGGATGCTGAAACGCCAGACAGATTACGCCCTCGCGGAACTCCCGACCCACGACAACCCGTATCTGCACTACATCATGACCTCGGATTTCGCGCCCGCGCTGCCGCATTACGCACGACGGGAGCATTTCGACGCCATCCGCTCGAACCTCGGCCGCATCCGGTTCGTGAAGGGCACGCCGGACGAGCTCGCCGGAGAATACGATTCCGCGTTCGACTTCTTCAACCTCTCCGACATCTTCGAGTACATGGACGAAGCCCTCTGCCGCAAGTGCGCCGACAGCATCTTCCGTCTGGCCGCGCCGGGCGCGACGGTTGCGTATTTCAACATGCTGGTGCCGCGTTCGCTCGCCGAGCTCGCGCCGGACAAGTTCGCCGCGCATGACGACGAAGCCGCCGCGATCTTCGCCGACAACCGGGCGTTTTTCTACCGGGCGTACCGGCTGGACACCGTGAAGAAGGAGGCGCTGCAATGAACGGTTTATTGCTTCATGAGATCCTCGCATGCGCCGGATTCACCGCGGCGTTTCTCGTTCTGTTTGCCGCCGGGGAGATCCTGCGGCGCGTCTGCCGCTGGAATCCCGAGGTGACGCGCAAGACGATCCACCTCGCGGGCTGCCTGATCGCCATGCTGTTTCCTGTGTTTCTGCATACGATATGGAGCGTGCTGGTCCTGAGCTGCGGCTTCGCGCTGCTGCTCCTGGTCGCGCCTCGCTTCAACCTCCTGCACGCGGTCAACGACGTGGAACGGAGCAGTAGCTCGGTCGGCGGCTTCACGCATCCGCTGGCGATTTTCATCTGCTACTTTTTCGCGTGGCGGCTCCACACGATGGTGTTCTACGAGATCGCCATGCTCGTGCTCGCGTTCTCCGACAGTTCCGCCGCGCTGACCGGCATGGCGTACGGCCGCAGGAAATACCTGGTCGAGGGCGAAAGCCGGAAGAGCATCGAAGGGTCCGTCATCTTCTTCATGTGCACGTTTTTCATCGTGGAGATCATGCTGCTGCTTTTTACCGCCCTGACGCGGATCGACTGCATCCTGCTGGCGCTGCTGATCGCGGTGCTGGTGACGCATTTCGAGGCGATCTCCCTGCACGGCACGGACAATCTCTTCGTGCCGCTCGGGACCGTCTTCATCCTCGCGAAAAATATGGATCCCTCCACGGAAAAGATCCTTTTCCAGTTCGAGGCGCTGATCGCGACGTTCGCGATCGCGGCGGTCCTCGCGTACCCGTACCGCAAGATCACGCGGCCCGGCCTGGTCGCGGTCGGGCTGGGCATCTACACCGGGTGGGGGCTGGTCGGATACGCCTGGGCGCTTCCGATGTTCGCCGCGCTGCTCATCGTCTGCCGTACGGACTGGATCATGCCGGAACCCGAAGACGCGGACGCCGCCTGCCGCGTCCGGGCGTCGTTCTACCTCGCCGTCGTCCCGGTGATCTGGCTCCTCGCCGCCAATCTGACCTGGAAACTGACCGGGAAGGACATCGAACCGATCTTCTATCCCGGATTTCTCGCCGCCATCGCCGGTCAGCTCATGCTCTCCCGGCAGAGAAACCGGACCGCCGCCGGGATCAAAGACAAATGCCCGCGCCTGCTGGCGGACACGGCGCTCCTGTGGGCCGGACTTCACGCGACCGGGTTCTTCGTGTTCGGCGCGGCGCACGTGATGGAATGGTGCATCGGCGGCGCGCTCGCGTTCGTCACGTCCGCGCTGATCTCGGTGCTCTGCCGGCCGGTCCTTCTGCGCGAATGGGATGAGACTTCACAGAGGTGGTATTCCCGCGTCCGCATGATCCTCGTGCTGGCACTGACATTCCTGCCGAACGCGGTCCTGTTCTGCATCTACGGAAAGAGGTTTCTGGAATGAAGATCACCTGTTATTCCGGGAGGGACGCGCAGGGGCATGCGGCGTTCCGCGAGCTCGACGAACGGCTGTACCCCGGCCGCCCGAATCCGCCGCCACCGCCGTCGCCTACCGCGATGCTCTTCTGCGTGACGGACGGCGTCCGCGTCAGGGCCCATGCCGCGGCGGTCGTCAATCCCGCGCTGCCCGTGTCCGCCGGACTGCTCGGCTGGTTCGAGGCGGAGAACGACCCGGAAGCGGCGGCGATGCTGTTCGACGCGGTCCAGGCGTATCATGCTTCGCACGGTTTTTCGTCCTTGATCGGGCCGATGAACGGTTCGACGTGGGCGGCGTACCGCGTCGCGCTCCCCGAAGGGACGCCGTTCTTTCTGGACGTGGAGTCCATGCCGTACTACGCGGAGCTGTTTGAAACCGGCGGCTTCGAAACGATCGCGTCGTACCATTCCGCCCGCGCGGAGCTCTCGGAACGGTCCTTCCCGAGGCTGGAACGCATGACGCCGGTCTTCCGGGCGCGCGGCGTAACGGTCCATGATTTCGAGCCGGACAAAGCCGAGTCGATCCTGCGCGAAATCCACGCGCTTTCCCTCGAATGCTTCCGGCACAATTTCCTCTATACGCCCGCTTGCGACGAATTCTTCCTTCAAAAATACCTGCCTCTGATCGCGAAGGTCCCGCCGCAGTGCATTCTGCTGGCGCGGGACGAATCGGGGCGTCTGGTCGGGTTTCTTTTCTCGGTCCCGAACCTGCTCCGCCGCGACCGGCGCGAGCTCGTCATCAAGACGCTCGCCGTGCGCCCGGAGGCGGTCAGCCGCGGGCTCGGTGCGTATCTGGTCGAACTGTGCAGCCGCCGCGCGTACGAATCCGGCGTGCGGACCGTGTACCACGCGCTGATGCACGACGCGAATCCCTCCGCGAACATCGGGCGCGCGGGCATGACCGTGTGCCGCAGATACCGTCTGTACCGGAGGACGCGCCCATGAACAACATTTCCGGGCTTCTTTTCCTTCAGGCGGAGGCCGCGCCGCACAAGGCCGCGCTGATCCAGTCCGGGCGCGCTGTGGATTACGCGCAGCTCGCCGCGAACGTCCGCCGCCGGGCGCGGTTTTATCAGGATAAAGGGCTCCGCGACGGCGACCGCGTGCTGGTGTTCGTCCCCATGTCGGTCGCGCTCTACGAGATCCTGCTGGCGCTGTTCTACCTCGGATGCACCGCCGTTTTCCTGGATTCGTGGGCGGATCGGGAACGCATGGACGGCGCGCTCCGGGCGGCGGAATGCCGCGGCTTCATCGGCATCCCGAAGGCGTTCCTGCTGCTCCTGCGTTCGCGCGAACTCCGCCGCGTCTCGGTCAAGCTCTTCGCCGCGTCCACGGGGACTGCCGGAGACATCGCGGCTCCCGGCACGGAGGAGACCGCGCTGATCACGTTCACGACCGGCTCCACGGGGCAGCCGAAGGCGGCGAAGCGGACGCACGGATTCCTACTGGAACAGCACCGCGTGCTGACGAAGGAAATGGCGCTGCCGTCCGACAGCGTCGATCTGGCGACGCTTCCCATTTTCGCGCTGAACAACCTCGCGTGCGGCATTACGACGGTCATCCCGTCGTTCGACATGCGGCGGCCCGGAGACGTGGACGGCGCGAAGATCCTTGCCGAGGCGGAACGCTGCTGCGCGACGACCGTCACGGCGTCCCCGGCGTTCCTCGAATGCCTGATGCGCGCCATGACGCCCGGCCGCGTTCCGGCGCTGCGGAGCGTCTTCACGGGCGGTGCGGCCATCGACCCGGCGTTCGCGCGACGTCTGCTCGACGCCTTCCCCGGACGCAAGATCACGGCGATCTACGGTTCGACCGAGGCGGAACCGATCGCGACGCTGCCCATGCCGGAGCTCGCGGAATGCACGGACATCCGGCGCGGACTTCCCGCCGGAAGACCCGTCGACGAGATCACGCTCGCGATCCTGCCGCTCAATGTGGAGATACAGCCGAGTTACACGCCGGAGGAATGGGACGCCCTTCGCGTCAGGGACGACGCGGTCGGCGAGATCTGCGTGGCGGGGCCGCACGTGCTGAAGGAGTATTACCACAATCCGCAGGCCGAACGCGAAAACAAGATCCGTGTCGGGGAGACCACCGTCTACCACCGGACCGGCGACGCCGGACGCATGGACGACTCCGGCATGCTGTATCTCTGCGGACGCGCTTCCACGCTGTTCCGCGACGCCTCCGGGGCGCTGGTCTGTCCCATGATCCTGGAGTCAATTCTGAAGGAAATACCGGGCATCCGCGCCGGGACGGTCCTCCGCACGGAGTCCGGCGTGGCCGCCTGCCTGGAAACCGATTTGCCGGAAGCTGAAGTCGAAAAGCCCCTCAAAGAAAAGGGCATCCCGTTCGACCGCATCGTCCGGCTCCCCCATATCCCGCGCGACCCGCGCCACAATTCCAAGCTGGACTACGGGGCGCTCCGCCGTCTTATCTGAACCGAAAAAACAAAACCACCGGGGGAGGGACCGGTGGTTTTTCGTTTTGCCGTATTTCCCCCGAACGAGGGGGAAGGGCAGGGGGCTTACTGCTGGGCCGTGGCGGCCTTGAAGTCCGCCTGGAACTTGCTGTCGTTCGCGGTCCGCTTCAGTTCGCTTTCCTCGAGGGAATACGCGAGCTGTTCGAAGCCGTTCTGTTCGAGGTAGATCACGGTGTCGAACAGGTCTTTGCCGGAGGGGTTCTGGCGGTAGGCGTTGATCCTGGTCTGCGCCTTTGCCAGACGGGACAGGAAATCGCGGGTCAGGATGACGTGCCGGAGTTCGCGTTCGGGCGTGCCTTCGAGGACGAACGAGAGCTTGCGGGCGTTGGGATAGAACATGTCTTTTTCGTTCATCGCGAGGAAGTTGAGGTCGAAACCGCCGAATTCGTCGGTGGTGAACTTCCGGTTGTCCTTCTCGGAACGGACCGTGATCTCCTGTTGCGCGAGCGGGGTCTTGATGTTTTCCGTGACGTCGCTCAGGAGCTTGCGTTCGGCGGAGACCAGGTTTTCTTCGGTGCGCTCTTCATTTTCCCAGTTCAGCGCGGGGTTCATGCCGGTGAACGAGAGATTCGTGATGTAGCGCGGCACTTCGTAGGGCATGATGCCGAAGGTGCAGATGAAGACGAGGTGGGTGCCGATGGAGACGGGGAGAAGGCCGATCCCGGCGGGCACTTCATAGAATTCGCGCCAGCCCTGGTACGGAGTGACGATCGCCTTCACGGTGTTGACCTGGAACTTCTTGACTTCCATGGATTCCTGCTTGTCGATCTCGACGTGGTAGGAGGCGTCCCGGATGGTCTCCGGCGTGAGCTTCAGATCGTATTTGACGCTGAGGGTCTTTTTCTCTTCTTCCTGCGACACGTTCTCGATGTCGCGGAGATGGTTCGCGCAGCCGGCGAGGACCAGCGGCAGAATCCCGAAAGCGGCCATCAGCAGATGTTTTTTCCTCATGTTAATGAAAACTCCTTCTGTGTTCTGTGAGGTTGTTTGAATCCGCCGCGAACGGCGGTTAAGAATCCTGTTGGTTTGAAAAAAAGTCTCCCTGTCCCGTTTACTGCCTCAGCTGCTTGCGGTAGCGCTGCGCCTTGTCGTGTCCGGCGTCCGCGGCCTTGTTGATCCAGAAGAGGGCGGTCTGGAGGTTCGCCACGACGCCGTCGCCCTTCTCGTAACGGACGCCGAGATCGAACATGGCGTCGGGGTCGCCGAGGTCGGCGGCCTGCCGGAGGAAATCCCAGGCCTTTGCGTTGTCCTGTTTGATGTCCTTGTATCCGGTCTTGTACAGGTTGGAGATGCGGTAGATGGCGTCCGCCTTCTTCAGCGGAAGGGCCTGCAGATAGAAATTCAGCATTTCCGTGGAGGTGCCTTTGCCGCCGTTGTCGATCATCTGCGCGGCCTTGAGGGCGGCTTCGGGGCTGCCGAGTTCCGCGCCCTTGCGGTACCACTTCAGCGCCTCGGCGGAATCGGAGAACCACATGCCGAGGCCGCGTTCGTTGATCTCCGCGACTTTCATGATGGCGTCCTTGTGGCCGGCTTCCGCGGCCGGGGTGAGCGTCTTCAGCGCATCCTTGTAGCTGCGGTCGTTGAACTGCTTCAGACCTTTTTCGTACTCGGCCTGCATCGGCTGTCCGTCGGCCGGAGTCGTGGTTTCGGCGGTCGCCGTTTCCTCGGGGATCGTGATCTCTTCGGGAATCGTGATCTCTTCGGGGATGGTGATTTCCTCAGGCGTGGTCGTTTCCGGACCGGTCTCAGCCGACGCGGTCGATTCGGTGTTGTCATCCGTCTTTTCCTCCGGGGGTTCCTCCGGCGTGACCTCGACGACCTGTTTCGGCGTGAAGTTGAATTCCACCGTCAGCCTGTCGCCCGGCTTGGAGCTGCGGACGGTCTTCGTGAGCGTTTCGCCGTCGAAGACGCCCTCGGCCGTGAACTCGCGGAACGTCTCGAATTCGGCTTCCTGGCCCGGCTTGTACGCGGACTCGTTGAACGTGATCTCCGCGTCCTCCTGGTTGGAGACGAACTCCACGACGGACGGCTTGGCGGTAAGCTCGATCAGACAGTCGTTTTCCTGTCCGGCGCTGACGCTGAACTGCGGAAGGAGCATCTCCTCGATGCCGTCGCCGCTGACGCTGACCTTGTATTTGCCTTCTTCGACCGTCTGGCTCCAGGGGAACTGCTTCACGTCGGACCAGCTCTGCTCGCCGATGGTGATCTCCACGCCGTTCTTCCGGACGAGGCTCATCACTTCCGTGGACGCCATGAAGTAGACCTTGATCGTGCCGGTGGTGATCTTCTCCTCGACCGGTTCGGGTTCCTTGATTTCTTCCGCCGGAGCCGCCGTGCCGGTCTGATCCTGCTGGGCGACCTCGCCCTGCGTTTCCTGCTGCTGCGGCCCGGGCCCGGCGACGGATTCGTTGGTCAGATGGCAGTCCAAAGTCTGGTTTTTGTCAAGAGTCAGTTCGAAGCTCTGCGCTTTTTTGCCCCTCTTTTCCGCGGCAACGGAGTATTTGCCCTGCGGCATGGCGGTCAGCTGGAGACTGCCGGAGGCCGGGACGAGGTAGGTCCCCTGAAGCTGGTGATCCATGTAGACCATGAGCTGGGTCTCCGGGTCGGCGCTGATCTGAAGCTCGTAGGTGATGCGTTCCAGCTCCACGTTCAGGCTCTGGTTGCGGGTCAGGTCGCAGGTGAGTTCCTGCGGATGGTAGCCGTCGATGGAGACGGTCAGCTGGTATTCTCCGGCGGGAACGCCGTCCGCGACGGCCAGTCCGAGCGAGCTTGCCTTGGCCGACTGGACTTCCTTGCCGTCCTGCTTCAGGACGATCTTCGCGAACGGGACGGTCCGCACGGCGAGCTCGACGCGGACGCGTTTCTGCGGCACCTGAAGCTCCATGTCCTTGTTCACCAGGACGGTCTGTTCATACGTCTCCCAGCCGGGCAGTTCGATGCGGAGCAGCACGGTCTCGCCGAGCAGATCGGGGAACTCCGCGCTGCCGGATTCGGGGACCTTGACCGTCTTTTCGCCGTTTTCGACGCCGGAGATTCTGATCTCCGAGCCGGGTCTGGCGTTGATCACGAGTTTCTTCAGGTCGGCCTCCATCGGCACGTCGAGCGTCATGTTGTCCTTCAGCTCGAAATCGCGGGAGATGGAACGGTAGTTGCTGCGCGAGATGCGGACTTTGTATTTGCCCGGCTTCAGATCCGGGATCGAAAGCATGCCGTCGTGGTCGGAGGAATATATCTTCATGAGGCCGTCCGACGAAATGAAATGGATCTCCGCGTCCGGCGTGGTCCTGATCTGAAGCGCGTACACGCTTTCCTGAACCGGTCCGGCGGGCTCCGTGACGGCGGGCGTGTCGTTTCCGGCGCCGGGCTCCTGCGTGACCTGCGGCGAACCGGAGTGGCGTTTGCCGATGAAGAGGAACAGAATGCCGAGGAGGCAGCAGGCGCAGAAGAGCGCGACGGCGGCGATGATCAGACCTTTGCCGGGCTTTTTGAGGCGCCACAGGAAGAAATGAGCCGTGGAGATGCTGGAACTGAAGTTCGTGCTGTTCTGGCATTCGCCCGCGATGACCTTCTTGATGAGCTCGCCCGCCTCGTACGCGGTATGCGGCGGGAACGTCTTATCCATCATTTCCAGCAGCTCGTTCGCGTTCTGGAAACGGTCCTTCGGGTTCTTCGCCAGCATCTTCATGACGATCGCGGCGGACGCGGGCGAGACTTCGGGGTTGACCTTGCGGGGGTCGGGGACCGGATCCGAGAAGAGCTTGTGCAGGATTTCGATGGTGTTGTTGCCGGGATACGGGTGCTGCCCGGTCAGCATTTCGTAGAAGGTCGCGCCCAGGCTGTAGATGTCCGCGCGGCCGTCGACGCCCTTCGCGTTCTGGGCCTGTTCGGGCGGGAGATAGGCGGGCGTGCCGATCATCATGTTGGTCTTGGTGAGCTCGTTTTCCTTGTCGTCGTTCTTCGCGATGCCCAGGTCGGCGAGCTTGACTTCGCCCTGTTTCGTGAACATGATGTTGTCGGGCTTGATGTCGCGGTGGACGACCTTGTGCTCTTCGGCGGCGCGCAGGGCGGACGCGATGGCCTCGACGATGACGACGGCCTGTTCCTCGGAGATCTTCTTGTTGGTCGTCAGGCTGTTCCGCAGGCTGCCGCCGTCGATGTACTCCATGACGATGTACGGGACGCCGTAGGAGGTGTCCGTTTCGACGTCCATGACGCCGACCACGTTCGGGTGGCGGATTTCCGAGGCGAGTTTCGCTTCGCGGATGAACCGGTCGAGGAACTTTGCGTTGTCCTCCATCAGCTCTTTTGGAAGGATCTTGAGGGCGCGGTACGTCCCGAGCGTCTTGTGCTTGGCCAGGTAGACCTCGCCCATGCCGCCTTTGCCGATCCGCTTCACGACGACGTACTTGCCGATCTCGCTCCCCTCGGCGAACATGCCCTTCGCGGCGGACGGCATGTTCGCCATCTGCGTTTCCGACATCGCCATGGTGCGTTCGGGCTCGGCCGGAATTGGGCTCTGTCCCTCGGTGGTTACCATGGTGCGTTCGGGCTCGGCCGGAACGGGGCTCTGTCCCTCGGTCGTCACCATGGTGCGTTCGATTTCCGGTTCTTTTCCGGTGTTCTCAGGATTCGCGGGGGCCATCATGGTCATGGCGGTGATGTCGACGGAATCGTCCGAAAGGAAGTTCAGCGTGACTTTTTGCGCGGAGAGGAAATCCGCACGGATCATGCGGGATCCGAGCTGGATGATGTCGCCCGATGCGATTTTCCGTCTGTCCGTGATCTTTTTGTGGTTCAGGAGTGTGCCGTTCGTGCTTCCGCAGTCCCGGATGAACAGGTCGCCGCCGTCTTCCGTGAGGATCGCATGACGGCCGGAAATGCCTTCCGCCTCCACGGCAATACTGTTGGATTCCTCGGATCCCAGCGAGATTTCATGATTGATGAATTCGACCTGGAAATCTTCTTTTTTCAGACCATGGCATGTAATCTGCATATTCGTCACACATTCGGTTCGCGTTGTTTTGAAGGACAGATCGGACGGATTCTTTTCCTCGTTCCGGCGGGGCGTTTCCGCTCATTGTTTCCGGCGGACGTTCCCCGCCGGACGGCGTTACGAAGGAAGAGACACTCCGGGAGCCGCCCGCGCGCGGGAAAATCCGCGCACAAACAGCCGGGAGTCCTGATTCAGTACAATAAATATAGCTGATTGCGATAAATTGTCAAGCCGCAAAACTCCGATACCGGAGAAAAAAACGGCTTTTTTTTGAGGCGGTTCTTTTTCCTCCCGCGTTTTGCCCTGTTCCGCGGATGAAAAACAATCGTAAAAATATGTTCCGCCGGACGGTCCCGGTCCGGTCCGTCCTGTGTGCCGAAGTCTGTTTTCCCTGAAAAATTATATAGTTGCGAAAGGATTTTTTCCGCTTCTTTTCTGCCCGAAACGGAGGCCGGACGGCGAAATGCTTTTTTTCGCGTTTTTTCGTATTTTTTTATCGGAAATGCCTTGATTTTTTAACAGGGCAGTGTTACAGTATAGTCTTGTCGGGCTGTTTGGCTTCAAATACCTCAAAAAAGTCAGAATGAGGCGAGGACCCGGACGGCCGGACACTACGACGCCGGACCGTTGCGACAACATCATTTCAATCGGTATCCCGCGTGGAACGCACGCTTGCCCGCGCAGGTCTCCGCGGAATGCCAAAACGAAAACAGGATAACAACATGAAAAACATCATTCCTCTGATCACCGCCGTTCTGCTGGGGCTTGCGGCAATCTTTGCGGTAAGCAAGACGGTAAAGCACAATGAGAAACCGGACGAGAGGATGCGCAATGTCCTGATCGTCACAGGCGAGATCCTGCCCGGCGAGCTGATCCAGGAAAGCCGGATCAGCGTCAAGGCGATCCCGGAGGAAACGGCGCCGAAGAACTGCATCGACGAAAGCAACATGGCGTTCACGTTCAACCAGCGCGCCAAACGGAAGATCTCCAAGGGCGACTACATCCTTTATTCCGATATCGAACTCGACCAGAGCAAGAGCCATTCGCTCGGCGACGGCCAGTGGGGCGTCCCGGTCACGTTCGCGGACGGCGTCCTGACCAGAATGCTCCAGCCCGGCGACGACATCGCGATCGTCGGCACGTTCGTCTACCGCGACACCATCCGCACGGAGAAGAACGAGGACGCCGAGGCGAAAGTGGTCGAGAAGACCGTGACGGCCGTCATCTATCCGCGCGTCAGCATCCTGGAGATCCAGGGCAGCAGCGTGCTTCTCTCCCTGCCGCCGGAACAGGCCATCGCCATGACCGCGATCCAGCGCAAGGCGCGGCTTTATCCGATTCTGCGCAAGAAAAAAGACGACAACGCCCTCAGCCGCATGGACGGCGGCATGTTCGAGGATTCCGCACTGGTCGACATGCTGAAGGGGCTTCCCAAGATCGACATCCCGATGGTCCCGTCCGAGATCAAACAATAACCATATAAACCAGCAAGGTGTGACATGAAAAAAATATTCCTGCTTCTGGCGCTGCTCCTCTCCGTCTGCGCCCTGTTCGCCGAAGACGAAAAGATCAGCATGATCGTCGGGACGACGAAGAGCATCCGGGTCCCGTTCGTCATCGAAAGCTACAAGCTGGTCCCCAGCAAGACCGACATCATCAAGGTCGAGGCGTCGGAATCCCACATCCGCATCATGGCGTCCGCGGTCGGCGAAGTCAATCTGCTGGTCTCCGGCGGCGGCATGAGCAACAACTACACGATCACCGTGAAGTCCAACCTCGCCCAGACGCTCCGCAAGCTGCGCAACGACCTGGACACGCTGACCGAGCTTGACATCTCCACGAACGAAGACCAGATCGTCATCCGCGGCACCGTCACCAACCCCGAACACTGGGCGCTCCTGATGAAGGTCCTGCCGAACTACTCCGGGAAATGCGTGAATTTCGCGACGTTCAAGCCCTCCGCCGAAACCCTCCTGAACCTGAAGAAGATGCTGACGGAAGCCGGTTTCAAGTTCAGCGAAGAAGGCAAGCTCCCGGCCATCGGCGAACTCGCCATGAAGGTCTCCGGCGACGCCGTCACCATCACCGGCGAACTCTACAGCCAGAAGGACCTCGAAAAAGTCAACCAGATCCTCGCCACGCAGACCTGGCTGGCGGTGAACGGCAAGGCCGACGCCGCCCGCGGACAGATCCAGGGCATCGTGAACCTGACCGTCGTCGAGACCGTCCTGACGGTCGACATCGTGTACGTCGGCATCCAGGAGAACGAGTCCAACAAGGAAGGCTCCAATTCCAACATCTTCGGCGGCTTCTCCACGCAGGGACTCTATGACCTGGTCGCCGGAAGAGGCAGCGGATCCGCCGTCATCAACGGCAACATGGACGCCACCGTGCGCTTCCTGGCCTCGAACGGCATCACGCGCACCTACCACGCCGGACACGTCAGCTTCGCCAACAACGACCCGCAGGGCGGTTCGCTCCACACCGGCGGCACCGTCTACGTGAAGGTCAACGGCGTCGAGAACGGCAGTCTCCAGAACATCCAGTACGGCCTCAAGATCAAAGTGACCGGCGGACTGATCTCCCCGACCCAGACGAAGCTCACGCTCGACCTGACCAACTCCGCGCTGCTCGGTTCCTCCGGCGATTCCTACACGCTGTCCGAGGATACCTCCAAGCAGACCGTGCTCTGCGACCTGGACAAGACCATCGTGGTGGCCGGCTCCAAGAAGATCGCCCAGGATACGAGCAAATCCGGACTCCCCGTCCTCAGAAACACCCCCGTGCTGAAGTGGTTCGTCGCGGAAGACTCCGATTCGACCACCGAGACCAGACTCCTCATCCTCGCCTGCCCGCGCCTCATGAAATTCAACCCCGACGTGCAGATCGACATCCCGCTCGAGATGGAGACCGCCCCCACCTACGAGGACGCGAAGAAAGACAACAAGGTGAGACAGGAAGAAGAGAAGAAACACAGCGGCTGGCTGAACTGGCTGAACTGGTTTGACTGGTAAGAGCCGGGGCTCACGCGATGAAACAGATCAGAATACTCGCGAACAATCAGCCCTTCCTGACCAAAGAATTGCCGGACGGCGATTTCTCCATGCTGGTCGGACGGCTTTCCGAATGCGATATCGTGCTGCCGGGGAACGGCGTTTCCCGGCGGCATGCGCGCATCGAGTCCATGAACGGGCTGCTTCTGATTGAGGACCTGAACAGCACCGGCGGCACCTACCTGAACGGACAGAAGACCGAAGGGAAGATGGTGATCGCCGACAGCGACGTCGTGAAGATCGACGAATACACGATCTCCGTGGTCCCGGCTGGCGCCGCGCCGGCCGCCGCTCCCGTTCAGCAACAGCAGGCCCCGCCTCCGCCGCCTCCTCCGGCCCGGCAGAAACCGCCGCAGCAGTCGCAGGATTTCAAGAAGGAGTTCGCCAACGCGTCCGTCCTGTACGAACCCGAGATCATGTCGCTCACGCGTTCCATCCACGAGGACATCCTGGAAAAACTGAACCTGTCCGAAGGGGCCCTGAAGGAGATCAACAAAGCGGACATGCGCTCCAAGCTGGAAAACTGCCTGGACCGCACGTTGAAGGAACGCCGCCACGAGATCCCGTCGCGGATCCCGATGGACCTGTTCCGTCAGGCGCTGATGGACGAGCTGGTCGGCTTCGGACCGCTGTCGCCCCTGCTGCGTTCGCCGAAGATCTCCGAAATCATGGTCAACGGCCCGAACGTCGTGTTCGTCGAAAGCGGCGGAAAGCTCTTCGACAGCGGCGTCCGGTTCTTCAACGAACAGCATCTGATCTCCATCATCCAGCGCATCGTCGAACCGCTCGGACGCCATGTGGACGATGCAAGCCCGATGGTCGACGCCCGTCTCCCGGACGGTTCCCGCGTGAACGCCATCATCCCGCCGCTGGCCCTTCACGGGGCCTCGGTCACAGTCCGCAAGTTCGCGGACAAGAAGCTCACCACGGACGACCTGATCGCGTTCGGGTCCATGACGAAGGAGATGGCGCTTTTCCTGGAAGAAGCCGTGAAGGCCAGAAAGAACATCCTGGTCGCGGGCGGCACCGGTTCCGGCAAAACGACGCTCCTGAACGTGCTGTCGCAGTTCATCCCCGAGGGCGAACGCGTCATCACCGTGGAGGACTCCGCGGAACTGAAGCTGACGCACCCGAATCTGGTGAACCTCGAGGCACGCCCGGCGAACATTGAAGGAAAAGGCCGGATCACGATCCGCGACCTCGTCATCAATACGCTCCGTATGCGTCCCGACCGGATCATCGTCGGGGAATGCCGCGGCGCGGAGGCGCTTGACATGCTTCAGGCCATGAACACCGGCCACGACGGTTCCCTGACCACCGCGCACGCGAACAACCCGCGCGACGCGCTCACCCGTCTGGAAAACATGGTGATGATGGCCGGGTTCGAACTGCCGTCCTCGGCGATCCGCGAACAGATCGCGTCGGCGCTGGACCTGATCGTCCAGCAGACGCGCATGGTCGACGGCAGCCGCAAGGTCGTCAAGATCACGGAGATCACCGGACGCGAAGGCAACCAGATCCTGATGCAGGACATCTTCACGTTCGAGCAGACCGGGCTGGACGAGAAGGGACGCGTGCAGGGATACCACACCGCCACCGGAAACATCCCGCAGTTCATCGACGAGATGCGCCGGAGCGGCCGCCTGAACCTCGATATGTCCGTGTTCGTCCCGAAAGTGTGAGGTGCGCCATGACATTCAACTACATTCTGATTTTCGTTTCGACCGGACTGTTCTGCTACATCATGATCCGGATGGTCACGAAGTACCTTCAGGAAAAGCTCGAACTGAACACGAACAAAAAGTACGAGGCGCTCCGGCGCTTCGTCTCGCCGGAGAAGCTGCTCCTGAGCCGGATCTTCGCCTCGCTGATCGTGGGCTGCGTCATGTTCATCCTCCAGCTGGCGTTCGGCGTGGAGCAGATGAAGATCGCGATCCCGGTCTCCTGCGGATTCGGCATCGTGGCCTACCACGCGGTCTACTGGTTCTACCTGAAGAAAATGCTGAACCGCAAGCTCGCGTTCGAGACCAAGATCCTCGATTTCGCAATGGGGCTCTCCAACGGCATGCGGTCCGGCCTGGCGCTGGGGCAGTCGATCGAGTCGGTCGCGAAGCGCATCGGCGGCCCGATGCAGGACGAACTCTCGACGCTTCTGCGCGAATACCGTCTCGGCATTGATCTGCCGGAGGCGTTCGAGCGCATGTACAACCGCATGCCCTGCGAAGATCTGCATCTGCTGGTCACGTCGATCACCCTGACGACGAAGTCCGGCGGCAGCCTCGTTGAGGTGCTGGAGGAGATGGTGACGACGATCCGGGCGCGCACGGAGTTTCAGGAGCGCCTGAAGAACATGACCGCGTCCGGCAGGTTCGAGGCGCTGTCCATCTCGCTCGCCCCGCTCGCGGCGTTCATTCTCCTGTACGTCATCGACCCGGAACTGATGAAGCCGCTGATCTCCACGGCGTGGGGCTGGCTGGCTGTCGGCATCGCCGCGCTCCTGGTCGGGATCGGGTACTATATTCTGATCAAAATCACGACGATCGAGGTGTGACGATGCAGCAGCAGAACAATTTCCTGATGTACGTGATCGTTTTTCTGGTCGTTTTCGTGCCGTACCTCTTCCTGGCATTTTTCATCAACAAGCCGGAAAAACGTTCGATCGACTTCAAACTCTGCAACATCCCGCCGCTCTACAGGATGACGTGGGCGCTCATCGGCTACTTCACGGAGTCCATCGGCGCGTTCGCCGAAGACCTCCAGCCGGTCCGTAAGCAGAAATTCCAGAACGCCCTGATCGTCGCCAACATCAAGATGGACACCACCTACATCTTCGCGGCGGAAGTGCTGTTCGGCATGATCTGCTCCGTCCTGGGCGCGCTGTTCACCATGATGATCACGATGAACGGCGTCATGCTGCTCCTCGCGGCGCTCGTTTTCGGCTTCGTCGGATTCATCATGCCGTCGACGACCATCCTGAGCGCGGCTGACAAGCGCCAGAACCAGATCATGAAGGCGCTGCCGTTCTCGATCGACCTGATCGGATCCGCGATGCGGTCCGGCATCGACTTCACTGCGGCGATCCGGTATTACGTCGCGACCGAGACCGAGGACAATCCGCTCGCGCTGGAATTCGGCATCCTGCTCCGCCAGCTGGAACTCGGCAAGACCAGGATCGAGGCGCTGGAGGACATGAACAAACGCGTGCAGCACGACGCGTTCAGCGCGTTCACCTCGGCCGTGATCCACGGCATGGAGGTCGGCGCGTCCATCGTCGAAACCATGAAGATCCAGGCGGAGGAAATGCGGCGCGTGCGGTTCAACGCCGCGGAACGCAAGGCGGCGAGGGCCGTTTCCGCCATGATCTTTCCGATTGCGGTCTTCATCATGCCCGCAATGTTCATCATTATTGGCACACCCGTTCTGTTGAAAGTCTTCAGCAGCGGTCTTGGAGGAGTCTTTGAATGACGCAGTTACGAATCAGCTTTACCGAAGGGGACAACAAGGGGGAAAACTATCCGCTGCTTCCTGAACAGGTCGTTTCCGTCGGCCGGTCCCACTCCAATACGATCCGTCTGGCCGCGCCCGACGTGTCGGGCAAGCACCTCATCATCCGTACGGACAAGGGCGGCAACATCAACATGGAGATCCTCAGCTCCAGGACGACCGTCGTCAACGGAAAGAACGCCAAGATAGGAGACATCCTGAGACTCGCCGCCGGCAGCACGGTCCAGCTGGGAAACAATACCGTGTTCGTCATCGACGAAGACGGCGGCGACGACGTCATGAAGACGCAGATCCCGTCGGACGACGATCAGAAGACCGCGCTCCCGACTCCGGGCTGGAACAATGACTCCGACACGGAGAAGACGACGATGCGCAGCATGGACACCGCGACGGTCGTCGGAAAAGCGCCCTCCGCCGCCAAAGCGCCCGCGCCTAAAGCGCCGCCCGCCGCCGGCAACACCATCGTCGGGCAGACGATGGTCGGCAGCACCATCATCCAGTCCGGGAACAGCACGGTCGCATCCGACAGCGCCGTTTCCGAGGAGACGGTCGCGTTCCAGACCCGCGTGGCGTCCGACGACGAAATGGACAAGATCAAGCAGTCCATCAAGTTCAAACAGCGCAAGAAAATCGTCCTGATCGCGCTTCCGCTGTTCCTGTTCTTCGCCATCGCGGTCTTCCTCTACTTCTACCTGAAGCCGACCGCCGAGGAATTCGTCACCTGGCCGGCCGATTCCAACGGTGAATTCCTCAACGAATACAAGCAGATCGCGCCGTATCTGGCCATCGTCTATCCCAACGTGCCGGGCTGCACCGTCGCCGGGAACGATTCCAACGCCGAGATCAACACCCGGATCGGCAAGCTCCACGACGTCCGGCTCCATATCATCGCGAAGAGCGTCAAGGATCCCGCGACGCTCGAAATGGACCACCAGGCGGCGTTCGAGAAATGGATGAACGACCTGCAGGAACAGGAAGTGACCCTGACGTTCGGCGGCGACCGCACGACGCTGTTCCTGAACACGACCAAGGGCGCGGGCGTGCCGATGACGTATATCACCTACACGCGGCGAGTCGAAAACGACGATTTCTGGGGCTATGCGCTGTTCCTACGCAACCAGGACAACATCCACTCGGTCATGATCGAGGTGGAGACCGGCGACCAGTGGCGTTCCGAGCCGTTCATGCGCGCCCAGGCCACCGGCATGGTCATCTACGCGTTCCAGCGTACGGAGGAACACTGGGAAGGCACGTCCTCCTACCGCAGGGAAACGCCGGTCGCGGAGGATCTGCGCGAGGCTGCCAGCTTCATGGACCGCGAAGCCCCGGTCTACTGGGGGCGGATCCATTACCTCATCCTCAGCGCGCTCATCAAGTCCGCCAAGTCGGAAAACCCGGACGAAGGCCAGATGGGGGACGCCGTCAACATGCTGATCCGCCTGCGCCGCGCCCAGACGACCTGGTACAACACGCAGCGTCTGGCGTGGCAGTACGCGTTCCAGAACGAGGACCGGGAAACCATGAATTCCATTCAGGCGATGGGCGAATCCGTCTTCTCGTCCGAATTCCAGTATTCCGATTTCAGATATGACCTCATCAAGCGCAAGGACTGGAAATGAGCCTCATCAAACAATCCCCCCTGATCATCCAGCTTGAATTCAACGGATCGGTCATCCACGAAATACGCTCGGCCGACCTGAAGGCCGACGTCACGATCGGACGCAGCGAAAAATGCGTCTGGCGGATTCCGCCGGAGGACCGCAGCGCCAGCGGTCTGCACGCGCGCATCTTCCTGAGCGGAAAGAAGCTCATGATCGAAGACATGAAGAGCCGCAACGGCGTCTATTTCATGGGCAAGAAGATTCCGAAACGGAAACTCGCCGCGGGCGACGTCTACGGCATCGGCGACTGCAAGCTCACGGTCGAGCACGACGTCCAGAGCGCGAAGGGCAAAGTCTCCCAGGAGAAATACCACAAGCTGGAACAGCTGACCGGGGAGGACCGCGGAAAAATCTATATCCTGAAGGACGACCACATCAAGATCGGCGCCGCGCCGGAATGCTACATCGTCCTGAACGACAGCCTGGTCTCCAAACTGCACGCGGTCATCGAGAACCATTCCGACGACACCTGCTGGGTCAGGGACATGGGCAGCCGCAACGGCACGAAGGTCAACGGGACGCCCCTGACCGAGGAGAACGCGCAGACCGGACGCATGCTGAAGGACGGCGACGTCATTTCCATCGCCTACATGGACTTCCGGTTCTGGGACAAGACCGTGGTGCATGTGCGCTCGCACCTCTTCCTGAAGATCGGCGTGGTCGCCGCGACGCTGGCGATCGTGCTGGGCGGCTATTTCGCGTTCCAGGTGATCTCGCCCTCCGCGAAGAGCATCCGCCTGTCCGCCGAGAAACGCGCCGCGACCGGGGATTTCAAGGCCGCGAAGGAGCTTCTCGTGAGCGCCACGACGGCGCGCGGAGCCGAATCGGACGCATCGCAGCGTCTCGACCTGGTCCGCAAGCTCGACATCTGGCAGGAGACGTGCGAATCCTGGGCGAAGATCCAGACGATCCTGTCCGGAACCCCGGGCACCAATGACCTGTACTACGCAAACGACCTGTTCGGCACGATCATGTCCGCCGACCGCGAACGCTGGCAGTGGAACGTCTCCACGGCCGCGGTCGAGATGAAGAAGGCGCAGGAAACCCACGCGCTGCTGTCCACGCTCCTCGGCATCGAGGACCGCATCAGCCATGCCGACGAGGATGTCGCGTATATCAGCGAAAACCGTTCCCGCCTGAAAGAGGCTCTCGACGCCTGCCAGAAGAATCCGCAGCCGTACCAGACCGCGATCCAGGCGCAGGCGACGGACCTGCTCGGCGAAATGGATTTCCAGATCGCCGAGAACGAAGGGATCCAGAGCGTCGTTTCCG
>JAFXUM010000146.1 GCA_017524965.1 Lentisphaeria bacterium | reverse complement strand
CGCACAAGGAGGCAAAATGATTCCACGCGAAATGTCGAAGATCGCCAAGCAACGCGCCCGGGAATTCCCGGTGCTCACGATTGTCGGACCGCGCCAGTCCGGCAAGACAACGCTCGCAAAGGCGTGCTTCCCCTCCTACGGATACGTCAATCTCGAAGATCCCGAGACGCGGGACATGGCGGAGAACGACTATCGCCGCTTCTTCGCCGTGTACAAGCCTCCGCTGATCATCGACGAGATCCAGCGCGTTCCGAATCTCGCTTCTGCGATACAGCCGATGGTGGACGAACGAAGAACCGTTCCGGGCCAGTACATCCTCACCGGCTCGCATCAGCCCATGCTCAAGCAGACTGTGACGCAGTCGCTTGCAGGGCGAAGCGCATTCCTCGAGCTTCTTCCCCTCACTTTCGGCGAACTCGCGCAAGGTCCGAACAAGCCGAAGACCGACCCCGACTCGCTCATCCTGCGCGGCACGATGCCCGAGCTGGCGACTTCCGGCATGGAGGCGTCCACATACTACAGAAACTACCTGAACTCGTATGTGGAACGGGACGTCAGGCTTCTCGCCAACATCCGCAGCACGTCCGCCTTCAACAGGTTCATCACCCTGCTCGCCGGCAGAGTCGGACAGCTTCTCAATCTCAATTCCATGTCTGGCGAGGTAGGGGTCAGCCATACGACGCTCGGGGAATGGATAGACGTGCTGGAGGCGTCCTTCATCGTGTTCAGGCTTCAGCCATACCACTCGAACATCGGCAAGCGGCTTGTCAAGACGCCGAAGATCTACTTCACGGAGACGGGGCTGGCCTCCTATCTTCTCGGGCTTCGCACCGCCGGACAGGTGGCGCGCGACCCCCTTCGCGGGAATCTCTTCGAGAATCTCGTCGTCTCCGAACTGATGAAGCGCATCAGAAACGCGGACAGCGGCGACGAACTCTTCTTCTTCCGGACGTCCGACGGCATCGAGGTCGACGCCCTGCTGCGCACGGGCGACGGTTTCCGTCCGATCGAGATAAAGTCGGCAATGACGCAGACAGCGTCGCTTGAAGCCGGTCTGAAGCGGTATTTGGCGCTCCAGCCGGAGTCCATCGCGCCGACGGTGGTCTATGCGGGACGCGACCTGCCCGCGGGAAAGAGCGGAATCGAATACAGAAACTTCCTCTCTCATTCTCCATCCTCCTGCGGACGGTACTTCCCGATCACCCGGCGATAGGCGTTTCGGATCGCCGCCGGGAGCGCGCACAGCTCCACCTTGTCCGCCACCTCCTCAAACTCCTCGTTGTAGGCGTAGTCGCCGTGCGCGAAGACATAGATCTTCACCTTCCCCTTGAACGACGCCCCGCGTATCGTCTCCGCGACGGACGGAACAGTCGTCTCGTCGAAGAGAACGAGCATCCGCCGTCCGCGCCCATTGTCGAAATAGCGTCCCGCAAATTTCTTGAGCTTCTTCCCGAAGAAGCGCGGCACCTCGTCGTAGAGGTCGTTCTTGACGCATAGGAGATCGACGGACGCCGCCATCTTGGCGGCGTTACTGGGACAACGGGCATCTTGCCCGTTGCGGGAACGGCTGCGGTTGTCGCGACTGCGTGGTAGGGCGAGGCGTCCCGCCGAGCCGCTGTTGGGTGAGCTGGGCGGGCTGTGGCTCGCCGGAAATCGGACGCACCTGTACTACACACTCCAGCCCATTTTG
>JAFXUM010000145.1 GCA_017524965.1 Lentisphaeria bacterium | reverse complement strand
GGCCTCGTTTTCGCAGCAAATTCCAAAGTTGATATGTGAACGTTCCTGCCGAATGGCAAAAACCCTTACCGTAAACATAACCCCGATTTTAAAAAAAGAAAGCCGAAAAACGAAAAAAATCAAAAAAAAGATGCACTTTCCACAGAAAACGCGGAAAAATTCTGAAAAATACCATTCCCGGACCGATTGGCAGAGAGGGCTTCGAAGCATACGGCAATCATTCGGACAGTTCCATTTTATGCTGTGCTTGTATTTTTGTCGACATACGCTATATTATGGGTGGCATAATCCAACAAAAAAACGGACACTTGAAATGGGGCTTTTAGAGAAAACGGCGATCGGGTTCGCAATCTCAAACCTGTTCGCGTCATTAGTCGAAAGAGATTCCGGCATAGTCAAGCCGAAGGTCGGCTCGGTCGTCAGAATTGGTTTGGTGGGAGGTGCGACACATTCCGGGATCTATATTGGAAAGCCCATTTTTGGACTCTTTGGAAAAGAGAGGATCGTGGAAATCACCAATATCAACGGATTTGCCGTGGTGCGCAGGGTTTCGATGAAGGAGTTCATCACTGGTGATGGCTTTTGGCGGTCCGGCAAATGCATTTATGTGGCATGCAAAAGGGACCGGAACGGCAATTGCGTTGCCATGGGCTCAAAGGATATTGCCAAACGGGCGAAAGCCTCGGTCAATCAAGTCAGCAATTACAACCTTATCTTCAACAACTGCCACATGTTCACGGAATACTGCATTACCGGAGAAAAGCCTATGCTTCCGGGGACCCTTTGGTCCGTTGAAAAGGCGCTGAACAGGAGATTCATTCAGCAAAGCGACGAACGCCTGCCGGATATGTGGCGTTCTACCGGCATAACCCAATAAACGCTCCTTGTACCTCCGGTTATGCCGGAGAAGTTGAAAGCCTTTGCTCAGCCGGTCCGCCCCCCCATTTCGGAATCGGAACGCGATTTAAGCGTGCATCTTACCTGAGGCAGAAACCCCTTTGCGGCGAAATCGAGGGTATTATTTGACTTTTCGGAGAAAAAGGGATATATTAATTGTTGTTTTATTTTTTAACGAAGGATGGATCAATATGGCATTGATCGCAATCATCGACTATGACATGGGCAATCTCCGCAACGTGGAGAGGGCATTGACTTATGCCGGCGCGGAAGTCCGCATCGTGCGCGCGCCGTCCGAAGCCGCGGACGCGGCGGGCGTGGTCCTGCCGGGCGTCGGGAATTTCCACGACGCGATGAAGAATCTCGACCGCGCCGGATTCGTCGGATTCCTGCGCGACTGGACCGCGGCGGACAAACCGTTCCTCGGGATCTGCCTGGGGCTTCAGATGCTGTTCGAATCCAGCGAGGAAGCGCCGGGCGTGCCGGGCCTCGGGATCCTGAAGGGCTGCTGCCGCAAGTTCGAGTCCGCGACGGAGAAAGTGCCGCACATGGGCTGGAACACGGTCTCGTTCCGCTCGCCGCACCCGTGCTTTGCTTCATTCAAGGAACCGAAGTGGTTCTATTTCGTTCATTCGTTCTATGTTGTGCCGGATGATGCGTCCGTGACCGCCGGACAAACGGATTATATCTGCGGTTTCACTTCGGCTGTGTCGCGCGGCAACCTGGCCGCGACGCAGTTCCATCCGGAGAAAAGCCAGGAGAACGGGCTGACGATCCTGCGCGGATTCTCGGCTCTGTGCAAAGGAGAAACTCAAACATGAAATTATTCCCTGCTATTGACCTGCTGCACGGCAACTGCGTCCGCCTGTTCCAGGGCGACTACGCGAAGGAAACGGTCTACGAGAGCACGCCCGCCGACCAGGCGGCCGTGTGGGAACAGGCCGGCGCGCCGCTGATTCACCTGGTCGACCTCGACGGCGCGAAATCCGGCGCGATGACCAATTCCGAGGCGATCCGCGCGATCTGCGCCCGCGTCTCCATCCCGTGCGAACTCGGCGGCGGCATCCGCACCGTCGACGACGCAAAACGCGCGTTCGACCTGGGCGTCTCCCGCGTGATCCTCGGGACCGCGGTCTGCGACGATCCGAAGAGCGCCGAGGACTTCATCAATGCGTTCGGACAGGAGAAGATCGTGGCCGGGATCGACGCCCGCGACGGCAAGGTCGCCACGCGCGGCTGGGTCGAGACTTCCACGGTCGACGCGGCGGCGCTCGCCCGCTCGCTCTTCCTCTTCGGCATCGAACGCTTCATCTTCACCGACATCGCCACCGACGGCGCGCTGAAGGGCCCGAATCTTCCGTTCATGCGGAACCTCTGCGAACAGCTCCCGGACTGCAGGATCATCGCGTCCGGCGGCGTGAGCTCGCCCGCGGACGTGCGGAATCTGGTCTCGCTCGGCTGCGCCAACCTCGAAGGCGCGATCGTCGGCAAGGCGCTCTACGACGGCCGCACGACCTACGCCGAACTTCTGGCCGCCGCCGGGGAAGCGAACTGACATGGAGACCGTGCAGGTCAGCCTCGGGGCGCGCTCCTACGATATTTCCGTCGCGCAGGACATCTTCACCACCGGCGCGTCCGTCGGACTGCTTGCGCCGTTCGCGAAGGGCGTGAAAGTCCTGATCGTCTCCGATTCCAACGTTTTCCCTCTGTACGGCGAGCTGCTGTCCCGTACGCTTCTGGTCGCCGGGGCGTCCGGCGTGTCGGAATCCGTCTTTCCCGCCGGCGAGACTTCCAAGCACCTCGGCACGATCGGGGACATCTGTCGCGACGCCGCGCGCGCCGGGCTC
>JAFXUM010000144.1 GCA_017524965.1 Lentisphaeria bacterium | reverse complement strand
TACACCGCCGAGTTCATCAGCGGCAACCAGGAAGCCGAAAACAGGATCGCCGTCATCGACGTGAAGGGCACGATCACAAGCGACTCCGAGTCCTTCGGCTCCCTCGTCGCGAACTCCAAGCAGATCGTCAAGCTCATCCGCGCCGCGAAGGACGACGACAGCGTGAAGGCGATCATCATCGACCTCGACACCCCCGGCGGCGAAGTCACCGCGTCCGACGAGATATACCACGAGCTCAAGCTCTGCGGCAAGCCCGTCGTCGCCATGATGAACACGCTGGCGGCCAGCGGCGGCTACTACGTCGCCTGCGGCGCGAACAAGATCGTCGCGAACAAGTTCACGATGACCGGCAGCATCGGCGTCATCATGTCCACCGTGGACGTCTCCGCCCTGCTCGACTGGGCCAAGGTCAAGCCCGAGTTCTACACCTCCGGCAAGATGAAGGCGATGCTCAATCCGGCCCTGCCCACCACCGAAGAGGAAGCGAAGGTCGTGCAGGCGCTCGTGATGGACGCCTACAAGGAATTCGCAGGCATCGTCTCCGAAGCCAGAAAGATCCCGCTCGAGAAGATTACCGACGGCGAACTCGGCGACGGCCGCGTCTTCGACGGCGAACAGGCGCTCGCGAACGGCCTCGTCGACCAGCTCGGCTACTTCTCGACCGCCGAGGACGCCGCGCTCGAACTCGCCGGGCTCACCCGCGAAACATGCAGCATCGAACGCTTCAAGACCAGCGCATCCCTCGCCGACATCCTCGGCATGTTCGGCGTGAAAGCACAGCCCGTCACGTTCAACTCGCTTCTCTCCGGCACGAACGTCGTCCTCCCGAAGGCCGGCTGCCCCTACTACCTCGCCACGGGACTCTGATCCGCCTCACCTTCCAGCGTGCGCCATGAGAGATTTCGAACGGGAAGTCAGCAACGCGGCCGATCCGCTGCCGCCGGTCAGCACGGAAGAGTTCTCCTGGTCCCTCGCCAGGCACTATCTCTTCCGCTTCTGCCGCCGGGCGTATTTCATCCGGTACTACCTCGCGCAGGGCGGGTGGGACGCCTATTCCCACACGCTCGCCCGCGAGGCGTATTTCAGCAAGTACCTGATGCCGTTCGACACCTGGCTCTCGCGCACGCTCCGCGACTCCATCCGCGAGGCGTTCGCCAAGATGAGCGCCGGCTCCCCCGGCCATAAACGCCGCGGATTCGGGTTCTACCTGCTGCGCCAGATCGGCAAGGCGACCGCCGACCTGCAGATCAGCCTGAAGAACCGCGAATACCTCTACGACGCGAAACGCCCCGCGATCCTGGAGCACCACCTCGGGATCGGCGATTTCGCCGACGTCGACAAGCTCACCGCCATGGCGGTCTCCATCCTCGGCGACGCCTACGCCATGCTCTCCCGCTCCGACATCATCGCCGACCTCGCAAACATCAGTTTCGTCGACCTCCGCACCGACGACGTCTTCATCAGCGTCGACTACAACGGCTTCCCCGTCTGGCTCGTACCCGGCCTCATCTACTTCCACGAAGGCGCGGCGTGCGCCATCGACGCCGAGGTCCGCCTCACCGGCGGCGAGAACAGCACCGACTTCTTCGCGCGCATCGGACGCCTGAACTCGCTCTTCGCCCTCTACTGCGCCCGGCGCTACCCCGGATTCCCCGTCAACATCACCACGTTCACCTTCTCGCAGGAACTCTCCAGCGTGGTCTACAACCTCTTCGAGCCGGACATCGAGTCCCTGATCGACAAAAGCAGCGCGGAGATGCTCGCGCTCATCGACAAGGACGGACTCGCCCACCCGGAGGACTTCCCCCCGTGCGAAAACCGCGACGCCTGCCGCACCTGCCGCTACCAGTCCGCGTGCAGGCTCCTCGAAAGCGCCATGCAGGGCAAACAGGTCTGACTTTGAGGTGAAACCATGATCCAGGACTCCGGCGAAATATTCCGCGTGGTCTCCGACTACGAACCCGCGGGCGACCAGGCGGACGCCATCCGCCAGCTGAAGGAAAACCTCGACCGCGGCATCCGCCACCAGACGCTCCTCGGCGTCACGGGCAGCGGCAAGACGTTCACGCTCGCGAAGCTCCTCGAATCCGAGCTGAACCGCCCCGCACTCGTCCTCTCCCACAACAAGACGCTCGCCGCCCAGCTCTACAGCGAGTTCAAGGCATTTTTCCCGGCCAACGCCGTCGAATACTTCATCAGCTACTACGACTACTACCTGCCCGAATCCTACATCCCGCAGACCGACACCTACATCGCGAAGGACGCCAGCATCAACGACAACATCGAGCGCCTCCGCCTCAGCGCCACAGCCTCCCTGCTCGAACGCCGCGACACGCTCGTCGTCGCCAGCGTCTCCTGCATCTACGGCCTGACCTCGCCCGAGGACTACGACTCCATGAGTCTCCGCCTCGCCGCCGGGGACGAGCTCGACCGCGACCTCTTCCTCCACATGCTCGTCGCCATCCAGTACGAACGCAACGACATGGCGCCCGAGCGCGGCCAGTTCCGCGTGCGCGGCGACTGCGTGGACGTCTTCCTGTCGCAGAAGGAGGAGTTCCTGCGCGTGGAGTTCTGGGGCGACACGATCGAAACCATCTCCCGGCGCGACCTCGTGACCGGACACGTGATCGCCCAGTGCCGCAAGGCGCTCATCTTCCCCGCCCGCCATTTCGTGCTGCCGCAGGAGAAGATCGACGCCGCCATGAACGGCATCCTGGAGGAGATGCGGACCTGCGTCCACAACTTCGAGGAACAGGGCAAGCTCGTCGAGGCGCAGCGCCTCTTCCAGCGCGTGAACTACGACGTCGAGATGATGAAGGAGATCGGCTACTGCCCCGGCATCGAAAACTATTCGCGCCACCTCTCCGGCCGCGCCCCCGGCTCCCGCCCGTTCTGCCTCGTCGACTTCATGCCGAAGGACTACCTGCTCTTCATCGACGAATCCCACGTGACGCTCCCCCAGCTCCAGGCGATGTACAAGGCGGACCGCAGCCGCAAGCAGACGCTCGTCGACTACGGGTTCCGCCTGCCATCCGCGCTCGACAACCGCCCGCTCACCTTCGACGAATTCCTCGGGCTCACCGGCGACACCGTCTACGTCTCCGCCACGCCCGGCGACTACGAGATGAAGATGTGCGGCGACGCCGTGGTCGAGCTGGTCGTGCGCCCGACCGGGTTGCTCGATCCGCCGGTCGAGGTGCGCCCGCTCGGTTCGCAGATCGACGACGTGATCGCGGAAATCCGCGCCACCGCGGCGGCCGGGGCGCGTTCGCTCGTCGTCACGCTCACAAAGAAAAGCTCCGAACGCCTCGCCGACTACCTGTCCGACGTCGGGATCCGCGTGAAATACCTGCACTCCGAGATCGACGCCATCGAACGCGTGAAGATCCTGAATGAACTCCGGCGCGGCGACTTCGACTGCATCGTCGGAATCAACCTCATCCGCGAGGGCATCGACCTCCCGGAAAT
Source organism: Lentisphaeria bacterium (assembly GCA_017524965.1). Classification (GTDB taxonomy): domain Bacteria; phylum Verrucomicrobiota; class Lentisphaeria; order Victivallales; family UBA1829; genus UBA1732. Next base: position 10,983 of record JAFXUM010000144.1, on the reverse strand, counting down.
CCGCCTCGTCGCCATCCTCGACGCCGACAAGGAAGGATTCCTGAGGTCGCGCCGTTCCCTCATCCAGGTCGCCGGACGCGCCGCGCGCAACGCCGACGGCAAGGTGATCCTGTACGCCGACAACATGACCGACAGCATGAAGGCGCTCATCGAGACCACCGAGGCGCGCCGCGCCAAGCAGAACGCCTACAACGCCGAGCACGGCATCGTGCCGCACACGATCATCAAGCCGCCGCGCGAGACCATCGCCGAGATCATCGGCGCGGCCCAGCCCGAAAAATCCACGTCCGCGCCCGCCGCCTCGAACTCCGGACGCGCCTACACCTTCCACGAACCCGGCGCGCCCTACCACACCGGCATGAAGACCCGCCCCGCGAAGGGCAGGAAGGGACGCGGCATGAAGGGCCAGTCGATCTCCCTCAGCGAGACCGAGGAGATCCTGAAGCAGACCGGAGCCGCTAGCATCGACGAACTCGTGCTCGAACTCGAATCCCAGATGCTCGAAGCGGCGGAAGCGCTCGAATTCGAACGCGCCGCACAGCTCCGCGACCGCATCCGCTCCCTCTCGAAAGACCTCGACGGTCCGCCTTTTTGAACAAATCATACGATTATCATTTGAAAAATACTTTTCGATATATTATATTAATCACAAACTCCCGACAAAAAAACATCGTTTCCTACGTTATCCGATAAACAGAAAGCACTTCCATGAATCCGCGCCACCTGAAAGCATCCTTCCTCTCCGCATTCGCGCTTCTCGCGGTCCTGTTTGCCTCCTCCTGCGCCTCCAGCGAACGCATGAACCGCCTCGGCTACGATTCCGATTCCTACTCCGCGCCGAAGGCGAGCCGCATCTCCGGCGGCAGGTTCGACGACGCCGTCGTCAATCTCCGCGCCCCCGTCGGGCTGAAGGACCGCCAGGTCAACATTTGGCCGTTCTGCACCGTGAACAGCCGTTACGTCAGCGTGCTGTGGCCGTTCATCGACTGGGACGACTTCGGCATGGCGGTCCGCCCGTTCTTCAACCAGGAGGGCAACGACTGCTCCATCCTCTTCCCGCTCTCCTCGTGGAACACCGTCGACGGCGACGGCTGGGCGCTGAACGCCTACTGGAACAAAAACCACTTCGGCATCTTTCCTCTGATGCATATCGGGAAGGAGGAAGACGACTTCTGGTACGTCGGCCCGGTCTTCAGCGGCGGAAAAGGATGCCTCGGCGTCTTCCCGCTCTGCTACTTCGGGGAACGATATGATTTCATCGGACCGGTCTGGTGGGAATTTGACCCGCCCAAGGATTGCTCCGGGGACTTCGGCGTTTTACCGCTCTTCTGGACATATCCGGGCGGCTCCACACTCTTCCCTCTCTACATCAAAGACCGCAACATGTTCCTCTCGCCTCTGCTCTGGATGTTCAAGTCCACGGATGACAGATGGAGCGAAGGCCGTTATCTTCTGCTCGGTTCCTGGGATGACAACTGGAGGAAGCATGATTTCTTCCCGCTCTACAGGATCAACGGAGACGATGAAGGATTCAACCATATCCTGCTCTGGTGGTGGGACCACAACACCGAGGACCGCGGGCTTTTCCCGTTCGCCTGGTTCGACAAGGACGGCGGACTCATCCTCCCCTTCGCGAAATGGAAGAACCGTTCCGCCACGGGCATGAACGGCGAGGAGGAGACCTGGACGGAGGGCAACATCCTGCTGCTCGGCTACTGGGGCCGCCACGCATGGGGGCTCTTCCCGTTCTTCCGCGGCTCTTCGTCCGAAAGCGACATGAAGTACGTCGGCCCGCTGTGGTGGGCGTACGACGAGGACGAGCGCGAGTACGGATTCTTCCCGTTCTTCCGCGTCGAACGCAGCCAGGGCGAGGCGAACCGGAGCTACCTCTTCCCCGTGTACAGCTGGGAGAAGGACCGCTACGGCTCCGAGTTCACGTCCATCCCGTACTTCCGCGAGGACTACGACTACCCCGAATACCGCGCGACCACGTCCGTCCACGGCCGCCGCTACCTCATCTACGCCGACCACGAGAAGAAGGGCAACCGCTTCAAGGCGGCGCACGACCGCGACGACTACGTCCCGCGCTGGGGCTACTCGCCGTCCTACATGGACGACGTGAAGGCGCGCATGAAGGAGGACGACCTCACGAGCGAGGAAGCGCAGATCAAAGTGAACGACGAGATAGCCTCGAAGTGGGAAGTCCGCACGACCGCGCTGCATCCGTTCTTCGAATGGACCGCGTCGAACGAGGGCGAACGCGACCTGCGCCTGCTCTTCTACCTCTTCGGATTCGACCGCGACAAGGACTCCAGCTCGAACTGGCTGCTCTGGCACATCCTGTTCACGTCCGGCTCCGACCGGAGCCGCGACAGCTACGGATTCGACCGGACCTCCAGCTACACCAACATCCTCGGCGTCTTCCCCTACTGGTTCCGCGACACCGAGGTCCCGTATTCCTCCCGGATCGACTACACGCCGCAGGCTTTCCTGGAGGAGACCATCGAACATCTCCTGAGGCGCGCCCTCATGGAGGACGGCTCCGAGGAGAGCGAACAGTGGAGCAAAGACCTCTATACGGATTACGTCGGAAAGAAGTACATCGCGAACAAAATCGAGGTCCCGCAGCCGGTCGCCGACGCCGACGGGCCCTTCTCGCGCGTCGGCAGGGAGCCGAACCCCGTGACGCTCATTAAGACGGGCGGGCTCAGGCAGATCGTCGCGGGCGTCCCGAACGAGGAAGTGTTCCGTCTCTGCGGCATGGACCGCGCTCTCTCCGGCGAAATGACCGCGAAGGAGGCGGAGGACACGGCGAAGCGCCTCATGGACGTCGAGCTGAAAGTGCACGCTTCCGGCGGCACGCAGGTCCAGACCCGCTACGGCTTCTTCCCGCTCTTCGGCGTCGACCGGACCGTGCGCGAGAAGGACGGCGAAACGACGCCCGTCTCCACCGAGGTCATCACCCCGCTCACCTACACCAGCGTCGAGGAGGACGAGTCCGTCACGCGGATCCTGCTCGGCATCCTCGGCTACAGCTCGAGCGAATCCCATTTCCGCCTCGCAAACGGCCACGCGTACACGGAGGACGTCCTCTCCACGCTCGGCATCATCCGCACCGAAAGCACGTCCCGTCCGCGCACGAAAGGCTCCGTCTCCCTGCTCGACAGGTTTGCGGCACTCCTCCGCAATCCGCCCGCGGACAGCGAGACCGAACTCGCGAAATTCTGGAATCTCCGGGTCACCGCCGCATGCAACGACATGCTGACGAAGTATGCGCGGTTCCGGGACATCGTTTCCGCCGTGACCGCCTACCGCGACGGCGCGCGCACCGCCGCCGACACGCGGGCGATGGCGGACAATATCGTCCGCTGGGAAAACGAGTATTTCTGGGAAGGCGACGAACGCTCCACGTCCAGCGGGTTCTATCCGCTCTTCTTCTGGAGCAAGGACTGCCTCGACCGCGACGGCGATCTCTCCAAAATCGCAAAATCCTGGTTCGTGCTTCCGCTCCTCTCCGGCGGCAGTTCCAATCCAGAAGGCTCCTCCCTCGGCATCCTCGCCCCCCTGCTCTACTACGGCGCGACCCAGCGGCACGACGAAGCGATCCCCGAACCCTTCCGCATCCTTTCCGCGCACGTCAATCCGCTTCAGGCGTCCCACACCGGATTCCCGGTCCGCGGCAGCACCGACCACTACGCGCTCTTCCTGGTCAACTCCACCGACGAGACATTCCTGCAGTGGAAACCCGGCACGCCGGACGTGCTGACCGGACTGTACGTCGACCTGTTCAATGTGTACAGCGTCCGCGGCGTTTCGGAAATCTCCGCCGCCGAGCTCGAACAGATGACCGTCGCCGACGTGCTGGCGTTCCCCGATGACAAAAACGATCCCGAGCGGACGCGTTACAAGCACACCCTGATGCACGCGCTCGAACTCATGCCGGAGACCGGCATGAAGCCGTTCGACGGCAGCGCGCGGTTGTTCGAAGCGGTCGGGGCCGCGCTCCGCGAGATCGCCGCCGGACACATTCAGACGCGCACGATCTCCGGCTTCAACACCGGCGGCGGCATCCTGTCCTCGTCCTTCAGCTGCGAGGAGACCGGCGACTACCAGACCAAGGTCCTCTTCGGGCTCGGCGCGAACAGCCGGAAGCTCGGGGCGAACGAACACCGGAGCATCCTCGGCTACCTCTACAACATGGACACCGACGGCATCAACACGCGCAAGTTCATCTTCCCCTTCATCACCACGAAGGACGCCCCCGGTTTCCACGAGTGGTCCTTCCTCGGCGGCCTTTTCGAACGCTCCGTCGAGGACGGCAAGACCGGCGGCCGCATCTTCTTCTTCCCCTACGGCAACCGCCCCGGGAAGGAATAAAAACGGAACACTTCCGCAAACGAAAAGCGCCGCTGCCCGGATTCAAGTCACGGACGGCGGCGCGGTTTTTATGTTCTTTTTACGGGATCACTCGGACGGGAACATCCAGAAATAAGCGAGGACGCCGCCGAGGAGGAGAAGAATGCTGAGACCGACACAGAGGACGGTGTCCCAGTGTTCCGCGAGATAACGTTTCATAACTGTTTCCCTTTCTGTTGCGGAGATGAGGGTGCGGACGGCACTGCCTCACGAAAAAGGCATGCTGTCCGGGCGGAGATCAACTCAGCAGAAAGGCTTCGGTCCCGCCCTCACAGGCAGATAGGAACGAGGGAAAAGCTGGAAAAGGCACGACTGGCCGGAGGATTCGATGCGGAACGGACAGTTCGGGGCGGGTTCGCGCAGATGCGGCGGCTCGAGGCGGGAGGCATCCGGCTGGAGTTTCCGCAGGGGACTGAGGCCGGGACGGCTGTTGCGTCCGCTGGATTGAAGTCCGGCGCTTCCGCCGGTCCGCATGACCGCGAGATGCCCGGCGCGTTCCGCCTCGGAACGAATGCCGCGCGGCGAGGACGATGGTTCGGAGAGGATCCCGGCGGACACCGGACCGCCGTTCCCGACGGCTGCCACGGTCAGGAGGCTGTTCAGGAGCAGCCAGACGGCAAGCAACCCGGCCGAAACGATGCCCGGCCGCTGCATGCTCCGAATGATCTGTCCGCTGTTCATGGTCTTTGCCTCTCCGTGGTGCAAAATGGATGATGTGATACCATACACCCGCCGCGCGGAAAAAGCAAGGGCGGACGCGTTTTTTTCCGCCGCACCGGGTTTTTTCGGAAAATCCGGCGGGCGCGGGTTGAAAAAAACGGTGCGCGCGCTATATTGATAGTATGAGCGCGTTTTCCCGTCGGCACGGGGACGCAGCTTATAAAAAAAGATGGCAAAAAGAAAGGATAAAAGCGAAGATGATCACCCCTGCAATCCATGTTCCGATCGCGCCGGTCCCCCCGGTCGTCGACGACGAACAGCGTTTCCTGATATGCCCCGTCTGCGGCGAAATGCTCGCCCAGCCGGACGTCGAATCGTTCTCCCGCTGCCCGTACTGCGACCACAAGTTCGCGAAGGACGACGCGCTGGAGGATTTCCTGCTCGCCCCCACGGTGAAGGCGTGGATCCAGAGCCAGGACATGCTCCCGGACCAGTTCCGCCTGGACGACATGGTCGAACCCGAGTAAGCCCGACCGCATGCGCCCCGACGTCAGACTGATCGCCGTCGACCTGGACGGCACGCTCCTCAACGACCGCAAGGAGATCCCGCCGGATTTCGTCCCCATGGTGGAGGCGCTGTATCCGCGCGGCGTGCGGTTCGTCATCGCCAGCGGACGCCAGTATTTCAACCTCGCCGCGATGTTCGAACGCATCGCGGACAAGCTCTTTTTCTTCTCCGAGAACGGCGGACTCGTGTTCGACGGCGCGGAAAACATCTTCTGCCGCCCGCTGCCCGGCGACGTCCTGCCCGCGCTCTGGCGCACCGGCTCCGCGATCCCCGCGACCACGGTCCTGTGCGGCGTGCAGTCGGCGTACATCAGCAGCGCGTGCGATCCCGCCGGACGCGAAAACACCGCGATCTACTACAGGAAACGCACGTTCGCGGACGATCCGCTTGCCGCGGTCGCCGGGGCGGGCGACTCCGTGGTGAAGGTGGCGGTGTTCGATCCCGTGAGCGCCGCCGACCGCTGCGAGCCGCATTTCGCGCCGTTCCGCGACCGCCTGAAAGTCACGCTGGCGGGTCAGAACTGGATCGACATCATGCGCGCCGACGTGAACAAGGGCATCGCGATCGAATTCCTGCAGAAACGCCTCGGCGTCGCGCCCCGCCAGTGCATGGCGTTCGGCGACTACCCGAACGACCTCGAAATGATCCAACACGTCGGGCTGAGCTACGCCATGGCGAATGGGCACCCCGATCTGCTCGCCGCCGCACGGTTCCGCGCGCCGTCCAACGAGGACGACGGCGTGATGCGCGTGCTGCGCGAGACGTTCCCCGACGCCCTCCCCTGACCTCTTTTATTTCCCCCCGGAAAAACGCCCATGAAAAAGATCCCGCTCCCGACGATTCTGATCTTCTTCTTCGCCGCCGTGGTCTACGCCATCGGAGCCGCCACGCGCGCCGGAGTGCCGGGCATGGTGTACGACCAGATCCGCGAATCGCTCGGGTTCACCGCCGCGCAGACGTCCGCCATTTCCAGCTGGGGCGTCGCCGGGTGCATGGCGTTCCTGGGCGTCTCCGGCATCCTGACCGACCGCTTCGGCTGGCGGCCCGTGATCCTCGCCGGGATCGCGCTGCAGGTCTTCGGCGAATGGCTCCTGTACACGTTCGCCTCGCCCGCGTGGGTCTTCGCCGGGGCGTTCCTGAACGGCGGCGGCCGCACCATCGGCTACCTCACGCTCCTGAAATTCCTCGACTCCGAGTTCGACCGCAAATACTTCTCCGCCCTCATCGGCGTCTTCTACGTCTTCAGCTACGGCGGCACGCTCCTCGGCTCCTCCCCGTTTGCCTCCCTCGCCGCCGATCACCCCTGGCAGCTGATCCTGCGCTGGTGCAACCACCTCACGACCGCCTGCGGCGTCGCCGTCGCGATTTGCCTGCTCTGTTCCGCCCGGACCGCCCGCCGCGCCGCCAATGCACCGGCGAAACAACGCGAACCGTTCCCCTGGGGCCAGCTGCTGGCCCAGCTGAAGAAACCGCAGTGCGTCGGCGTGTTCTTCTGCGCCGCGTCCGGGATCGTGCTGTACTGGTCATGCCTGAGCGGCATCGGCAGGAAATACCTCTCCGACCTCTGCGGCGCCGACGCCTCCGCGCTCGGCACCATGAACACCGTCGTCATGGCGGAAATGATCTTCGCCGGAAGCGTGAGCCTGTTCCTCGGCAACCGCAGAAAGCTGTTCCAGGCCGCCGGATGCGCCCTGATCGCTGCGGGCTCCGCCGTGCTGTTCGCCGGGACCTTCCTGCCCGAACGCTCCGCCCTCGCCGCCGCCTGGACCGGATTCCTCCTGCTCGGCACGGGCTACGGATTCACCGGCATCCAGATCACCGCCTGCCGCGAATTCGTCCCGCCCGTCTTCGCCGCCAGCGCCATCGCGTTCGTCAATTTCTGCGCGAACGTCTTCCTCATCGCCATCGCCCAGCTCGCGGGCCGGCTCTTCGACCGTTTCGCCGTGGACGGCACCCTTCAGGCGGCTCCGGCGGGATTCCGGATCCTGCTGGGCGTCTATCTGCTGATCGCGGTCCCGGCGGCGATCGCCGCGTGTTTCCTGCGCGATTCCAAAGGCCGGAACATCAGCGCCGAGATTTGATCCGCCGGCAGGGCAACGCCCCTGCTTTTTTGCTTTTCCGCCGCTTGACAAACGGGAAAAAAAGGTGTATTTTAGAAATATAATTTCCTCATTCTCCCGAACATACACCCGAACGCCAACCTGAGGCCAAACCGATGCAAACGAAGTCCAAAAGCAAAAAGAATGCACTGCTGATCGTCGTATGCGTGGGGCTTGCATGGCTGGGAGCCATTGCTTTCTTTATCTGCAGAATTAGTCGAGGTCTTCAATTCGACGCCGCTTCGACCGGCATGCGAAGACAGGTCCGCGCCGACATCCTTGACGCGATCGAAAGCAAGTTTACGATTCGGATGTGCACGGTCGGATTTCACCCGGACGACTCAGTCGGGCTCAGGATCGAACTCAATCCGGATGCCCAGGCGCAGGCGTTCGACATTGCCCGCGAGGTGTACGAACTGAAACAGAAGTCGCCCATTCTGAGCCAAAAGCCCCTCGAACTGAAAATGTGGGTCCATGATCCGGCGGTGGACGGACGGCGCATCGTATCTCTGGACCCGGATTCACGATACGGCATCAACATCCACGCCTACATGCCGGGCGCACCGGGCCACAAGAAGAAACGCGATCTTGAAGAATATCAGGAGCTGGACAGAAAATGGCGGGAGATCATCTGGCAGGAAGAACTGGAAGAACGCCGCGCCGCGGCGGAGAACAAGGAAAACCGCGCCGAAGGTGATTCCGATCCTGCTCCCTCGCAGACGCCGCAATAATACCGGGCCGCCATCCCCAATGCTTTTTTTCCTCCCAAATGTGTAACGGAATTCTTTCATGAGCAAACAAACGGACAGAATCGAAAAACTGGAACGTGATTGTTTTACGTTGCGTGAGGCGTTAAAGGCGCTGATCCTGAACGACCGCCGCTGCATGCACGAAGTCGGAGCCAAGTGCGTAACCGGAGAATTCGGGGATGGCGAACAGGACGATGTTGAGTTGGGCATCTGGTTTTACAAAAAAGGCGCGATGCTGGGGGATATCGACTGTCAGTGGGATTATGCCATGATGCTGTACAGCGGAGAACACATGCCGCGGGACAAACGCAAAGCGCTTTTCTGGTTCAAAAAAGCGATGGAAAACCCGTCGGCGGCAAGCGAATATGAACTTGACAGAAAAAAAGACGCCCGCGAGATGTATGAGATCGTCAGTGCGGAACTCGCCGGGAAAAAGAAAGCCGGAAAGAAGAAACAACAACCCCGGGATCTGAAATCGAAAAAATCTTCATGAGTTCAAACAGGACGGATTCGGTCGTTTATCGGCTGAGTTTCACTTGATTTTTTCGGGATTCCGTGCTATGTTATAACTTATAGTTTTTACCTCCCCAACCCCCACAAAAGGAAACAATTGCCATGAAATTCAAAATCGGCGACATCATCGCGGTCATCTACTTCGCAGCGTTCGTCTGCCTCGTCTTCTTCTTCCCGTGGGATTACGGCACGGACGTGAAGATCGACCTCAACGCCCTGACCGGATCCGCGAAGCACGGCCTCTACTGGGCCGGATTCTCCACGGACGGCATCAGGAACTTCGGCCGCGTCGTCGGGCATTACCCCTACATCTCCGGCTTCCTGAAGGTCGGCCTGCTCGCCACGCTCGGTGAAATGATCAAGGTGCGCGGCAAGACCGGCAGCTGGAAGACCCCCGACCTGCTCCTGAAGTTCCTCGTCTGGGGCGTGTACGGCATGCTCTTCACCATCGCGTTCGCGATCTTCGGCAAAGGCATCCACGCCCTCATGGGTACCCCGGTCTGGCCGCTCACGTTCGACAACGACAACGTCCAGCGCATCTGGCAGGGCTTCTCAACGTCCCTCTGGATCAACCTCATCTTCTGCTTCCCGATGATGCTCAGCCATGAATACTGGAACACCTGCATCAACAAGAAGCATTTCCTCGGCGGCGGCGAATTCCTCGAAGGCATCGACAAGCACATCTGGGGCTCCTACATGCTGAAGACCGTCGTCATCTTCTGGATCCCGGCGCACACAATCACGTTCTCGCTCCCGGCCAACTACCAGGTCCTCATGAGCGCGTTCCTCAGCCTCGCCCTCGGATTCATCCTCACCATCAAGCCCAAAAAGAAAGCCGAGTGACCGCGCTCTTCCGATCCGGCTTTCCAACACATAACCAACCACAAACAGAAAGGCATATCATCATGAAAAAACTGCTCTTCACGCTCTCCGTCGCCGCGGCCGCGTTCTGCGCCATGACGTTCGTCACCTCCTGCGAAAAGGACGAAACCGCGGGCGAAAAGCTCGACAAGGCGATCGACAAGACCGAAACCGGCGTCAACAAGTTCACCAAGAAGGCCGAAGACGCCGCCAAGGATACCAACGACGCCGTCGGCAAAGCCATCGACGACACGTTCAAATAATAAGACTTGTTCTCGTCCGATCAAAAAACCCCGGCTCCTGTGATTGTTCAGGGACCGGGGTTTTTCGTATTCGGAGGTCAGACTATCGAGGTCACTCCTCCTCGTTTTTCGCCTTGCGGGTCATGAGCTCGTGGACGACTTCGCGCGCATCGCGTCCGTCGTGAAGCGCGGCGTAGATGCCGTGGATCAGCGGCGTGTCGACGTTCCAGCGTTCGGAGAGCGCGTAGGCGGCCTCGCAGGTCTTCACGCCCTCGGCGACGACCATGTTCATGGATTTGATGATCTCGTCGAGCTTGCGGCCCTTGCCGAGCTCCTCGCCGACGAACCGGTTGCGGCTGTGCTTGCTGGTGCAGGTCACGATCAGGTCGCCGACGCCGCTCAGCCCGCTGAACGTCTCCTTCTTGCCGCCGAGGACCTTGCCCAGGCGGGACATCTCGGCGATGGCGCGCGTCATCATCGCGGCCTTCGAGTTGTCGCCCATGCCGCAGCCGTCCACAATGCCGGCGGCGATGGCGTAGATGTTCTTCAGCGCGCCGCCCAGCTCCACGCCGACCACGTCGTACGACGTGTACACGCGGAAATACTCGTTCATGAAGATGCGCTGCACGTATTCCGCGATGTCGCGGTCCTCGCACGCGGTCACGACCAGCGTCGGGATCCGGCGCGCGACCTCCTCGGCGTGGCTCGGCCCGGAGAGCGCCACGTAGTGCGTCGGGCCGAGTTCCTGGCGGCAGAGCTCGCTCATGGTCAGCAGCGAGCTGAGCTCGATGCCCTTCACGATGTCCACGACGATCTGCGTGTCCGGGTTCAGGTGCGGCTTGTACTGCTGGAGCACGCCCCGGAGGTACTGCGAC
>JAFXUM010000143.1 GCA_017524965.1 Lentisphaeria bacterium | reverse complement strand
CCATCGGCATGGACGAACCGAAGCCGCGGTTCAGCTACCGCGTGTCGCCGAACGGCGGCGCGTGGACCGTGCTGGATCCCGAGACCACGCCGCCGAAATATCAGACTGCCCGCCGGATCCGTGTGAAGGAGACGAAATCGGAGCGCGAGGTGTGGGATTCCGGCTGGGTCAAGTCCGGCGAGACCATCCAGATCGAATACGAGGGTGAACCGCTCAAGCCGTTCACGGCGTACACCTGGTCCGTCGAGGTGAAAGACGAGGCCGGCCGCGCATCCGACTCCCGCGAAACCTGCACGGGGCCCTATTACTTCACATCCACGTTCGAGACCGGATTCCTCGGCACGCCGTGGCAGGCGGAATGGATCGGAACGGAGCCGCACAGCGATAATCTCCGGCCCGTGCCTCTGTTCCGCGGAGAAACCCCTTCCGTCCCGGACGCGGTGGAGGCGCGCCTCTACATCACCGCGCTCGGACTCTACAAGCCGTATCTGAACAGCCGGGACGTCTTCGAGGAGGCGACGACCACGTTGTCATCCGGCACACCCGTCTGCATGACGCCCGGCTGGACCGACTACTACCATCGTGTGCAGTATCAGGCGTACGACGTGACGGAGCTGATCGGCAAGAAGACGAAGAACGTCCTTTCGATCTACCTCGCCGAGGGCTGGTACGCCGGGCGCATCTCGCGCCAGTGGAGCGACGGCAACAAGCCGACCTACGGCGACCAGCCGCTCCTGAAGGCCGAACTGCACATCCGCCGCGCCGACGGCTCGGTCGTGAAGCTCGTCACGGACAAGAACTGGAAATACAAGGACAGCAGGTACGTCATGAGCGACATCTACGACGGCGAACACTTCGACTCCACGATCGACACCGCCGCCCTGCCGTACAAGGACGCGGTGGTCTTCAAGTCGGAGGCGCTGGACAGGATCGCGGTCGAATGGCAGTCCGGCGAATTCGTCCGCGAAATGCGCACGCTCAAACCGGAGTCCATCCGCAAGCTCGAAAACGGCACATGGATCGTCGATTTCGGGCAGAATTTCACCGGACGCGAAAGTATCAACCTCCGGGGCACCGCACCGAAGGACAATGTAATCCGCATCCGCCACGCCGAAATGCTCAATCCGGACGGCTCGCTCTACACCGACAATCTGCGGTCCGCAAAGGCGACGACCACCTACGTCGGCAACCACGGGTTCAAGCCGCAATTCACGTTCTACGGATTCCGCTACCTCGGCATCGAGGGCGTGCCCGAAAGCTACGGCAACGTCGAGCATTTCAAACTCACGAACAACAATATCTCCGCCAAAGCAGTGTTTTCCGGCCTGAGTTCGACCGGCACGTTCACCTGCTCCGAACCGCTCCTCAACCAGCTTTTCAAAAACATCGTCTGGGGCCAGAAAAGCAACTTCCTCGACGTGCCGACCGACTGTCCGCAGCGCGACGAACGCCTCGGCTGGACCGCCGACACGCAGGTCTTCGCAAACGCCGCCACATACAATATGGACGCCGCCGCGTTCTACACGAAATGGCTGCGCGACCTGAACCTGTGCCAGTCGCCCGAGGGCGGCTATCCGAGCTTCGCGCCCGACCAGTACCGGTACGCCGCCGCCAAGGGCAACGACTTCTTCGGGTACGCCTCCGGCTGGAGCGACGCCGGGCTGGTCGTGCCGTGGGTCCTCTACACGAAATACGGCGACAGGCGCGTGCTGGAGCGGTATTTCGACAACATGCTGAAATGGCTCGACCTGCAGGAACGCAACTCCGGCGGCACGTACATCGTCGACAACACCGTCTACGCCGACTGGCTGAACATGGACGCGAATCTGTCGTCCGCGTTCGTCTCCACGGCGTATTTCGCCGCCATGAACACCCTCGCCGCCCGCATCGCGCGCGTGATCGGACGCGAGGACGACGCCCGGAAGCGCGAGGAGGTCTTCGCGAAGACGAAACAGGCGTTCCGCGGGCGCTTCCTCGACGAAAACGGCGAGCTGAAGGAGAAAACGCAGACGGCCGCGCTCTTCGTGCTGGATTTCGACCTGTGCGACGACTCGGAACGTCAGGGGATCCTCGATTTCCTCGTCAACGACATCACGGAGACGCGCAAACTCCACCTCAGCACCGGATTCCTCGGCACGCCGCTCCTGCTCCGCGTGCTCACCGAAAACGGACAGATCGATCTCGCCTACAAGCTCCTGCTCCAGACGTCGTTCCCGTCGTGGCTCTACCCGGTCACGCAGGGCGCGACCACCATGTGGGAACGCTGGGACAGCTGGAACGAGGAGTGCGGCTTCGGCGACGTCTCCATGAACTCGTTCAACCACTACGCCTACGGCGCGGTCGCCGACTGGTTCTACGAGACGATCTGCGGCATCCGCCCGGTCACGGACGATCCCGCGGCGCGCGGATTCAAGCGGTTCCGCCTGGAGCCCATGCCCGGAAAGGAACTCAAGTCCGCCTCGGCGTCCTATCTCTCGTCGTACGGGAAGATCGAGTCCGCCTGGGAACGGAAGGAAAACGAGCTCGTCTGGAATTTCACGGTGCCGTGCAACACCACGGCGGAAGTCGTCTTCCCCTGCCCCGCGGACCGCGTGCCGGAAACGCCCGGCATCACGTTCGACGCGGAGAAGAAACTCTGGACCGCCGTCCCCGGCAAATACACCGTCGCGCTCCCGCTCGAATAAGCCCATTTTTTTGAAACACAAAACGGCTCCCGGTCCGGCAAACGGATACGGGAGCCGATGTTTTTATTCCGCGTTTTTCAGGTCGCGTCACGCCAGCAGACCGGAAGTCTCCCGGAGCAAGGCGTCGTCCTGCGGAAGCGAGGCGAACACTGCGGACGTTTCATCCGCGGCCGCCAGCCCGGCGAAGAGGTCGCCGGACACTTCCACGGGGATCGGCGAGGCGGCCGGATCGCACGAGGCGGGCACAGCCATTTCGGCGAGGTCCGCGCCGGAAAGCGTCGCGAGGCCGGAATCCGCCGGGGCGTCCGCAAACGTGGCGGCGGATGCGCCGTCCCAGCCGTTGACGTCTTCCGGTCCAGCGAGCGCGCATTCGTCGTGCGCGGCAAGCGCCTCGAACGAACTGACGTTCACGTTGTAATACGCGTTGCCGCCCTTCTTCGCGTTCGTGGACTCCACGGAGACATAGTAATCTCCGGCGGCGAGCTGAAGCTTCTTCGTCGTCACGGTGTATTCCGTGTCCTTCTTGCCCTTCTTGAGCGCGGCCGACTGAAGCGACTTCACGGAATAAACGGGATTGCCCTTCTTGTCCGTCCCGGCGACAAGCTGCCAGACCGTGAACTTCGCGGCGTCGGTGGAATTGATCGTGAAGCTCACCTTCGCGCTCTGCGCCAGACGGATCTTCGCGAAATCCGCCTCGTCGCCGTACCCGGCAAAATTCTTCTTTCCGTCGACGTTCACGGAATTCGCCTTGTCGATCTGGACCGCCTTTGTGGAAGCCGTGATGTTCACCGCCGTCGCGTTCACGACCTGAAGGTTCCGCGGCTCCTCGCCATTTTTCTGCTTCGCCTTGTCGAAAAGCCAGTTGTTCGTGCCGTTGTCGACCTTGTCGAAGAACACGGAGTCGTCCCCGACGTACACCTGGTACTCCGCGTTGCCGCCCTTCTTCGCGTTCGTGGATTCCATGCGGAGATAATACTCGCCCGCGTCCAGCAGGACCGACCTGGTCTTCGCCTCGCAGTCGAGGTCCCATTTTCCCATCTTCAGGTTCGCGGACACCAGCGTTTTGAGCGAATACTTGCCCTTTTTGTCCCGGTCGTTCAGGACGCACAGCGAGAACTTCATGGCGTCGAGCGAATCGATTTTGAAACTCAGTTTCGCGGCGCTCGAGAGCGTGATCTTCTTATAGTCGACGGCGTCGCCGAAACCGACCCAGTCGTTCACGATGCCGTACGTGGCGGACGTCACGGTGATGTTCGCCCCGACGTATCCCGCCCTGCCATTGTCCTCCATATACTCCCAGTCGTCACTGTTGTCGCCCTTCGTGAAGAACACGGACGCGGGATAGTACACCTGGTATTCCGCATTGCCGCCCTTCGCGGCGTTCGTGGACTTCATGGAGAAATAATACGTTCCGGCCTCCAGCAGGACGGGCTTGAATATCTTGTAGTACGGCGTGTCGGTCTTATCGCGTTTGTAGTTCGGATTTTTCGACAGTTTCGCCGACTGGATCTTTTTGAGGGAGTATTTGCCCTTTTTGTCCCGGTCGTTCAGGCTGTAAAGCCCGAATTCCGCCTGGTCGGTCGCCTCGATCCAGAACGTCATCATGGCCGCGCAGTCGATCGTGAAGCTCCTGTAGTCGATCTCGTCCCCGAAGCCGACCCAGTCGTCCGCGAGTTTGTGTTCGGCCGCGACCGGCGTGGATTCGAGGACATTTCCGTCCGGGCCGAAGTCCTCCATATCGTCCCAGTCGTCATTGTTGTTGCCCTTCGTGAAGAACACGCTGTCGTCCTGGTTGACGGACACGTTGTAATACGCCTCGTGGCCTTTCTTCGTGCTCGCCTCGACCGAGACATAGTATTCGCCCTCGTACAGCAGGACCGGCTTGGTCGTCGCGGTGTACTCCGTTGCGTTTTTCGAGGCCTTCTTCGTCGAGACCGACGTGATGGCCTTCATGGTGTACGACTTGAAGTTTTTGCCGGGGATCAGCCGCCAGACCGTGAATTTCGCGGAATCCGCGGAGGTGACGGTGAAGCTCAGATTCGCGGCTTTCGGCAGCACGATCCTCGCGAAGTCCGCGCCGTCGTCCGTCCCGACGTAGTTCTTGTACGTGACGCCGTTCACTTTTCTGGACAACGTCTTGTCCAGGAGAACCGCCCCGGTCGCGGACGTGATCTGCGTCGACTGGAATTTTCCGGCGCTCTCGTGCAGTTCCTTCGTCTTCGGATCGAGCAGGGAATTGTTCCAGCCGTTGTCGGCGCTGTTGCCGCTCTCGGTCCAGATCTCGTCGCCCTCGACGTAGGCCGCGACGGTGAGGGAGAGGTCTCCGGACCCGCTGAGGTTCAGCGTGTACGTCTGATCGCCGACGAGCGCCTTCGTGCCGACCTTGACCGCGCCGAGCTTCGTGCCGGAGGCGTCGCAGATGGCGAAGATCTTCTGCTGTTCGGAGCGGTATTCCGAATCCGGGTTCAGCGAGTACGCCTTCGTCGCGAGCGCGTAGGTCCCCTTCGTCTGCAATTCGCCGGAAACCGTGATCGTGTTGCGCAGCTCGCCGGAATTGAGCACGATCCGGTTGTAATCGGTCAGCAGGACGGCATTGCCGCCCTTGAGCGTGGAGATGTCGAAGTCGACGATGCCGCCGTCCTCGACGTACACGGTGCCGCTCCCGAAACTGAGCTTGCCCGTGATCCTGCCGCCGCCAGGAACCCTGAGGAAGCCGGAAGCCTGCATCGTAACGTCGCTCGCGACGCCGCCCGAATCGACCGTGAGGTAGCCGCTGGAAAGCACGGTGTTGACCGCTTTTCCGCCGCTGTACACTTCCAGTCCGGCTTTGTCCTTCAGCGTGATATGGGAGGCGACCGTGCCGGAATGCGCCGTGGCGCTCTGGATCGCGCCGCTG
>JAFXUM010000142.1 GCA_017524965.1 Lentisphaeria bacterium | reverse complement strand
TGGCCCGTGGCGGGGTCTTCGTACCAGTCGAAGCATTCGTCGGGTTCGGACATCTGGCTGTTGCGCTTGAGGCCGGGGATCTTCGCCTCGAGGTCGGACAGCTTCTTCGGGAACGCGGATTTCGCGGTTTCGACGGCCTTCGCCGCATCGGCGACAGCCGTCTGAGCCTGATTCGCGGCGGCCTGCAGGGGGGCGGCGTCCTGAGCGGACACCGCGAGCCCGGCGGAGCACAGGAACGCGAAGAGGATCGCAAGAATGAAATTACGCATGGATCACTTCTCCTCGACTTTGAAGAGGGCCTGGCCGGAGGTGACGACGGCCTTCACGTCGACGCAGATCTCGCGGATGACGCCGGCCTTGTCGGGCTTGATCTCGTTTTCCATCTTCATGGCTTCGACCACGGCGATCACGTCGCCGGCTTCGTATTCGTCGCCCTCGGAGACCAGGATCTTGGTCACGGTGCCGGGGAACGGGCTGTTGATGTCGACGGTGTTGCCGGAACCGGCGGACGGAGCGGCGGCCTTCTTGGCTGCGCCGCCTTCGGTGACCTGGCCGGCGAGGTCGGCGGTGATCACGCCGCCTTCCTTGACCTGGACGTTGAAGGTCTTGCCTTCGACCGTGACGGTGTAGGCGGCCGGGACGTCGTTCTTCGCCTTCGGGGCGGCGTCGGCGGCGTAGCGGATTCCCATGGGCTTGTCGCCCTTCAGGAACGCGATGCCCTTGTCGCCGCAGGCGGCCGCGATGAAGATGTTCTCATCGGTCACGGGGAGGTTGTTCTTCTGGAGGAGTTCGGTGTTGTACTTCACGCCGAGCTTCGGATTGGCGTCGTTGAGTTCGACGACGGACTTGGTGGTCGGCTCGAGCTGGAGCTGTTCCTGCGCCCACTTCACGACCTGCGGATCGGGTTCGACCGGGGTCTTGCCGAAGTAGCCGAGGACCATCTTGCCGTAGCCGTTCGGATCGAGCTTCCAGGAGCCGTCGGCGTTCTTGCCCATCACGGCGTTGCGGAACGCCTGCTGGAAGTAGAACTGGGAGACGGGGGTGACGGAGGTGCCGAAACCGCCGCGGGCGACGACTTCGCGCATCTCTTCGATGCAGGAATCGTACTTGTCGAGGCAGTTGTTGTCGCGCATCATCTGGGTGTTGGCAGTGAGGGCGCCGCCTGGCATCGGGCTGAAGATGATCTCGGGGGAGACCTGCATGGACTCGGGCGGCATGAAGTACTTGCTGAGGCACTGCTTAAAGACCTTTTCGACCTTCAGGATCTTGTCCGGGTCGATGTCGAGCGTGTAGTCGGTGCCGCGCAGGCGGTGGTACATGGTGAGGATGTCGGTCTCGCAGGTGCCGCCGGAGAGCGGAGCCATGGCGAGGTCGATCACGTCCGCGCCAGCGGTGATGGCGGCCCAGTTGCAGGCGACGGCCATGCCGGCGGTGTCATGCGTGTGGAACTGGATTTCCTTCGCGCCGACGCCGTATTCCTTGTCGAGGATGGCGCGGGCGGCCTTGATCGTGTCGAACACGGTCTGCGGCGTGGAGGTGCCGGAGGCGTCCTTGAACGCGAGGCTGTCGAACGGGATGCCGGACTTGATGATCTCGTTCAGGCGGTCTTCGTAGAACTTCGGGGTGTGCGCGTAGGGCTCGTTGAGTCCGGGAGCCAGGCCCATCATGGTGATGGTGATCTGGTGCTCCAGGCCGTTCGCGGCGATGGCGCGGCCGGAGACGTCGAGGTTGCGGACGTCGTTCAGGGCGTCGAAGTTGCGGATCGTGGTGATGCCGTGCTTCTTGAACATCTTCGCGTGGAGCTGGATGATGTCGGTGGACTGGGAGGAGAGGCCGACCACGTTCACGCCGCGGGAGAGAGTCTGCAGGTTCACGTCCGGACCGACCGTGGCGCGCCACTTGTCCATCATCTCGAACGCGTCTTCCTGGCAGTAGAAATAAAGGGCCTGGAAACGGGCGCCGCCGCCGATTTCGATGTAGTTGATGCCGGCCTTCACCGCCGCGTCGAGAGCGGGCAGGAAGTCATCGGTTTTGACACGGGCGCCGAGGCAGGACTGGAATCCGTCGCGGAAGGAGCAGTCCATGAATTTGATTTTTTTCATAAGAAGGGGTTGCCTTTATGTTTGAATATGTTATATTGTTTGAAATCTGCGGATCATTTCCCTGCGCGGTACAGCTTGACGGCTTCGATCGCCGCCAGCGCGCGGACCCGGTCTTCGGGAGAAAGGGCTGCCTTTGCGCCGGACGCTTTTTTCTTTTTCGGCGCCGGGGCGACAGGTTCGAGGAAGTTCGAGAAGGGGGCCAGCGCCTTCGACATCACCTTCATGCATACGATCATGATGGAGAGGAAGCAGAAGACCCAGAGCATTCCGAGGGCCATGGCTTTCAGCCCGTCGAGAATCAGACTGCCTAAGTTCATTTAGGTGTTCTCCTGTTTGGGGTTTGGGTATTTGAGATGTACGGTCGTGTTTTCGATAAATTCTAAATCATATAATATACCACACATTCCCCCATTTTTCAACTTCGTTCCAAAGAAAAACGCCCTTTTTTCCGCCGGAAAATCATGCAGAAAAAAGGCGGCCCGGCATGGGACCGGACCGTCTTCGGCAAACAGTGTTTGGATACGGGGCTGTTTCCCGGAACAGAGCCCCCGCCGCGTCACGGGGTCTTCTTCTGTTTCCCCTTCGTCTCCGGGTCCGGCTTCTCCCCGGCTGTGGTGGAGAGGTCGATCCTGACCGGAGCCGGTTTCGCGCCCGTGTTCCGCACCTCCAGCACCAGGCGGAGCCGGGGCGGATACGAATCGTCGCAGCGGCATTTGAACGAGATGTCCCCGGCCTCCATGCCGACGCCGTGGAGCGCCCGCAGGTTCGGGGTAAAATCCAGGTCGAAAGGCTTCCTGAGGTTCGTCCACTTCATCCCGTTGATCGTGACGTTGACGGGATAATTCCCCTCGAACGAATAGATTCTCCCCTCGCCGGACATGCCGTGCCCGTGGTCCGACCGGAACGGCCGATAGAAAATCTTGTTCTCGATGATCTCGAAAAGCGCCTCCTTGTCGACCTCGGCGGAAATATTGATCGCGACCCGCTTCTCCCCTTTTCCCACCCGGCTCCCGACCGGATCGGAGTAATCGTGCCCGGACGTCATGAAGACCTTCGGATGCGCCTGTCCGTCGGTCGGTTCGTCCCAATGCGA
The DNA here is from genome assembly GCA_017524965.1 of Lentisphaeria bacterium. Lineage (GTDB taxonomy): Bacteria > Verrucomicrobiota > Lentisphaeria > Victivallales > UBA1829 > UBA1732. Next base: position 4,940 of record JAFXUM010000142.1, on the reverse strand, counting down.
CGCCGACGACTTCATCATCGCCAGCCAGGATTCGAAGTCGTTGAATCCGTGCTCGGGATCGGTCGGCGAAGCGGGAACCGGCGGCGCGGGAGCGAGCGCGGGAGGCCGCGCCCCTGCCCCGGTGTCTCCAGCCGAAGCCTCCACGCCCGGATCATTGATGCGGCCCGCGAAGAGGATCAGGCCGGACACGTTGTCGCGGATCAGGACGAGGAACGGGCGGTCGGCGCGGAAGATGTTGACCGGCTGAGGATTGCCAAGTCCGCCGCCGAAGCCCATCATGATCGCGGTGGCGGCCGCCGCCTTCGTGGATTCCTCGTCCATTTTCAGCGCGGTCTTCTGGATCACTTTTTCGATCCAGATGTATAGCAGAGCCCCGGAAGGTTCCGCGATGCCGTGGAAATTCGCCTGGTTCTTCTCAAACGGCGTTTTCATGCCGAGCGACTTGAGGTCGTCATTGAGCGTGTACTTGCAGGTCAGGTCGACTTTCGGCAGCCAGAGCCGCGTTTCGTACGGCGAACGCTCCGAGAGCCAGGAATCGAGCCTGGTCCCGATCTTCGAAACGATACTCTTCATCGCGGCTTTTCCACGGTCCTTTCCCGGCTCGAGCGGCATCAGCGCGACCAGTTCGAACCGCGGATCCTCGTACGGCAGGACCACCGCGTGGACATTGTCTTTCTTATTGGAATAATACCCGATGTCATGGCCCGTGCGGTACATCATCCTGACCTGCTTTTCCGTGCCGTCGAAATTGCGGAACACCATGGGGCGGGTGTCTTCCTTCCTGAACTTCGTCTCCCATTTCGCCTCGAAATACAGCGTATTCAGCAGGACCATGAATGATTGCGCCGTGAAATCCGAGGGAGAAAGGACGTTCCGGATCATGCCTTTCGTGTTTTTCTCGACGTAGCGGTTGATCTTATCGGCGAGCGGGCCCGGTTTGGAGAAATCCTCCTTGTAGAACGTTCCGCCGTAGTATTTCCGGATCATTTCCGTGAACGACGACAGAATCTTCTCTTCGAACCGCTGTTCGTACCAGACGGAGTTTGACACGAGGACCTCGACCTGTTTGTTCGCCGCGTATTCCTTCGAAACCCTGTTGAAGAATCTGCCGCATTCCGCCGGATCGGCGGGCAGCCCCAGCGTCGTGCGTATCTCTTTGGCGGTCTGGTCCTTCGCGCCGCAGTAGACCATGCCGAACGCGCTGTCGATGCTGTACGGGGAGACGAACGTGTTGGCGTTCGCGTCCTTCTCGCTGAGCAGGCGGAAGAGATCGAACCCCTTGGAGTTCAGGGTCGCGGCGGTTTTCAGCTCGTCGTTGGACCGCACTGCCGATTCAGTCGGCGTCGATGTGCCCGTGATGCCCGCTGCGGGCAAAATCTCCCTCAAGGCCGCCCGCGCCGCGTCCGCGACGTCTTCCCGATCGGCGGGCGTGATGTCCACCCATTCGCCCGCGGCCTCCGTTGCGTCTTCTCCGGCGGGGGCCGGGGGCGGTTCGTCGATGGCGGTATTCCGCGCCGCCCGGGGCGTCACGGCGTTCTTCGCGATTTCGCCCTCCGGCGGCGTCTCGTCCGGGGGAAGGTCGTCGTGCGGGACCTGGTTCTTCACGGCGAGCTTGACGCGGAAATGCTCTGAGGGAAGGAGATCGTCGCCGGGCACGATTCTCAGCGCGAACATATTTTCACGCGGCACGACGAAGATACGCCCCTCGGGACCGCCCTCCTTCTCCAGGATGACCGCCTTTTCGAAATCCGGCGTGAAACCGAGCTCGAACGGCTTCGTGATATCGACCCAGGGTTTCCCGTTGACGGTGACCTTCGACGCCCAGCGGTATCTGCGCCCGGTGCTGAACCGGACCAGATCGCCGTTGAATATGAAATATCCGCCGTGGACCGTGCCTTCCAGCGTGAGCGTGATCTCTTCGGAGTCGGCATCCTGCCCGGTTTCCGCCTTCGCGTCCGCCGCCTCAGTTTGAGGCAAACAGAAAAAAGAAACGGAAGCCATGAACAGGACGGCCGCCAGCACGACGCCATAATATCGTTTGAACCGGGTTTGTTTCATCGAACGCTCGCTTTCTCCTTGTTAAGCAGGGATTGACAGTTCGGTCTCATTTGCGCGGATCGCTTATACAGTTATAATACAATTAACGCCCGGACATATCATAAAATTGCAGTGAGTTTTGTTTTTATCCCGGAAAAGCCTTGCGCGCCCGAATGCGCCGGACAATCGCGGACTTGACCGCCGCACCGCCGCGCGAAGAGCCGCCCTCCCGCCGCGTCTTTTGCGGAAAACTGTTCGATTTTTTCGGAAACGGCTTGAAAAACCAGCTCGAAAGGGTATATTATCAAAAAATTATTTACTAAAACAAATCACTTTTTACCCCCATACAAACAGGAAAGACAGCATGAAAAAATCACTCTTCCTCCTCGCCTTCGCCGCCGGGATGCTCTGGCAGCAGGCCGACGCGCGCGAAGTCGTCAGCCTCTCCGGCTCCGGCTGGAAACTCTGGCGCGACACCGCCGCACAGTGGCAGTCCGAACACGTCGTCGTCCCCGGCACCCCGCTCGACCAGATCACCGCGCACCAGCCGACCGGCGGCTGGGACGCCCTGAGCAAGGCGGACCGCAAGGACGTCACGGTCCCCGGCACGGTCGAACAGTATTTCACCGACATGTCCGCGCTGGAAAAGGACTACACGATCGACCCGAAGAACTTCTGGCAGCCGCTGCAGGGCGTTTCGTGGTGGAGCCGCACGTTCAAGGTCGACCAGGACCTGACCGGAAAGAAGGTCTTCCTGCGCTTCTCCGCGCTCACCTATCAGGCGGAGATCTTCCTGAACCATGAACTCATCGCGTGCGACGCCGCGTGCGACACCGAGTTCGTGCTCGACATCACCGGCAAGCTCAAAAAGGGCGACACCGCCGCGCTCGACATCCGCATCACCAACCCCGGCGGCGACTACGACTGGACCGACTACATCCCGTTCACCTGGAACGGCGTGAAGCTGAACGGCAGACGCGCAGTCGGCGGCGTGACCGGGCACGTCTCCCTCGAGATCACCGATCCCGTCTACATCGACGACGTGTACGTGATGAACACCCCCGACCCGAAGACGGTCGAAATCCGCATCACCGCGGTCAACGACACCGGCAAGGACGTGGAGAAGGAATGCACCGTCCGCCTCGTGCAGGACAACACCCCGGTCATGGCGGCCGAGACGATCACGCTCAAACCCGGCGAGAACCTCATCACCCGCAAGTTCACGCACGAAAGCGCGGAGCTGTGGGACCTCGACAATCCGAACCTGTACACCCTGAGCGTGAAGGTCGGCGACGAGGAGGAGAGCCAGACGTTCGGATTCCGCTGGTTCGGACCCGAAGGCGTCGGCAAGGACGCCATGTTCCGCCTCAACGGCAAGCGCATCGTGCTGCGCTCCGCCATCAGCTGGGGCTGGTGGCCCGTCACCGGCACCATCCCGCTGCCCGAATACGCCGCGAAGCAGATCAAGGCCGCGAAGGACTTCGGCATGAACATGCTGAACTTCCACCGCCACATGGGCCAGGACATCGTGCTTCAGGAAGCCGACAAGCAGGGGCTCCTGTACTACGCCGAGCCCGGCGGATTCATCTCCGGCAGCCAGTCCCCCGAGGGCCGCGTGATCGCGAAGGAACGCGTCCGCCGCATGGTCAAGAAGTTCCGTTCGCATCCGTCCCTCGTGATCTACAACCTCATCAACGAGCTCGGCCTCGGCCGCGAACAGCATGACCAGAACTGGTATTCCAGCATGGTCTCCTTCACGCACCAGAACGACCCGTCGCGCATCGTCGTGCTCACCAGCGGCTGGAGCAAGGAAGGCATCAACGTCGAAGACTACAACAAGATGAACTGCATGCCGTTCGACGACAAGGTGTACCAGGTCGGGTTCCGCGACAACCACAACGCCACCGGCCCGAACATCTCCTATCCCGCGAACTACTACACGAACAGCAAGCGCTACTGGAACTACACCGAGAACAAGGAAGAACTCGTCTTCTGGGGCGAGGAGGGCGCCATCTCCACCCCGCCGCGCCTCGAGCTCATCATGGACGAGCTGAAGAAGATCGGCGAGGACGGCATGGACGGCGCGGACTACAAGAACTGGTACACGCGCATGAACAAATACCTCGACGAGAAGGGCCTCCGCAAGGACTTCCCGACCGTCGAAGCCTTCACCTCCGAGCTCGGCAAGGTCGGCATCCGCCACCAGGGCCGCCGCATCGAGATCATCCGCCTCAACAACATCACCGACGGCTACGCGATCAACGGCTGGGAAGCCATGCTCCGCGAGAACAACTCTGGCGTCGTCGATACCTTCCGCAACCCGAAGGGCGATCCCGCCATCCTCCGCGCCTACAACGCCCCGCTGAAGCTCGCGGTCCACACCCCGACCCCGTCCTTCACCGTCCCGAACACCGTCTCCGCCGACATCCACATCATCAACGAAGAGAACCTGAACGGCGAATACACGCTCGTGACGCAGCTCATCCAGGACGGCAAAGTCGTCAACGAGTCCGAGCAGAAAGTGAAGGTCTCCGGCGGCGACGTCTACGGCGAACTCCTTGCCGAGGGCGTGAAGATCCAGGTCGACAAGCCCGGCGTTTCCGTCATCAAGGCGTTCCTGAAGGACACCAAGGCCGAGGGCGAAATGGAAGTCACCGCCGTCGACAACTCCAAGATCCAGCTCCCCGCGGGCAAGACCTACGCGGTCTATGAGAATCCGCAGCCCCAGGGGCAGATGCAGCCCGTGCTTCTCCACGCAGCCCATGGGGATGACGCAGACGCCCTTGGCCGCTTCACGCAGCTCGGCAAGGTCGCCGCTTGTACGGTACATCCAGCGGGTTTCCATGACAATCACGCTCCTGATCCGTTTTTTGTACTCAAAAGCCCCCGGGAGAGAGACCGGG
>JAFXUM010000141.1 GCA_017524965.1 Lentisphaeria bacterium | reverse complement strand
TGCCCGGCTCGATGATGATGAAATGTACCAGCAGGTCGACCTGTTTCTTCGTCTTGTTCAGTTCGCAGTTCAGCACGGAACCGTCAAGGATGAACACCGGTTTTCCGTCCCGGTTCAGGTGATTCTCCGCCTGCGCGGCGAACCTGGCGGCGAGGTATTTGGTGAGCATGGCCCCGGGCGGCATCGCCCAGCGGTTGTATTCGTCCACCTCGATCCGGTTCGTGTCCTCGCGGACGACCATTTTGTAGCGTCCGGAACACTCGTTGGAGAAGGTCTCGACGTCAACGGCGAAGGGAAGATCCCCGATCGGCGCGGGCGAGGAAAGGTCGAACGTCCTGGTCTCCGTGAAATCGGTCGGCGGGATGACGTTGACGTTGCACGCGGCGAGGACCGGGAGCAGCGCGGTCGCGCAGGTGAGCAGAAAACGTTTCATGAGGCGAGCCTCCCCGGTTTGAGGGTGATCACTGCTGGACGGCGGGGATGACGAGGCGCTGTCCGATCTTCAGGATGCCGCGTTCGCCGAGCGCTTCCTTGTTGGCGTCCTGGATGACCTTCCACATGGACGCCTTGCCGTACATCTTCTGTGCGATCGCCTGGAGTCCGTCGCCTTTCGCCACGTAGTAGTAGCGCACGCCGTTCTCGCCGGCGACCGTGGTGCCGGGCGTGCCGGTCGTGGAGGACGGAACGCCGCGCGTGGCGGTCGCGGCCGAGGAGGACGCGGCGACCGTGCCGGAGCCGGTCTGAGCCGGTTTCGTGGTCGTCGCGGCGGCCGTGCTGGAGAGGCGGTCGAGGCGGTTGCGGAGTTCCTGATTCTGCGCGAGGATGACCTTCTCGTTTTCGATGTATTTCTGGAGCTTGTCCCGGAGCGCGGCGATCTCGCCGTTCTTCGCGGCGAGCTTGGCCGGATCGGTCTGCGGGATCTCGTCGGCGAGCTTGATGTCGTTGCGGATACGGTAGGTGTCGAACATGCGGCGTTCGCAGGTCTGGATATAGCCGCGGATGTCCGCCTGGTCCTGCTTGGAAAGCGTTTCGCCGCTCAGCTCAAGATATTTCGCCAGATGGTAGATGGCGGCGGGATAGTTTTCGAGGTTTTCCTTGTAGAGCATCGCCGCGTCGTAGTGAGCCTTCGGGGACTTCGGGCAGATCGAGAGGAATTCCTCCAGGCTTTCGGCGGCTTCCCGGTAGGATTTCGCGGATTTCGCGGTCGTGTATTTCGCGTACAGCGGATGCGTGGCTTCCTTGCCGACGTAGTCGGAACACGCGGTGAAAACAATGCAGGCGGCAAGCGCGGCGGCGGGGATGAAACGGACGGCCTTCATAATACTGGTTTCCTTTCAGGAAAAAACGTTGAAAATAACATGTGCCATTAAAATATAGCAAGGGAATCCGAAAATGAAAACCGAAAACCGAAAAAAAACGAAAAAAAGTCTTTCCGCCTTGTTTTTTCGGTTCCGCCGGAGTAAATTAATCTCTCCGTTTTCGATATGCGATCCGGTCTGCAACGTGTTCGGGGGTATTCCTGCGATGAACGCCGTTTCCAATGTTTTCCGCCTCGTGCGGGTCCTGTCCGCCGTCCTGCTCTGTTTCTCTTTTTTCGGGCTTGTCTCCTGCTCGTTTCCGGGTGCGGACGCGCCTGAAGCGGACGGACTGTCAGCCGGGGCGGAACCGAACGCGGAAACGGACGCCGCGGAGCAGCCGAAGCCGACGGTCGAGATCAGCGCGCCGCTGGTCATCCCGCCCCCGCCGGATTACGCGAATCCCGCCGGCTGGGTGCGGATGGGCGCGGCGGACTCGATCCTGCCCGAATTCGAGGTGTTCTACATCTATCCGACGCTGTTTCAGAACAAGCTGCGTCCAGTGATGGACCACCGGTTCGGGCGCATCAGCACGAAAGCCTCGGACTACATCGGCCTCACGTTCGGGCTCCTGACCGACCCCGTGCACCCGCTGAAACTGTACGCGCCGTTCGTGCGGCAGGCGGACTATTCGACCGTGCTGGAAACGGATTTCGCGTCCGGCCTGGACGGCACGCTGCTTCAGTACGGCATCGAGGACACGAAGACCGCGTTTCAGTATTTCATGAAGTTCTTCCACACGCCCGGCATGCCGTACATCCTGATCGGGCACAGCCAGGGGGCGTCCGACCTGTACGAACTCCTCCGCGCCACGCCGGAGATCACCCCGGAATCCGGGTTCGCCGCCGCGTATCTGGCGGGGCTTCCGAAGAAGACCGCGGCCGAGGTCGAACGGGATTTCGCCGGACGTGAGATCCGCCTCGGGAAGAGCGCGGACGATACGGGCGTGATCCTGACCTGGAACACCATCGCGGAGGACGCCGGGGACAACATCTTCACCGTGCCCGGCGGGGCCGTCATCAATCCGGTGAACTGGAAAACGGACGATACGCCCGCGGACCTGTCCGGTTCGCAGGCGACGGGGTATTTTTACGTCTCCGAGAAGGAGCCCGCGGGCATGTTCAAAGCCTCGCTGCTGAACGGCATCCGCGCCGACCCCGAACGCGGCGCCGTGATCGTCGGATTGCCGGGGAACAGCGAGTACGACGCGAGCGGACAGATGGGCGAGGGGATATTCCACGCCAACGACATCTTCTTCTTCGCGGAATTTCTGCGCGACAACATGGTGCGTCGCGCGGCGGCCTGGCGCGAACGATACGCCCGGCCGGAATAAGCCGGAACGGCTAATCCGTTCCAGACCTTTTTTCAGGCGGATTCCGCCTCAGACGTAGGGATTGTTTTTCTTCTCGTAGCCGATGGACGTGAACGGGCCGTGTCCGGGGACGACGCGCGTGTCGTCGGGGAGCTTGAAGAGCTGATTGTGAACCGAATCCAGGAGCTGCTTTTCGCTGCCGCCGGGCAGGTCGGTCCTGCCGATGGAGCTGAAGAAAAGCGTGTCGCCGGAGAAGACGGTGGCGAGCTCGGGGAAATAGTAGGACACGCCGCCGGGGGAGTGGCCGGGGCAGAGGAGGACCTGCATGCGCGGATCGTTGGGCGGCCAGGTCGTGTCGGGGAGATCTTCCGCGGCGGGGATGTAGTTCCCGACGGTGTTGCCGGGGCTGTAGTATATGGGCTTGTCGGCGGGGTGGAGGCAGACGCGCCTGACGTTCAGTGCGTCCGCGACGTCTCCTGCGGCGGAGATATGGTCGACGTGGGCGTGGGTGAACAGGATGACCGCCTCGTCGTAGTCGAACGACCTCGCCTCGGATTCGATGAGCTTCCAGTCGCCGCCGGGGTCGATGATGTACAGGGTGCGGGAGCCGGGGAGCTGCACGAGGCAGCAGTTGACCTCAAGAAGGCCGACTGTGACGGGTTTGAACGGAAGATCGGGCATGATGCAATACTCCTTCGTGATCGTATGCCATGAGGGGAAGTGCGGATTGTCAGTGCAGAGGCGTCTCCGGCGCGTCCGGGCCGTTGCCGTAAATGCAGTTCACGTCGCGGTTGTATCCTACCGGATACCGGTTGCCGTTTGCGTCCTTTTCCCAGACCACGGGCGTTTCCAGCCAGTTGATCCCCATCTGGCGGAATCCCGGATCGCCGATCAGGACCAGCGCGTCGTAATATTTCTTGAAATACCGGAGGTGCCGCGGATACTGCGTCGCGGCCCGATCCCATGCGTTCTGAAGGCTCGGGCTGCCGGAAAGGAGCGGGACGAATTCGGTGAGGTAGTAGAACCAGTCGATGTCCAGCATGGAGATCCCTTCGACTTTGTCCAGGGAAATCGGCGTGAGCGCCGTTTCCGTGAAGACGGGCAGGACCATGCGGCCCGCCTCGAACGGGCAGAGATACTGGCCGTCGTCCGTCCGGATCCGTCCCACGGGTTTCGCGGACGCGTTCGTCCTGATCTTTTCGACGGCGTAGTCCAGGCGGCCGAGGTTCGCGGAAACGCCGGCCGCGTCATGGCGCGCCGCGGTATTGGAAAAGACCTGTCCGACGTCCTGTGCCCGGTTGCCGCGCCGGGGCCGTCCCATGCTGCCCGAGATGGTCACGGTGTCCTGCTGGGCCTCGAAAAAGGAGACGGCGCCGGAATGATAATCCATGCCGGGCTTGAAATCCCCCTGGAGATAATAGCCTTCCCATGCCTGTTTCGTGTTGTCGCCGAGCCGGGTCCAGTTCTGGTCGTAGAGCGCCCAGGAGAGGATCGGGAGCGGGCTGTAACGGTGGTCCGCGTCTCCGTCGTTGTACGTCTCCAGGAACGTATTCAGGAAAAGCCGGACCTGCTCCGGGGTGAAGACCGTGTCGCCGTTTCCCGTGATGATGTCCCAGGTGTTGATCTTTTCCAGGTCGGATCTTTCGTCCGGGCCGTCCTCCGTTTCTTCGTCCGGGAAAGGCGAAAACGGCGATGTCTTGATCGTGACCCTGGTCTCTTTCTTTTCGCCCGGAGTTGACGGGATTTCCTCATAGGTGTGCCGGAATCCGTGTTCGTAGGGATTCGTTTTGTCCCGGAATGTCCGGGAAAGCAGTCCGTCTCCGCGTGCATAGCGCTGCAGGGCGCCGGACGCCTCGTCGAAGATGTCCGCCGGCTTGCCGTACGGATTCCTCATGTTGGAATCCTCGGGCGAGAAGTAGGAAAACGTGATGTGGAGAGGCAGGATTTCGGCCTGCCGGGAGAAGGAGGACTCGAAATCGCACTGGAAACTGCCCCACCAGTTGCCGCCGAAATCCAGATAGAGGAACGGATCGAGTTCGCACCAGTTCCGTCCCAGGATGTCTTCGTAGAACTGTTTGTTCCCGAGAAGATTCGTGAAATCGGACGGCGGGTCGGCCGCGAGCATCGGCATCCCGGTGAACTTGAACCTGGTCCCGGCCGCGATCCCGTACGCGCGTTGGTCGGTGTTTCCCGTAAGATCGTCATGGGCCATGGAGGAGTCGAGGATGGATTCCAGCATGAAAAGATACGGGTTGCGCCATTCGAAGTCGTTGATCGTCTTCGGCGTGAACCTGTCGTAGATGTCGTGTTCGGTTCCCGCGACCAGGTTCGCGTAGATGATGAAAAGCTCGCTCGCGTCGGGATCGAACGACAGTCCGTTGTTTTTCGCCGCCTGCTGGGCGGCCCCGAAACCGATCAGCGGTCCCGCGAACGCGACACGGGTCTGAAGCTGGGAGACAAGACGGTCGAGCGAGTCGAGATAGAACCTTTCCTTTTCCACGCGGAAGACTTCCTGAAGCAGCAGTCCGCCTTTCAGCCCGACGATCTCGTCGTTCTCGTTGCGGATCACGAGGCTTTCCAGCTCGGGGAATTTCAGAAAGTCGTCCGAATGATTCCGTATGGGCGCGCCGGTGTCGAAAAAGAATTCCTCCGCGTTCCGGTACGTTTCCATGACGGCCGACTCGAAATACGGATCGGAGATCAGGGTCCCGGTCGCGCGCACCAGATTGAGCTCGCCGATCAGGTTCAGGGAATGTTTCTGCCACTCGGCTCCGGTCAGAGCCGCGGCGTCCACGGCGTTCTGCCCCTTGAGCTTGCCCCGGATCACGGTCTGGACGTCGAACAGCAGCAGAACCGCGATGATGACGAGGATGAGCGCGACGACCGCCAGGATGAGCACCTGGCCCTGTTCGCCGCGTCCGCGCCGCAATGCCGTCCGGTACCGTTTCATGCGCCGTTACTCCAGGAAAGCCGCGGAATGGTTCGTCAGCTCGACCCAGCCGTCGTCTTCGCTGTCGCTCCGGATATCCACGGTGTCGCGTCCGGTGAGCCAGTCGTGCAGCGGGAGGTTCAGCGGGAACTTGATGAACTCGAACCGGAATCTCACGTGTTCGTTGTCGTGCTGAAGGTCGGTATTGACGTGCGTGCTGCCCGAAGTGCTGCACAGGGCGCACCCGCCGGTCAGCGGTTCCCCGTAGTTCGGGCACTGGTAATTCATGTGAAACCGTTCTTTCCCGATCCAGTTGGCGTATTCCACGTCTCTTCGGCATTCCATGTATCTGCGCAAAAGCGCTTTTTCCGTTTCGACGCTGCCGAACTGATACCCGGCATAGGCGGACGGATCGGGGAAGACCATGGACCCGGACGCCGGCACGGATTTCGTGAGCGCTTCGCGTTTGGCCAGCCTCTCGTTGAATCCGACCGCGGCCGACCGCGCGCCCCGGAAGGCGGCGTAATCGGCGAGCATGTCGGCGAGCACGAGCTGGAAAAGCTGAAGGACGCCGAAGAGGATCATGCCGAGCAGGATCATGGACAGGAACGACTCGATGATCGCGGAGCCGTGTTCGCCCTTCCTTCGGGCGTACAGCCTCGCGGCGCCCGCCTCATCCCCGGCCCGGACGCCGGTCCCGCGGAGACAATGCCCCGCGTGCCCCGCCGCGGATTCCGCCGCCTCGGAGCTTCTTCTGACGCCGCGCCGACCGCGGCTCAGGAAATGTCGGGACACACAGCGCACAGGTCATGTCCTTGCTTGAAAAATAACCGGACACGGGCGGCGTGCGGACGCTCCCCGTGTCCAATCGTCAGTCGGAAACGGTCCGGTCAGAAATTGATCGGATCTTCCCCGTTTCCCGTTTCGCGCAGCTGTTCCAGACCGCTCTTGTTGGAATCGTCGGTTTCGCCGCCGATCGCCTTGGTGCTGCTGGAGATCAGGCCCCGGATACGGTCGCCGAAGAGGCCGAGCACGGTGAGCGCCGTCACGGTGACGAGCGCGATGATGATGATGTACTCCAGGATGGCCTGTCCGCCGGAGGAACGGCGTTTCATTCCGTAATGCTTTCTGTTGAACTTCATATCAGGACTCCTTGGTTCGAGGTTTGTTTTCGTTTGTTTCACGGTTCCCAGGCGATCAGCGTGAGAATGCGCCAGCCGTATGCCAGAAAGAACCGCATGAGGAAGAAAAGCGAGAGCGCGACGAGCACGACCATGAAGAGCATCACGGTGTATTCCGCAAGCACCTGCCCGGATTCTCCTTTGCGTGTGCGCCGTTTCATTTTTCTTCTCCGTTACAATACGATAGCATATTTTTTTCAGGTTTCAAATCGAAAAAACGACAAAAACAGAAAAAAGGAAAGAAAAACGTTCCGGGTGAACCGGTTTCCGCTCCCGCCTGCATGCGGAGCGGACCGCGTGCGGAGGCCGGGATCAGTCTTTTTTCTTTTTCGCGCTGTTTTTCTTGTTGTTTTTCGCGGCGGTCTTCGCGACGTCGTCGAGGAATTCCTCGGAGAGGTTCAGCTTGAAGACGGCGTCGTTGCCCTTGGGTTCGTGTTTGAGCGTGGAGAGCGGATTGGATTTTCCGCCCTTTTGAATGAGCTTGCCGTCCTTGCCGATCTCGAAGGACGCGCTGGAAAGCATGGTGTAGAGCGTGACGAAACCGTCGACGGTCTGGAAGACCTCGTCGCGGATGGCGGCGCTGGTGCAGCGGAGCGTGATGGTCGCGTCGAGGGAGCCGCGGGAACCTTCGGTGATGCGCGCGAAAATGGCCTTGACGTTGTTGCGGATGTCCTCGATGCTCGGGTCTTCCTCGTCGATCTCGATGGAGCCGTCGCCGGCCTTGATCTTCGTCTTCTTCTCCTCCGGAGTGCGCGGATTCGCCTCCTCGGCGGCCTTCATCTTCCCCTGGACGTAGGCGGCGTCGACGGCGGCGGAGACGAGCGCGCCCTTGGTCTTCATGCTCGTGAGCAGCATGGAGGGTTCCGGGTTCACGGCCCAGATCCGGGGTTTGGTCTCGGGGATGTTGATGGCGAGGCGGCACTGCATGATGTCGTCCGAGATGAACTCGAAGATGGCGAGCGCGTCGGTCTCGCCGTTGACGGTGTGGATCGTCAGGATGCGTGCGCCGGGGACGGACGAGGCGACGGTCTTGATGTCCTCGCGGGCGGCGAGGCGCTTGTAGATGTCGTTGACGCGGCCGGGCGCGTAGAGGACGACGTCCATGAGGGATTTTCCGAAATCGGCGGGGTCGAGTTCGGTGAGGAAGAACGCGACGTCGCCGGTGAGGTCTTCCTTGACCATCGCCACGTCGTCGAGGCTTCTCTCGAGGTCGACGCCGTCCTTGAAAAGAAGCGTCTGGAGCGCGCCCGAACTGATGCCCTTGTTCGAGTTGATATAGAGCGCGAATTTCGCGTCCGAGGGGATGTAGGTCTCGGAGACCGCGAAGGCGGACGGAGTCAGCGCCGCGAGCATGAGCGTGAAAGCGGCTGTTCTGATGATGCCGGACAGGATATTCATGGCTGGGCGTCCTTTCTGCCGTTTGGCCGGAGATTATTGCTGGGAGAAGTGCATGAAATTGCGGATGGCGTTCGCCTCGAGATTCAGCGCGGCGGCTTCGTCGAACGGACCGTCGATGACCACGGTGTCCGCGTCGCTGTAGAGGAAACGCGGCTTGAAGGTGCGGTAGAGGACGTTGTCGATGACGAACGCGAGACTCGGATTCGTTGTGCGGTCGATGGTGCTGAGTTTGCGCCAGCGTTTGCCCCCGTTCTGGGTCAGATTGAGGCGGAGTTTGTAGAAGCCGGGCAGATCGTTGATGGCGATGGCTTCGATGGAGATGATGTCGGAGGAATCCAGAAGCTGGTTCTTGTCGACGACGATCTCGTCCTCGAACATGGCGCCGATCTCGTATTCCTTGTCGTCGCCGCGTTTGTGGCGGACGATCTCGTGAATGGAGACGACGCCGTATTCGCCCGGCTCCCCGACGACGGGCATGTAGGCCTCCTCTTTCTGGTCGACGTTCATCGGGTCGAAAAAGTTGCCGCCGCCGCAGGAGATCAGGCAGGCCGCCGCGATGCAGAGCGGCGCGAGGCGGAAGACTGCGCGGAGCGCCGTCCGGGAAGAACCGGCGGGACGGATGCGTGTGATGATTCCGGATGTGTTCATAAGCGTCAGTTGAGGCGGAAGAAGTTGCGTTTCGAGTTGGATTCAAGCCGTTTCGCGGTGGCCGGGTCGAACGGGCCGTCCACGATGACGGAGTCGGTGACGTCGTCGTAGAGGATGCGCGGGACGAACGTGCGGTAGACGATGCCGTCGACGATGAACGCCACGTGCGTGGCCCTGTTCGGGAGGCTGAGGCCGATCCAGTGGCGCCTGCCGCGGTCGGTCAGCTTCAGCTCGAGGCTGCAGTAGGGCGGCTGCTTCTGGATCGGGATGGCCTTGATCTCCTTCACGTCGGCGGAGTCGAGGAGAATGGTCTTGTTCAGGCAGATGTCGTCGCCGAACATCGTGGGCGCCATGATCTCCTTGTCGGTGCCGCGGCGCAGGAGGATGATCTCCTGGATCTCGATGAGACCCTCCAGCGGACGGTCGGACGTGTCGAGATTCTCCGGGTCGAGCATGTGGTCGACATCTTCGGCGGTGCAGCTCTGCCCGCCCGCGCCGCAGCAGAAGACCGCGGAGAAGAGCAGCATGACGAGGGGCAGCGCCCGGCGGATGTGCTTGAATACGGACATGGCGGTGTTATTTCCTCATCTTGAAATAGTTGTACTTCGCGCTGTTCTGGAGTGCCATCGCGGTCGCCTGGTCGAACGGACCGTCCACGATGACCGACGTCGCGTCGTCGGCGATCTGGCGCGGGACGAATCCGCGGTACACCGTGCCGTCGATGACGAACGCCAGCTGGGTTCCCTTGTGCTGGACGCTGAGGTTGATCCACAGCATGCGGCCGCGTTCGGTGAAGTCGAATTTGAGGTTGTAGAACCCCTGGTCGCCGGGGATCGGGACATACGTGATGTTTTTGATTTCGGAGGAGTCGAGCAGCTGGATGGAATGGATGGTCACTTCGCCCCCGAAATACGACGCCACGGTGCGCTCGATGCTGTCGCCCTGCTTGTGGCGGATGACCTCGTGGATGGAGACCACGTTTTTCGGCGGCCGCTGCATTTCCTCCCAGTTCTCCGGGTCCATATACAGATTGACCTCCTCATGGTCGCAGCTGTGATAGCCGCAGCAGAAGATGACCGCGCAGAAAAGCGCCGCCGGAGCAAGAAGTCTACGGATGGTTTTTTTCATGTGTGTTCCTGATATTTGAAGCGTTTGATCGCAACTAATAAGATAGACTGCGAAACGGGAAAATGCAACCGTCCTTTCTGAAAAAGAAAGAGAAAAAACGTCAAAATTCGTTTTCCGGGTTGAAAAATCCGCGGAAAGGGGTATTATAAATTCAGTTTTTCTTATCGCCGGGACGCGTTGCGCGGCCCGGATTTTCGCCGCAGTTTTACGGAGGTGCAGATATGGCGGAACAGGCGTCCCGGCTGGAGACGATCGGACAGATACGGACCCGTTTGAAACAGGTCATCCGCGGAAAAGACGAAGTGATCGATTTGCTGCTGAACGCGGTGTTCGCGGCCGGGCATGTGCTGCTGGACGACGTGCCGGGCGTCGGCAAGACCACGCTCGCCAAGGCGCTCGCGCTGACGCTGAAGGCGGATTTCAAGCGCATCCAGTTCACGTCCGACATGATGCCGTCGGACATCCTCGGATCCTCGGTCTTCAACCAGCAGACCGGCGAGTTCAAATTCTATCCCGGGCCCGTTTTCGCGAACATCCTGCTCGGCGACGAGATCAACCGCGCGTCGCCGCGCACGCAGTCCGCGCTGCTTGAGGCGATGAACGAACACCAGGTGTCGATCGAGGGCGTCCGCTACGACCTGCCGAAGCCGTTCCTGGTGATCGCCACGGAGAACCCGGTGGAGTATTTCGGCACGTTCCCCCTGCCGGAAGCCCAGCTCGACCGCTTCGCCATGAAGTTTTCACTCGGCTATCCCGACCCGGCCGAGGAGCTCGCCATGCTGAACGACCGCTGGCAGGACGATCCGCTGGACCGCATCGAACCGGTGATCGGCTGCGACGAGCTGCTGGAGATCCAGAAAGATGTGCGGTCCGTGACCATGGAGCAGTCCGTGCAGGAGTACGCCCGCGAGCTCGTCGCCGCCACGCGCGACCCGGAGAACGGGTTCTCGCTCGGCGCGAGTCCGCGCGCTCTGCTCGACCTCGCCCGCTGCGCCCAGGCGCGCGCCATGCTGAACGGACGGACGTTCGTGACGCCGGACGACGTGTCCTCGCTTGCCGGTCCGGTCCTGACGCACCGCCTGATCCTGAACCAGAAGAGCCGTCACGCGGGCGTCTCCGCGGCGGACCTGGTCGCCTCGCTCGTGAAGAAGACGCGCGTCCCGGTCTGATCCGTGGAAGAACCCCGGGAAGGAGTCCTGTGACATGAGCCGGAATCCGCTGCGCATCGCCGGAAACCTCTGGCGGAGGTTTCTGGACGGCCCCCGGTGGATGCGCGAGTCGCACGGGCTCGGGTTCGTCTTCAAATACTACCGTTCGCCCACGCTCAAGCTTCTCTTCTGGGCGATGGCGTGGTACGAACGCCTCTTCAGCCGCCCCATGCGCCTGCTGTTCATCGTGATCCCGATGTTCGCGTTCTTCTCCATGTTCACCCTGAACAGCCCGGCGGTCCCCGTGTTCCTGTTCCTGCTGGTGCTGCTCGCCGTCGATCTCCTCGTCGGACTGGTCTTCCGCCCTCGGCTCGAGGTCGAACGCGAACTGCCGCCGCGCGTCAAATGCGGCACGGCGTTCGACGTGAACTACCGCATCCGCAACCTCCGGCGTCTGCCCGCCGCCGATCTGCTGGTCGACCCGAACATCGAACTGCCGGAACTCCGCCGCGTGAAGGGGTTCCGATACTGCTCCGTCCCGGGCCGCGCGGAAACGTCGTTCGTGCTGCCGCTGAAGCCGTTCAAGCGCGGCGTGTTCAGCATCCCGCAGGGGCTCGCGGAGTCCTCGTTCCCGTTCAACCTCTTCAAACACTCCGTCCTCTTCGGGCGCAAATGCTCCCTGATCGTACACCCGGCGAGCCGGGAACTGCGGAATCTCTTCCCGCGCGACGGCGGCGTCCTCCCGCGCCTGAGCGCGCGCTCCGTGCCGCGTCCGGGTGACAGCATGGATTTCTACGGCTGCCGCATGTACCGGCCCGGCGATTCCCCGCGCAAGATCCACTGGCGCGCGACGGCGCGCTACCGCATCCCGATCATCAAGGAGTACCAGCAGGAACACGTCTCCCACGCGGCGGTCCTGCTGGACACGTACGTCCCGCGCACGCAACTGGCCGCCGGGACGCTCCGCGCGCTGTTCAGCCTGTCCGAATCCCTGCTGAAAGCGCGCACGAACCTCACGTTTGAGGCGGCGGTCTCGCTGGCGGCTTCGATCGCGGAGACGCTGACCGCGACCTCGTACCACGTGGACCTGCTCGCGGTCGGCGACCGGATCACGCGGTTTCCGTCGACGGGCGAACCCGACCGCGGCTGCGATCCTCTGCTTGACGAGCTTGCCACGGCCTCGACGTCGGCGCGGGACGCATTCGCCGGGAAACAGGCCGCCGCGATCGCCGAAGACGCGCTGGAGTCCGGCACCGTGTTCGTAATCCTGACGCGCTGGGACGCCGCCGCAAAGGCGTTTCTCGGCAGTCTGCACGACCGCGGCTCGCAGATCGTGCCCGTGCTCGTGTCGGAGCATGTGCCCGCGGCGGAACTCCCGGACGATCTCCGCGTGATCACGCCGGAAGCCGTTCTGAAGGGAGGCGACCTGCCGTTATGAAGTCGGTCAAATCCATCTTCGAGTACGAACCGCCGGAACGCCGCCAGCTCGGCCTGGTGACGCGCTGCCTGCTGATCCTGCCGCCGGCGTTCCTGCTGTCCCTGAAATACGACCTGCCGCACATCCTCATCCTGACGGCCCTGATGGTCGTCTTCCCGGTGTTTCAGGAACGCAGCTTCCGTCTGCGCGACCGCCCGGTCATCTACTCTCTGCTTGCGGCGGGCATCCTGGCGGTCGTGCCCGGCCTTTTCGTGAAGATACCGGACAACCGCCTGACCTTTTCCGACTACCTGATGCGGTCGCACCAGTTCCTGCCGTTCCTGCTGTATGCATCGGCGATCTCGTGCTGGTTCATGCGGACGCGGGAGATTTCGGCCCTGAGCCTGCTGATCGTGCTGCTGTCCGCGCTGGCCTGCGGCGACGTCTACAACACCGCCAAGCTCGAAAACATCAACTTCGCCGGGACCACGGCGCTCCTGCGGAACTACCGCCGGACGTACCTGGTCTGCACCGCCCTGCAGTGCGCCGGCGCGCTCCTGCTCCTGACCGCGGACGCCCGCTACGACGCTGAAAACAGGCTGAAACCGATAACGTACATCATCCGGCCGCTTGCGGTCCTCCTGCTCATCCCGGCCTATGTCGGGGCGGCCGCGTATTTCGGTTCGCTGGAGGACACGTTCCGCGACTGGCGGTCGCATCTCCAGCAGATCTTCCAGCCGCCTCCGCCGGGCCAGGGCAACGCGTTTCCCTCCGAGACGGCGATCCGGATGCCGCAGTTCGAGCTGGATACCCCCGTTCGCGTGGTCATGCGCGCGCTTGCGTCGTCGGCGCCGGGCTATCTGCGCGGCAACGTCTACCGCGGGTTCAACGGAAACTACGGCGGCGTCTGGGTGGCCGACGAGAAGAACACGACGGATGTCGTGGAAATCACGCGCGAGGAGGACCGCAACCTCACGGTGCTGACGTTCCTGCTCCAGAACAGCGGCGACACCGACACCGAACGCCTCGAATTCCGCTTCGCTTCCGGGTTCCGCAACACCGTGACGCCGCTGCCCGCGAACGCCACCTCGGTCACGCTCGACGCCAAGTCCGCCGCCATCACGCGCGACGGCGCCCTGATCGCCGAAAACTGGGTCCCCTCCACCGGCGTCGTCGCGACGGTCAACACGCCGGACCCCGCGGCCGCGTACCAGGAGCCGCTGGCCGAAGACATGGCGCCGGGGCAGACCGTCCGGCAGGAGTACCTGCGGCTGCCGCCCCTGCTGACGGACCAGCTCGCCGTGCTGACCGGCGAGATCTTCGGCGACGCGAACCCCGGGGACCTGTCCCCGCGCGCCAGGATCGCCGCGATCGTGCGGTTCTTCTCGGACAACTTCACGTACTCCCTGCGGAAGGACGACTACATCCCCTCGCGCGGCGAGTATTACAGCCCGCTCATGCGGTTCCTGTTCTACCGCAGGACCGGCCACTGCGAGCTGTTCGCGACCTCGGCGGCGCTGCTCATGCGCCTGTACGGGGTCCCGAGCCGGTACGTCGCCGGCGTCGTCTGCTCCCGCTACAACCCGGCGGGCTACTACTACGCGACGAATTTCGACCTGCACGCGTGGGCGGAGGCGTGGCTGGACGACGAACAGAAATGGATCCTCGTCGAGGCGACGCCGCCCGGCACGGAGATCGACGACATCCTGGCCGGTTTCGAGCAGGGATCGTGGTTCCGCGACCTCCGCGACCGGATCGCGTTCCAGTACGAAAACATGGTCTACTGGTTCCGGCGCGGCTACCTGGCGCAGGTCGTCATCCGCGCGTGGGACGCCTCGTACCAGTGGACGCTCGACCATGTGAAGACCCATCCCGTCCGCTCCGCCTTCGAACTGCTCGTCCCGCTGTCGCTCGTCG
>JAFXUM010000140.1 GCA_017524965.1 Lentisphaeria bacterium | reverse complement strand
CCTGCCGCAAATGCGCCCCGGCGTTCGGTCCGCTCGGATTCCCGGAGGTCGAGGAGGAACTCAACTGGCGCGCGGATGAATACTATGCGGGGCATTGACGCGGCGCGGAAGTGGTACGAGACGGAGGGCGCGCCGATGCTGGAACGCGAGTTCGGCGGCGTGGCGTCGCGGATCGCCGTCGGGCGCGCCGGGCACGGCTCGGAGTGTTTCGGCTACGACGACGCGGTGTCGCGCGACCACGATTATTTCACCGGGTTCCAGCTCTGGATCACCGAGGCGGACGAACGCGAATTCGGGTTCCGGCTGGAACGCGCGTACGCCCGGCTGCGGAAGGAATTTCCCCCCGACGGGGGCGAGGGCACGGCCAGCAGCGAGCTCGGCGACGCCGAGGACGGCGTGGTCGCGATCGGGGATTTCTACCGGCGGCACCTCGGATTTCCCGGCGCGCCGGAGAACTGGCAGCAGTGGCTCTACACCCCGGACCACGCGTTCGCCGAGGCGACGAACGGCGTTGTGTTCCGCGACGACCTCGGCGTGTTTTCGGGCGTCCGCGACACGATTTTGAACGGCATGCCGGAGGACGTGCGCCGGAAGAAGATCGCCGCGCGCGCCGTCTTCATGGCGCAGAGCGGGCAGTACAACTTCATGCGGTGTCTGCGGCACGGCGAACCTGGGGCGGCGGCGCTCGCGCTGGACGAATTCGTGCGGAACGCCGCGCGGATGGCGTTCCTGCTGAACCGGCGGTTCGCGCCGTACTACAAATGGGTGTTCCGCGCGATGCGGGACCTGCCGAAACTCGGCGAGCTTTCCGGAAAATTGACCGATCTCTTGACTGTGCGCGAATCCGGCGAGGCGACGCTCGAACGGATCGAGGCGGTCTGCGCGGCCGTCGCGTCCGAACTCCGCGCGCAGGGATTGAGCGACCGCGGGGATGTCTATCTGGAGCCGCACGCGTTCGCCGTGCAGTCCGGCATCGTCGACCGCGAGATCCGCGCCATGCACATCATGGAAGGCTGAACACGCGGCATCCGCTCCGTTCCGACTTGTAAAACCTACCGCGACGGTGTATTTTATTAGGATACCCTGTTCTTTTTTTGACAGGGAAAACATCGAAAGAAAGCCGTCCATGTCAGTCAAAGAAGTCACGAAAAACGCCCTCGTCACGGGCTGTCTCTGCGCCGCCGGGGCCGAGGTCCTGCACGGCATGAGCTATGCGTTCACCAAGCAGTCGACGAACACGGCGGGCGTCTTTTTCATCCTCGGCTGGCGGTTCCTGATCGCCGCCGTCGTGATGACGCTCTGCATCGCCGCCGGACTCATCAGGGTGCGTTTCCGGGGTAAACCGCTGATGCCGCTCCTCCGCGTGATCCTGCTCTGCCCGTGCGTGTATTTCCTCGGCGAGACGCTCGGCATCAGCCGGACCACGTCCACGGAGTGCGGCATCTTCGTCGCGAGCATCCCGGTCGTCTCCGTGATCGCCTCCGCCCTGATCCTGAAAAACCGCCCGTCGCGGCTCCAGGTCGCCGGGATCGCGACCACGCTGGCGGGCATGGTGATCTGCGTGACCGCGGTCGGCATGACGGCAAGTCTGTCCGTGCCCGGTTACCTCTTCATGTCGCTCGGCGTGATCTCCTATTCGCTGTACCTCGTCTGCGTGGACAAGGCGTCGGTCTACACGAGCGCGGAGCTGGCGTACGCCATGCAGATTTCCGGCGCGGCGCTGTTCACGGCGCTGGCGCTGATCGAAGCCGTCCACGACGGGAACGTCGGCACGCTCGTCGCCCTGCCGTTCCGGAACCGGGGGTTCCTGATCGCCGTGCTCTACCTCGGGATCGGGTGCTCCGTGTTCGCGTTCTGGCTCTCGAACGCCGCCATCGAAAAGCTCGGCGTGAACCGCGCGGCGTCGTTCATCGGCGTGGCGACGCTGGTGTCCGTCCTGACCGGCACGCTGATGCTCCGCGAACCGCTCACGCTCCTTCAGACAGTCGGCGCGGTCCTGATCGTCCTCGGCGTCTACATGGTCAACGCCGTCCGCACGCGCTGAAGTTTTTTCTATAAGAAAACGGTAAAAAAGATACCCGTCGGGGCTTGAAAAAAAAAGAACATGGATGTATTGTTATGCAACAGGAGAAGGATGTTTCTTTTCTTCGAGCATTCGTGAGGGACAAACCATGAGCGAGCTTTCTTTTCAGACATTCTGCATCGAATTCTACAGCCGTCATATTCAGAAACCGGGTCCCGAGGTCTACAGGCTTTTCCGGGAAAGCGGTCTGCTGGATATGCTGAAAACCGATTATGAAGACCTTCACGGGCTGGGACAGGAAGCGCTGATGCAGTTTTTCGATGAATACCTCGCAAAGGAGCTGGTCCGATGAAGCTTTATCTCGGGGGGATTCAAACGGTCGAAACACCCCGGATCATCAGGAGCGAGATCGGGCGCGACTTCGGATTTGCGTTTTACACGACGGATATCCGGGAGCAGGCGGGACGCTGGGCCTGGAGGCGCTGCCGGGCGGCACGGCGGAACGGCCTGCTGTCGGCACAGGCGGTGGTCTCGGTTTTCCGTTTTGATGATACTCTTGCACGGCAGGAGCTCAGTTTTCGCGACTTCCCCGACGTTTCGATGGACTGGCTCGATATGGTCGTCGCCTGCCGTTCCAATCCCGGCTATGCGCATGGCTTCGACGTTGTCACGGGAAAGATCGCCAACGACAACGTCGGCGAGACGATCGCCTATGTTGTCGCCGGTGTCATGCGGAAAGAAGACGCGCTGGAACGCCTCAGATTCCAGCAGATCAACAACCAGTTCGCATTCTGCACGGAAAAAGCGCTGTCTTACCTTACGTTCGAATCCTCCTGCACTGTGGAGAAACAGCCATGATCGAACATTGTCTTGTCCGGGCGACCGTAACGCCGCAGATCGTGACAATCCTCAGCCGGTACTACAACGCCGGCGTTGACGAGATGCTGCGCCGCTTCTATAAATCCAGAACGGCGGCGAACTATGCCGACGACGAAACGGGGCTTTACGGCCAGTCGGCGCTGTTCATCGCCGGGATGTTCATCATGGAACAGGACGGGCAGATCGACGAGAAACGGCTCTGATCCGTAAAAACACAGGAAACCTGAAATGAACAGGGAAAGACTGCTGGAATGCACCATGGTCGTACCGCCGAGGCCTCTCACCGACGAACGATCGCGGCTGCAGAGGCGAAGCTGGACCTGCGTTTTCCTTCCGACATCAGGTGTCTCTTTATGAAATGGAACGGCGCAATGGTGCTATGATCGAGTTCCTCACAAATCTCTACGAGTTCGTTTGCCGGTGGGTTCTTTATACCGTCATCGCACTTTTGGTCATTTATCTCTTTCTGCACCGTCTCATGCGGTATTTCGGCACGAGGAACATCATCGACGAATACGTGTGCATGGTCATGGAATGGATCCGGGACGCATTCCGGGATTGACCGCGGTTGTAAAACGTCTCCCGTGTTTGAGCTCAGGCACACCCGTCGCAGCGGAGACAGAGGTTTCCTCGCACAAAAAACCGTGTTTTTTCCGTTCGCGGCTTGTTTTCCCGCGCGGGCGGGATTATATTAGAAAAGTCCGGACGATGCGCGGCACGTTTCTTTCGCGCATCCGCCGGAACGACCCGGCTTTTTCATCAAATTCAACCATATTCCCAAACGCGCAGATCATCATGGATAAACAGAACGCAACCCCCGCTCCCGCCGCTCCGGCGAAACCCGCTCCCGCCGCGAAATCGAAGATCAAAGCAGAATTCGACCCCGAAGCGAAATACGGGCCGATTTTCGAAAACCCGGAGAAGCCGAAAGCGCGTCTGCCGCGCCTCGGATGCTTCTGGATATTCGGCATCTTCTTCCTCATCGCCGCGGCGCTCGCGACGGGGTACTATCACTCCATGGGCGAGGTGGCGACGTCGTTCGGGATCCCGGAGGGCGCCGTCACGGTCTACGACCCGGAGGGCGTGCTGCCGGAGGATGACCAGACGAAGCTCGAATCGCTCGCGGGCGAGATCGCGAAGCTGGCGGACTGCGGCGTGGCGCTGATGTTCTTCGACGAACGCTTCGCGGAGCCGAAGGACGTGTTCGAGCAGATCGCGTCGGAATGGGCGCCGGGGAAGGGCGTGCTGCTGGTGCAGGACGTCCGCGGCACCTCGATCCGGTTCGGTCTGATCGGCGACGGCTGGCGTCTGGCGGACTGGGATCAGAATACGGTCGGCAAGGAGATCGCAAAATACAGAGTCCTGGAACGCGGCGCGCGGGCGGTCGCGCTGCTGGAACGCCTGAAGCACTCAATCCTGACTGCGGCGAAAATCCCCGCCAGTGCTGACAAGGCGGACGCGCAGGCCGCGCAGCAGGCGGGTCCGGCTACGGCGAAGAACCCCGCCAACATGACCGACGAGGAGATCGAAAAGCAGATGGAGGCGGAGGAGAAGGCGGCGGAGGCCGCGCTCGACGACGAGTTCGACGACGAGGACGAGGAATCCGTCGGGATGAGAGCCTACGCCGAGAAGAACAAGGACAGGAAACCGACCGGCATCCTGTATTCGAACATCGTGAGCCGCGGCGATCAGGGGGCTCCGATGCGGTACGCGATCGTCTTCCTCGCAATCTGCGGCGTGGTCGCGTTCATCTCCCTCAAAAACGGCAAAAGCCAGCGCGCCCGCGACCTGAAGAAAGGCCCGGAGATCCTGGCGGAATACAAACGGAATCACGCGAAGAATCCGCGTCTGACCCTGACCGACACCAACGAGTTCGACGACGACGGCATCCTGCGCAAGAAATTCCTGCGGATCGCCGCCGCCGTGCTCGGCATCCTCTTCGCGCTCGGGTTCGTCAGCTCGACCGTGAGCGAGCCGCCGGAGAAGGACGTGGAGCGCCCCGAAAGCGAACTGATCCCCGCCGCGCCGCTCAACGGCTGGCGGATTGTCGACAAGGCGGAGGTGTTCGGCGAGGACGGCACGGCGAAGCTCGCGGCCGCGATCCGGCATCTTGAGGCGCAGACTGGCGGCGAGATGATGGTGCTCACGGTCCCGACCATCGGGATGACCTCCATCGAGGATTTCGGGCTCGAAACCGCCTCGAAATGGAAGATCGGCAAGGCGGGCGTGGACAACGGCGCGCTGCTCGTGCTCGCGATCAACGACCACAGGTCGCGCCTGGAGATCGGCTACGGCTGGGAAGGCCCGGTCAACGACGCCCGCGCGGGCGACCTGCTCCGCCTGATCGTGCCGGAGCTTCAGGCGGAGAAGTACGCCGAGGCGGCGATCAAGGTCGTGCAGGGGATCGAGTTCTACGTGACGGGCGTCCGTCCGGACGGCGTGACCGTGGAGCCCGGCCAGCCCGCCGCGCCGAAGACCGTCTACGTGCCGGAGGTGCGCGAGTATCCGAACGTCGCATACACCCTGCCAAAAAACGACCCGCGCATCCTGAACCCCTCGGATTCCCTGTGGGGCGCGATCGGCGTCTTCGGATGCCTGATCGCCATCCTGCTCGCCTACTGGGGACGCATCGTCGGCACGTCCGCGCCGCATCTGGTCATCTTCGACCCGACCATCGTCCGCACGTATTCCAGTTCCGGCGGTTCGTCCGGCTCGTCGCGTTCGTCCGGGTCGTCCCGTTCGTATTCCAGCCATTCCAGCTCGCATCATTCGGGCGGAGGCGGCGGATCGTTCGGAGGCGGCGGCGCGTCCGGCAGATGGTGACCGCCTGAAACAAGCACGCGGACGCCGGATTGCATCGGTGTCCCGCGAATCGCAAAACAGATACGTCCGCCCGTCCTGTCCCGGATGAGGCGGACGAATCGTTTCGTGCCGGATTTTCACGAAAAAGACCGTTTCGAGTTTGCATTTTCGCGCTTGCCGTGATATGTTATGGCAAGGGCAGGGGGATCGTGTTCGACCGCACTGCCGGACCATCATCAAACAGAAAGAGGGGAATGCCATGAAACATTATCTGATCACCGGGATCATCTCGTCGGTCGCGGCGGCGCTGACCGGATGCGCGACTACGTCGGACATCGCGGCGGTGCAAAACTTCGAGCCGGACCGCTACATGGGCACGTGGTACGAGATCGCGCGCCTGCCGCAGTATTTCGAGCGTGACTTGAACGAGGTGAAGGCGGAATACACGCTGAACGCCGACGGTACGGTCAAGGTCGTGAACAGCGGCGTGAAGGACGGCAAGCCGAAGTCTATCACCGGCAAGGCCAAGCTCAAACACCCCGACGCAAAGCCGCAGACCGGCGAACTCCGCGTGTCGTTCTTCTGGCCGTTCTACGCCGACTACCGCGTGATCGAGCTCGCGCCGGACTACAGCTATGCGCTCGTGACCGCCGGGAGCCGGGATTACCTGTGGGTGCTCGCGCGCAAGCCGACCATGGACAAGGCGCAGCTCGACGGCATCCTGAGCCGCGCGAAAGCGCTCGGATTCGTGCTGGACGAACTGGAATATCCCGCGCCCGCGCCGGATTGAGCTTCCGCCCGGGCGTTCCGGGACAATTCTAAACAAAACGATCGCGGACCGGAGCAGGGGAGACCTGTCCCGGCCCGCGGTCTTCTGTCCGCGTTTCGGACCTGCCTTATACTAGATATTCTTCTTCGTTTTCCCGTCCGTGCGACGGAAAGTCTTCATTTTGCCGTGGATTTTTGCGTACCTGTGCTTGAAAAAACGGAAAAGACGGCTATATTTGTATTCATTCTTTTTTACGAACGGATCGAGGTAAACGCAAATGATGTTCCGCACGACAGACGGTTTTGAACAGCGCGACGGTGAATTCTCCGCCGCGGCGTCCGCGTCTGCCCGTAACATTGCCTCGTTCCGAATCGCGTCCGATGCCATTATCGGCATTATTATTACGAAGGCCGCCCGTTGAAACCCTTTGCACAGGGAAGATACGGGTGGTCCGGACGTGTTTCCACCCGTATCCGGATGCCTGATTTTTCCTGAGCAATCCTAATACAACCCAACACAAGGATCGCAAGACATGGAAAACAAAGAACAGATCTCCATGAGAGTCCGTGAGCTCAGGGCTCAGAAAAACTTCACCGTCGAACAGATGGCGGAACTCCTCGGCGTCACGCCGGAGGAATACTCCCTGTTCGAAAGCGGAGCCAAACAGGCGCCGTTCTCGTTCTACTACAATCTGGCCGGACACTTCGGCCTGGACGTCTCCTCCGTCATCAGCGGCGAAGCTCCGAACCTGGCCCTGTATACCGTCACGCGCAGCGGCGAGGGCTTCCCCTTCGTCCGCCGCCCCGAGTTTTCCTATCTGCATCAGGCGATCCGCATGAAGGACCGTACCGGCGAGCCGTTCATCGTGACCGCTCCGCCCGCCGGCGAGAACGAACCGCTTCAGTATTCCGAGCACAACGGCCAGGAATTCGTTCTGATCCTGTCCGGTTCGCTGAGAGTCTTCCTGCACGGCAAGGAGGAGGTCCTGAACGAGGGCGACAGCATCTATTTCGACGGCCGCGAGGCGCACGCCATGCAGGCCGCAAACGGCAAGCCCTGCAAATTCCTCTCCATCGTCATGCACAGCAAATACGACGACGAAAAGCCCGACCGGTTCGCGTTCGTGCCGCAGCCCGTGGTCAAGGAACCACCGACCGGCGCACGCCGTCTGCTGTACCAGGAGTACATGGAGGAGGAGTGGAACCCGGACGGCACACTGAAGAACGTGCGTTTCCATGTGCCGGACGACTTCAACTTCGCGTTCGACGTGGTGAACCGCCTCGCCGCCGAGTGCCCGGACAAGATCGCCATGAAGTGGGTCTCCAAGGATAAAGTCTGCCGCGACTTCACGTTCCGCGACATCTCCGAAAACGCCATGCGCTGCGCGAACCTGCTGCATTCCCTCGGGATCCGCAAGGGCGACCGCGTGATGCTGGTGATGAAACGCCACTACCAGTTCTGGTTCGTGCTGAACGCGCTTCACATGATCGGCGCGGTGGCCGTCCCGGCATCCTGCCAGATGACCGCGCACGATTTCGAATACCGGTTCAAAAAGGCGGACATCCGCTATGTGGTCTGCTCCGCCGACGGCAATATCACGAAGGAAGTCGACGAGGCCGCCGCCGTGACCGGGATGACGCTCAAGCTCACGGTCAACGGACAGAAGGACGGCTGGCTCGACCTTGACGCCCTGTATCCGAACTTTCCGCCCGTCTTCCAGCGTCCCGCCGGACACAAGACCACCGATCCGCTGCTCGTCTTCTTCAGCTCCGGCACGACCGGCTATCCGAAGATGGTCGAACACGACCACGCGTATCCGCTCGGGCACATCATGACCGCGCGCCACTGGCACAAGGTCAACCCCGACGG
>JAFXUM010000139.1 GCA_017524965.1 Lentisphaeria bacterium | reverse complement strand
ATGATGACCACGTTCCCGTTCATTGTATCACCCACATCCTCGTGTAATACGTGATGGCCGCGACCGATAACAGATACAGGATGGTGCAAATCGTCCGGCAGACGGTCCGTTTCGTCGGCAGGTCACGCCAACCCGCGGCTACGCACAGAGGGGTGATGCCCAGCATCACATGGACATAGACCATCGTAACGAACAGGATTTCCAGCAGATACCCGGGAAGCGACAGCTCCTTGAAAAAGAAGCGGTCCCCATCTTTAATCGTGAATGCCCACACATGGACCGGAATGAGGAGAAAAATGCAGATGCCGCTGAACAATTGCCCCCAATAACGCAGATTTTCCCGGAAATAGAGCCGTCCTGTCTTGACCGCATTGCGGCATATCCGAAACAGGAACACGGCGCAACCCAGCATGTGCAAATAAACGCTCCCCTCCAGGATTTGACTGAAAAAACGGAAGTGGATGGTGCTGATGCGGGACAGAAGGAAACAGCAGAAAACACAATGGACGACCAGAAGTCCCAGCAGAAGAAAGCATACGATAATACCGAATTTTCTCATGGCCTGTCCTCTCCGGAGGCGGTCTCTTCTTCCGTTTCTGTCAGGAGCAGAAGATCGAATTTATCCGCATGAACCAGCGCTGTGAACTCGAACTGATGGCAGGGGCGCATTTGGATTTCATATCCTTGTTCCCGCAGGAAGTCCGCCTGTTTGACACATTTTTTGAGGTAGACTGGAGAATCGGCATCCACAGGAAAAAACATCGGCGTGTGCAGCGGCGCTTTTCGGCGAAGCAGGATACCGGCTTCCACTGGAATCTCATCGAAACCGTCCAAAGGCTTGTTCAATCCGAAATCCTGGATCGAGTAGACTGTCTCCTGGACATGCTTCCTTTTCTTCGCCTTTTTCTTTGGCGAGGCGGATGTAATGAAATCCAGTGCGGAAAAATCGGGGTTATAACTGGCATTGTAGCTGAAATACGCCAGGAGCGCTATGACAGCGGCAGTGATAAGACCAGTTTTTGTTAGCAGTTTTCCGTTCATCGCCCCGTGTTTCCAGCCTTTTCGCATAGTGGTTAGATGAACCAATATAGCACTTTCTTCAAGAAAAGTCAAACTGCCTTGCCTCAATCCAGACGAAATCCCTTGCCGAGGCCGATGGCATCCCCGGCATCGGCCCCGTCCTGCGTCCGGGCGGCATCCTGATCGCGCCGAATTTCGTGAACCACGGGACCGGATTCGGGGGGCGCTTCTGGTCGTGCGTGCTGAAACTGGCGGGGATCCGGTTCGAACATCAGTGGACGGCGGAAGAGTATCTGACCTGGCTGGATGTCCACGGCTGGCGCGTCGTCTTCTCGAAGGAACTCTCCGCCCGGATCACGATGATGTACGCGGAGTGCGAATGGAAAACGGAAGGATGACGGTTCTCTTCAAAAAAGTTTGCGCGAAAGGATTGTTTTTTCGAAAAAATATGCTATATTGTTTGCTGAAAAAGGAGAACGAACATCCGGTTTCGCCGGGCACGATGTGCCTCCGGGGACAGAAACGGCAGAAAAACAGAGGTTGAGGGAAAAGGGATCGACCGGCGGGAGGCCGGCCAACGCATTTTCGCCGCAGCTTCGGCCGTGAGGGTAATTCTGTTCCGGCGGGGCGCGTCCGTCCGTGCGTGCCGCGAAACAAACAAAAGGGTCGAGAATGAAATCTCAGAACTGCCCGCGCGGGAATTCCGCGCTGAAGGAGCTGCTGTCCGCGTACCGCGAACAGTTGAGCATCCCGTCATTTTCCGGCGTCCTGGAGCTGGTGCACGCCATGCCGGGGCGCATCCGCCTGCGTATTCCGAGCCTGCGCCACAGGGTGGCGGATGCCGAACTCTTCCGCCGCCGTCTCGCCGGACTCGAGGGGATCGAACAGGTCTCCGTGAACGTCTTCCTCGGCACGGTCCTGATCCTCTACAATCCGGCGGTCCTGACACCGATGGTGATCGTGTCCGCCGCGACGCACTGTTTCGAGTTCGAGCAGCTGCGCCGCGCGCATCAGTCCGTGCTCGGGACCGGCGTGAAAAATGTCCGGTTCGCGCTGGACCAGGCGCTGCTCCGCAACACGCACGGATTCGTCGACCTGCGTTCCGCGATGACGCTGCTCCTGCTCGTCGTCCTGATCCGCGGCCTGCTCGGACGCGGCTCCTCCGCGTTCAATCCGCTGAGCGTCGTCTGGTGGCTGTTCCAGGCGATCGACCGCTGAACAGGAAACGGAGTCCCGCCTATGTTGAACGATCCGCTGTTTCGCCTGTGGCTTTCCTGCGTGAAAAAGATCAGGCCCGTGCACAGTCTGCCGGGCAGACTCCGCGTGCAGATCTACGGCGTACGGCAGTATCCCGAGCTGGCGAAGGAATACATGCGGCCCCTGCAGGACGAGATTCTGCGTCTGCCGGGCGTACAGTCCGCTTCGCTGAACGTCCTGACCGGGAACCTGCTGCTGACCTACGACGTCCGGACGACCTCGGAACAGGTCATCCTGGACCGTCTGAACGAGGCGTGGGCGTCCCTCATGGAGTATTTCCGCAAAGCCGATCGGCCGGAAATGGTCGCGCCGGGAGCAATCGCCGGCGTCCTCGAACGCGTCTGGCGCGATCACCTCGAATAACCGGAACAGAGAGCATATTCCGAGGGTAATTTCCCTCGTTTCGAAAAAGGAGAGATCATGGTTTTCACAAACAATCGGAAACGCCCGCTCCTGAAATGCGGCTTCGCGCACAGGATGCGCGGACGTGTACGGATCACCTGCCGCGCCGTGCGGTATCTCAGGCAGGAACAGGACGACCTGGAGGCGCATTTCTCCGAACTGCGCGGCGTACAGTCCCTGCGCATGAACTGCGCCGCGTCGTCCGTCATCCTCTATTACGACCCGGAGCGCACCAACGACGAGGCGCTGCTGGAGTCCGTGGAGCACATCATCGGGATGCACTCGCTGAACGCGCTTCAGCAGGAGCGCGAGGAACGCAATCTGCTGACGGTGCAGGAACGCGACCTGCACGAGGAAGGACTTCAGACCATGCTCATGCGGAGCATCAGCGCTGGCGGTCTGCTCCTGACCTCGTGGATTTCACGGGCGGCGGTCCCCGCCACGATCACGGGCCGCATCTTCGGCATGACCGGATTCGGCGCGCTGCTCCTGGCGTTCCCCCTGTTCAAAAGCGGCCTCCGCGCGCTGCGGAAGACGTTCCTGCCGAACGCCGACACTTTGAGCGCGATGGCGGTGCTTTCGAGCGTCCTGGCGGGCAAGAGCGCCTCGGCCCTGACCGTGCTGCTTCTGCACGACGCCGCCGAGGCGATGACCGTCTACACGATGGACCGCACGCGAAACGCGATCCGGGACATGCTCTCCGTGGACAACCACGAGGAAGTGTGGCGGCTGAAGTCGGACGAGCCGGACTCGCCGCTGGAGCGCATCCACGTCTCCGAGCTCAGGAAGAACGATCTGATCGTGATCCACACGGGCGAGAAGATCTGCGCGGACGGCGTCATCCTGTCCGGCCGCGCGACGATCAACCAGGCGCCGATCACCGGCGAGTTCGAGTCCGTCCTGCGCGAAAAAGGCGGCAGGATCTTCGCCGGGACCGTGGTCGTGGAAGGCACGGTCACGGCGCGCGTGGAGTCCGTGGGCGACCAGACCGCCGTTTCGCGGATCATCCACATGGTCGAGGACGCCGCCGGGAAGAAGGCCGCCATTCAGACCTACGCCGACAAATTCTCCTCGGCGCTGGTGCCCGTCAACATCCTGCTCGCGGGCGTCGTCTACATGGCGACCCGCGACATCGGACGCGCGCTGAACATGCTCATCATCGACTATTCCTGCGGCATCCGGCTGTCCACGGCTGCGGCCCTGTCCGCCGCAATCAGCACTGCCGCGCGCGAAGGCGTCCTCATCAAGGGCGGCGGCTCCATCGAGGCGCTGACCGAGGCCGACACGCTGATCCTGGACAAGACCGGGACGCTCACCGAGGGCAAGCCGCGCGTGGAAAGCGTCATGACCGTCTCGGAACGCTATTCGCGCATCGACGTCATCCGGTACGCCGCGGCCGCCGAGGAGACGTCCAAGCACCCGATGGCGGCCGCGATCCTGTCGCACCTCCAGATCTCCGGCGGCTCCATCCCGCTCCACACGGAGATTCAGACCGTCGTCGGACGCGGCGTCTACACGGACGTGGACGGACACTGCATCCGCGTGGGCAGCAAGCGCTTCCTCAACGAATGCGGCATCCACACGCATCCGATGCGGGACCAGGCGTCGAAGCTCTTCGCCAACGGCGAAAGCGTCATCTTCGTGGCGCGCGACGACGAGATCATCGGGCTGATCGGAATCCGCGATCCGCTCCGCGAAAACATGAAAAAGGCGCTGAACAGGCTCCGTTACGCGGGCGTCGACGACATCGTTCTGCTGACAGGCGACCTGGAACAGCAGGCGGACGTGGTGGCGCACCGGCTCGGGCTCGACAGCTTCGAATCCGAACTGCTCCCCGAGGACAAGGCGCGGGCCGTGCTCCGGCTCCAGTCGCGCGGCAGCAAGGTCGTGATGGTCGGAGACGGCATCAACGACGCGCCGGGACTCGCCTACGCCGACGTCGGCGTCGCGCTCGGCAAGACACGCACGGACGTCGCCATGGAGGCCGCCGACATCACCATCGCGGGCGACAACGCCCTCATGCTGTCCGGCGTCTACGGCCTGGCGCACCACACCATGAACATCATCAAGCAGAACTTCATCGTGTCGATCGGCATCAACACCGCCGGACTGCTCTTCGGCGGGCTCGGCGTCCTCCCCGTCATCGCCGGAGCCGTCATGCACAACGCCAGCACCATCCTCGTCGTCGGGAACTCCCTGCGGATATTCTTCTACGACATGCACGAGCCGATGAAGCACACATAAACTGAAATCGCAACCGGAACGGTCTCCTCGGGAAACTGTTCCGCAACAATAAAACCAATCCCCTCAAACCAAATCCCAAAAAGGAGCTACAAAATGGCTATCACATCGGAACATCTGGTCGGCGCGGCAGTCGGCGTCGGCGTGGCGGCAGTCGGGTTCTATCTCTACCAGAAGAACCAGGACAGGATCAACGAATTCCTGCGTTCGCACGGGCTCGACATCCCCGTCAGCGACAAGCAGCCGATCGAATCCATGAACATCGAGGATCTCGCGACGCTCAAGGAACGCATCGAGGACCTGATCGCCGAACGCGAACTGGCCGCGAAACAGGCCGCCGCGGAAGCGGCTTCGGCCCCGGCCGAGCCCGCGCAGGCATGACGTAAAAAGCGAAATACTTTATACTTTTTCGCCCCGCCGTCTCTTTCCGGGGGCGGCGGGTCATGACTTCAAGCAATCAAAAAAGGGAAAAGACGATGAGTGCGAATCTGCAGTTGACGGAAAGTCTGGAAGACTACCTCGAAGCGATCGCGGAGCTGATCGAGGTCGAGGGACACGCCCACGCCAAGGAGATCGCGGCGAAGCTGAACGTGAAGATGCCGTCCGTGACAGGCGCCCTCCGCCAGCTCGAAAAAATGGGGTGCATCGTGTACAACACGCATTATCCGGTGCAGCTCACGGAGAAGGGCCGCCTGATCGCCCATGACGTGATCCGCCGGCACGGCATCCTGAAACGGTTCTTTTCCGAAATCCTCGGCCTGCCGCAGGACAAGGCGTCGGAAACGGCATGCCGTCTGGAGCACATCGTGGACGCGGACACCATCCGCAGGTTCGTGCTGTTCTCCGAAGCCATCGGCAAGCGCACCGACGCGCGCGCTCTGCAGGTCTACCTGACCGAGGCGCTGGCACAGCCGGGATTCAAAGTACTTTCCGAGTGCGTCCCCGGCGAAAAGGCCGTTGCGGAGAAGTTCGGGCGTAATATCGAGCCGGACGCGGAAATGCCGCTCAAACCGGGCGACGAAATGACTGTGGAGGGATTCTCGCTTGACCGGTCCGCCATCCGCGTGACCGTCGCGGGCGGCACGTTCCATGTGCCGACCTCGCTTGCGGAAAACATCTGGGTCCGGTCCCGCAAAAAGCCGAAAACGCTGTCATAATGCAGGATGATCCGGCTGATACAAGCCGTATTTGAAAAGAAAAAACGGGAGGATGATACGATGGGAAATGAACGCGAAAAGTCCCTGCTGACAAAACTGTTCACGAACTGCGCGCATCCGCGCGGAGCGACGGGACGCCTGATGCTCGCGATGATGAATTTCGGGCACGCGCCACTGACGAACTGGGGACTGGGATGCATTCCGTTCCGGGACGGTTGGACGATCCTCGACGTGGGCTGCGGAGGCGGACGCACGCTCCAGCGCCTGCTCAAACGGAGCAAAGGCGCCGTCGTACACGGCATCGACATCTCCGACGAAAGCGTGGCGAAAGCGAAGAAGGTGAACGCCGCGCTGCTCAATTCTCGTGTATTCGTACGGAAGGGCTCCGCCGCGGAGCTTCCCTATGCCGACGGGACATTCGACCTGGTGACGGCGGTGGAAACGGTCTATTTCTGGCCCGCCCTGCCCCAATGCCTCGGGGAGATGAAACGCGTGTTGAAACCTGACGGGCTGTTCGCGATCCTCATCGAGGTCACGTCCGCCGATTCCGTCTGGACGCGCGTCGTCGAGGGCATGACCCCGTACTCCCCGGAGCAGCTGAAAGAATTTCTGGAACACGCGGGCTTCCGCGACGTGTCGGTCCGCCGGAAACAACCGACGTACGCCGCGATCATCGCCCGGCGCCCGTAGGTTCCATCAGTCGGCCGGAGTCGCGTCGTCGGGCACGACGGGCAGTTTGCCGAGCTTGGTTCCGTCGTCCCGGAACCGGCTCATGATCCGCAGATATCCGGTCGGCGCGCGCGAACCGTCGCGGTAGCCGATGAAGAATCCGGGCGCGGGGTCGGCGTTCGGCAGCTGGATGTACGGATCGCGGACGCGGTCGAGCGCGGCCAGCCAGCCGACGTTCTGAGCGATGCGTCGTTCGGCGTCGTTGCGGGCGGAGACCGCGATCGGGCCGGGCGCATAACGGCGGAGTTCGGAATTGATCCGTTTCGCACCCGCCTGCTGTTCGGTCAGGGTCACGCCGAACGTCTCCGCACGGTTTCCGGCGTCGCGGTGGACCACGCCGAGGAACACCAGCCATCCGCAGAGGCACAGCGCGAAGTACACGCCGAGCGAGATCTTCGCGGCGCGCGCGGGACGTCCCGTCAGATACCACGACGCGCCGGTCGTTTCCAGGTACGCGGCGAACGGCGCGGCGTAGAGATAGTGGAACGGATGGTACGGCTTTTTGAACGCGAGGAACGCGAGCGAGGCGAGCAGGACCAGCACGAAGGAAGCGATCCCGGCACGGTCGCGCCGGACGAACACGAGCACGGCTCCGGTCAGGAGCAGCGCACCCATGAACACGACCGAGATCACGGTCATGAACGCCAGAAACGCCCCCGCGTCCCGGTCGATGTCGCCCAGTCCCGGGTGAAACACGTCGGCAAACCCGCCGAACGTGGTCTGAAGCACGGCGAACGGTCCGCGCAGCGGGATCTGTCCCGCGGGCGTCCT
>JAFXUM010000138.1 GCA_017524965.1 Lentisphaeria bacterium | reverse complement strand
CCGTCTTCAGGCGTGCGGAGATCGAACGGAACGTCATGCCCGCCGTGTGCAGGTCCGTCACGAACGCCACGAACGAGGCGTCGAACATCCGGTCCCCGCCGGAAGGATCGGGAAACAGCGCGGGAGCGGGCGCGGCTTTGGACATGCCGGAACCGTCGTCCGACGCATACATCGCACGGCGGATCGTCCGGCTGACGACCGCCGGACGCACGGCGACCGCTTCCGAAGATTCGTACGCGAGCACGGACATCCCTTTGGTTTCGGCGGACGGGAGTTCCAGTTTCACCTCGTCCGAAGGAAGATCGGGCGGGACAGCGGCCGGCGCGGAAACACGATACGGCGCGGCGGATTCGCGGAGCGCACCGGACGCATGACGCGGTCCGGCATCCGGCGAAAGGTCGTCCGCCCCGGGCGGGATCGCATACAGTCCGGGCATGACGCGTCCGTAGACCTGACGGGAAAGAAGGTCTATCGTCTTTTTCAGGTCGGCATTCTCGTGCCGGCTGGCGTCAAGCTCGTGCTCGAGCTGTGATTTCCGGTCGGACGGCATAAGGATCGGGGGGATGAGAGTCTGCCGGAAACGGGGATCACAGGCCGAAGAAAGCCAGCGGCCCGTCGTAGCACATGGTCTTCGCGAGCTTCACGGCGACGGGTTCCGGCATCTGTCCGGCCTCGACCATGCCGCCGAGCACGGAGGAAAGGATCCGGCGGAACATCTCGAAGCGGGAACCGTAGCTCAGGAGCTTGCGGGAATCCGAGACCATGCCGGCGAACGCGCTCAGCAGGTCGACGCTGCCGATGTATTCCAGCTGGCGCTTCATCCCGATCGGCGTGTCGCAGAGCCACCAGGCGGACCCGAGGCGGACCGTACTGCCGAACGCGCGGGAAAGCGCGGCCAGCGTGGCCTGATGCCCCTGGTCCAGACAGTAGAGCACGACCTTCAGCCGGCCGTCGAAGCGGTTCAGGAACCGGATGAGATTCGCCTCGTGCGACTGGAAAAGATCGCTCACGTCGCCGCCGGAATCGGGTCCGATCGTGCGGAAGAGATAATCGCGGACATCGCGGACCGCTCCCATGTGAAGCTGCATCACCCAGCCGCTCCGGCTGTTCATCTCGCCGAACTCGCCGAGCAGATAGTCCCTATAGTTTGCGGTTTCCTCCGCGGTCACGGGTTCGCCCGCGAGCGCTTTTCTGAACGTCTCCGCGGCGGCAGCGGCGTCGCCGGTCCCGCCGGACGCGAGTTCGAGCCCGTGGTCGCTGGCGCGGCAGCCGTTTTCGGCGAAGAAATCGTGCGATTTCCGAAGGACGTCCAGCAGTTCGTCGAGCGTGGCGATCCTGACGCCCCAGCGTTTGCCGAGGCGTTCGATGTACGCGGGGAATCCGGGCTTGCCGGCCTTCATGGCCGCGTCGGGACGCCAGGTCGGCCGCACGATCGTCCGGCCGACGCTTTCATTGACGGCCCTGTGATATTCGAGCGTGTCGGCGGGATCGTCGGTCGAGCACATCACGCCGACGTTCATGCGCTTCAGGAGCGCCTGCGGACGGCTTTCCTCCTTCGCGAGCACCTCATTGACCTTGTTCCAGATCAGCTCGCCCGTCTCAGCGTTCAGCAGATCGTCGATGCCGAGGAACCGGAGATCGAGGTGGATCCATTCGTAGACCGGATTCCCGGCGATCCGGTCGAAGACCTCCGCCATGGCGATGAACTTGTCGTGCGGAGACGCGTTTCCGGTGATCTTCTCCTCCGGCACGCCCGTTTTCCGCAGGACTTCCCAGACGTAGTGGTCCGTGGCGGCAAAGAGCTCCCAGGCGTCCCTGAAATTCTCGTTGCGCGCGATGGCCGCGACGTCGGCGTGGTTGTGCGGATCAAGGATGGGAAGGTCTTTGACCGAGGCGAAAATGCGTTTTCCGGTTTCGTTGCCGATGAGATAGTCCTGACCGAGGAACATGGTAAGCCCTTTCTGGTTCTGGTATGGTTATTGTGCCGAAAACAATGGAAATAATATAACAGGAAACATTGAAAATACAAGCGGAAAGCGGCGGTTCCCGCCCCGCGGCTGTCCGGCGCCTGTCAATCCGGGCCGGGAGCGGACGAAACCGGCGTCAGCGAAAAGTTGTCGAAACGCGCTCCGCCGTGCCGAACGGAAATCCCCACCCGGAAACCGTCCGCATCCGCCGGGTCCGAAGCGGAAAAATGCGTCGTGACCTGAAACAGTCTTCTGTCCGGGAGCGTGAGCGTCGCGACCGTGCGAGGCTCGCGGCCGCCGTCCGCCCCGCAGGCCTCGTAGAAGACGCGGACCTCCGTCCCCTTCTCCCCCTGAACAAGCATGGAATACTCATACTGTCCGCCGGGACCGAAACGTTTTTCAAACAGCATCGAGGCCGTTCCGTTCGAGGACCGGATCCAGACGGACCGGTTCCCGTCGACAGCGGGATCGTCCCGCAGATCGAATTCGGGCGGCGAGACCGTTGCGGGAGGCAGGGCCGCGATCGTTTCGGGCGCAACGGCCGCGTCTGTTTCATCCGCGGGGACAAAGGTGAAATATGCGCCGCGGGGCGTCCGGGCCGCCGGGCCGCCGGAACCGGGCGAAAAATCAGGTCCGAGATGCGTTCTGAGCTTTCCGGACGATTCTTCCGGGGAGTCGGGCAGTTCCATGCCGCCGTTTTCCAGCAGATTGTTCTCCGGGCACGACACGATCCGGTCTTTCGAGACCGGAACACATTCATCGCGGCCGGACAGGGCGTAGATGAGCTGTTTTTTTATTTTTTTCGAGGTCTTTCTTTCGATCAGCGAAGCCAGCAGTCTCATATTGTCGAGACGGCTGATCTCGTCCGTAACCGTTTTCGACGGAGCATTCAGGATCGTATCCGGGTAAATCCTCCGGTAGCCGAGGACATAGTCCCGGACATTCTCTTCCTTGAGGCGCCCGACGTTGTCGCCAAGGTGGGTCTGGAATAGCATCCGGCTGTAATCGTCGTGCTCCACGACAAACGTGTAGTCCTCCGGCCGCGAAGAACCGAGGTCCTCGAATACCTCCGCGATCATATCGCTGTAGGAGTTCCGCGTCGTGGAATCCACATTCATCTTCAGGACGATGAAGCCCGTGACCGCGATCAGGATATAAATCCCCAGCCGGACGATGAAATGCCGCCGCTTCGCGGAATTCACGAGGAACACAGCCGCAAGCACGGCAAACGGGACGATCAGGCCGGCCGCGTACCGGGAGGTCAGGATCCGGATCACGATGCGCCACGCGACCATAAACCCGATGACCGCCGTAAAAAGCCAGAAATAAAAGTCCTTTCTGATTTTCGGATTCCGGAGCAGGAAATACAGGCCGATGAGCGCCCAGATGAATATGACGATATTCACCCCTTTGGGAATCTTCTGCGCGGCTTCAAGCATCGTCATTTTCAGATCCCCTTACGGTTGAACCGGCTGAACGATATGGAGCATCCAGCCCGTAAAAAGCCTGATCCGGGAGAAGAAGCGGTAATCGAAATCGACGCTCCACATCACGAACAGGGATGCCACCCCGAACCCGAGGCAGAACGCCAGGCCGCTCAGCAGCATCTCTTTCAGACTGATCTTTTTGAAACAGAACAGGGCCAGCAGGACCAGCGCCGTGACCGGAGCGAACTCCATCCCTTCAAAACGGCTGAAGGCGGACAAGGCGAGAAAAACGCCGCAGGCGCCCCATTTCATGACGGCGCTCTCGCGCACCGCCTCGCACAGAACGAACAGGAACGCCGCACTGAAAAAGACATACCAGTTTTCCCGGATCGGCTGGACCGAGAACTCCACCAGACGGGGATGGACGATCAGGATCAGCGCGGACACCAGCGCGATCCGGATGCTCCGGGTGAACCGCAGGGCGAAAAAGAAGCCGACGACAGGGACCAGCGACCCC
Source organism: Lentisphaeria bacterium (assembly GCA_017524965.1). Taxonomy (GTDB): domain Bacteria; phylum Verrucomicrobiota; class Lentisphaeria; order Victivallales; family UBA1829; genus UBA1732. Next base: position 1,319 of record JAFXUM010000138.1, on the reverse strand, counting down.
AGGAACAGCGCCAGGGTCCTTCCCGCGGTCTCCGCATCGACTCCGGTGAGCTCCACCAGCGTCTTGATGCTCCAGAGTGACACGGGGGGCACAAACGGAGCTTTGCCAAGCACAAGAAAATAGAAATCGCCCGTCTCCACCCAGCTGTTCACCCAGTTGAGGTACAACGCGGCATCGCGCACGAGCGAAGGATCGATGAGCAGTTTGCCCAGTCTGGTCAGCAGCGCGGCCGCATAGATCAGGATACCGATGCAGAGCAGCGCATGCCGGCGGCTGTTTTTTGAAGGCAGGCAGGTGTCGGGCATTCTTTTCCGTCCAATCCGTTCCGGGTTGACGCATCTCCGGAACACCCCGAAAAAACGGGGAAATCCGGCGGCGGGAGTAAAACAACGATCGAAAGGATAATATACAGTCTTTTCTCCTGAAATACAAACGGGATCGCAAAAAATGACCGTTATCCGGCTTCAAAACCGCCGGCAAAGCGGCCGCCCCGGGGAAGCTCAGGAAAGAAAAAAGCCGCGGAAGGCGCCGGCCCTCCGCGGCACGGTCTCTTTTGGGGCTTGCAACGGTCAGCGGTAGACCGCGCCGAAGTTTTTGCAGGCACGGTAGTCCGCGCCTTCCCTGTCCATGCCGAAGGCGTTCCAGGCGGCCGGACGGAAGATCTTTTCCTCCGGGACGTTGTGGAGCGCGACCGGGATGCGGAGCATGGACGCCAGCGTGATGAGGTCGGCGCCGATGTGGCCATAGCTGAACGCGCCGTGGTTGGCGCCCCAGTTCGCCATGACGCTGTAGACGTCCATGAACGCGCCCTGCCCCGTGAGACGCGGCACGAACCACGTGGTCGGCCAGGTGGGATCGGTGCGCTGATCGAGCACGGAGTTGACCTCGGGCGGGAGCTCGGCGGTATATCCCTCGGCGATCTGAAGGACCGGGCCGAGGCCGTGGACCAGGTTCACGCGGCTCATCGTGACGGGCATGCCGCCGCGCGTGAGGAAGCAGCTGGAGAATCCGCCGCCGCGGAAATAGCCGTGGCTGGCGGCGCGCCATTTCGTCGCCTTCAGGCAGGCGTCGGCATCGGCGTCCGTGAGCTCCCAGAACGGCTTCATAGCGGGCTTGCCGTCGCGTTCGGCGCACCCGGTGGCGTCGAGCGTGGTCGCGCCGGAGTTGATGAGGTGGATGAGACCGGGGTACTCCATGTCGTATCCGGTCACGCGCTTGACGGATTCCGGGCTCCAAAACGTGCGGACGTCGGAGAATCCCTGCGCCGTGCCGGTGAGCAGGTGTCCGAACAGCATCGCCGTGCCGTTCAGGCAGTCGTT
>JAFXUM010000137.1 GCA_017524965.1 Lentisphaeria bacterium | reverse complement strand
GGGATTCGGAACGAAAGGAACTCAACAATTTCGCGATCGTGCATCCGGCGGATCCGTGGCCGAACGTGGATCTGGCGCTCCGGGCGTTCCCGAATACGAAGAAGGTCGTGCTGCTGGCGTCCCGCGTGAACTGGGACGAGAAGAAGGAGGCGGCGCTCCGCGACAAGCTCGGCCCGGGGAAGATGCTGAAGAGCTTTCTGCTCCCCGATTCCGTCACTCCATCCGATTCTGTGCCCGGAGACTATTCCCAGGTGATGCGGCAGCAGTATCCGTCGCTTGCGGAGGTCCCCGGCGAGGAGATCGAGGCATTCCGCGCGGCGGTTCAGGCGGAAGCCCAGCCGGACACGGTCATCGTGTCGCTGTCCTCGTTCGAATGGGGGCTTGACCCCGTGGAATGGCTGCCCGCCGACTTCGACGCGTGCCCGGTCTTCGCGGACACGCCGCCCACGCGGAAAAACGCGGTCGGGGGCTTCTGCCGGTCCATGAAGAAGCTCGCGGTCCAGGCCGGCGACCTGCTGGAAGAGCTCGGAAAAGGTCCGCTGGAGGCGTCGCGGCAAACGATCCCGACGACCATCGCGGAGAGCGACGAGCTGTGGCTCAACGAGGCGGCGCTGAAGCGATACGGCCTGAAGCTGTCCGGTTTCCCGGAAAACGTGATCGTGGCGAACACGGCGACCAGAAAAGCGCCTCAGATGATGGTGTACCCCACCTGGACGAAAAAACGCATCTTCGCTCTGCTCGCCGCGAACGCCGCCGTGCTGGGCGGACTGGCGCTGGTCACGCTGCTTTCCATCCGCGCGCGCCGCAGAAGACGCCGCCTGGCGGAGGCCGTTTACGAGTCCCTGCCTGTGCGCGTGCTGGTGACGGACCGCGAGGGCCGCATCATCGACTACCACATGCAGTACGGCGAGGTGGAGCAGAAAGGCGAGATCCCGTGGCGGAACATCAATTCCGTGCCGTGGCTCCAGAGCATCGGCGCGGGCAAGGCCGTGCGCGAGGCGTTCGATTCCGGCAAGACGGTCGTCCGCGAATTCGAGGTCGACGGCGAACGCCGTATTGTGGTGCTGTCCAGAATCCCGTCGGACATCCTCGGACGCGCCGCCGTGATCGCGGTCAGCAGCGATTCGCCGGAACAGAAACCGCAGGCGTAAAACTGTTTTTCCTTTTTTTGAACGGGGGAGGGGGCGTGTTTGTTCCCTGAACTTACGGAATCCAGCCGCCGCCGAGGAGACGTTCGCCGTCGTAGATGACGGCCGCCTGTCCGGGGGTGACCGCGCGCTGCGGCGCGTCGAACCGGATGAAGACCACGCCGTTCGGCGAGAGCAGGACCGAGGCGTCCGCGGGGCGCGACCGGTAGCGTATCTGCACCTGCGCGCGGAATTCGGCGGCTTCGGCGGGCTTGGTGATCCAGTGGGCGCACGGCAGCACGAGCGAATCGCGCAGGAGATCGTCCGGATTCGTCGTGAGAAAGACCTTGTTTTCGCCCGCGTCGATGCGGCTGACCCACGCCGGGACGCCCATCGCCACGCCCGTGCCCTTGCGCTGCCCGATCGTGTACGCGTAGATGCCGTCGTGCCGCCCGAGGATGCGCCTGTCGGATGCGGCGGCGAACGTCCCGCCCGGCACGGTCTCGCCGAAGTGATCGTGCAGAAACTCCGCCGCGGTTTTGTCCGGCGGCATGAAGCACGCGTCCTGGCTCTCCTTCGATTCCGCGTTCGGGAGCCCGAGCTCGCGGGCGATTTCGCGCACCTCGGGCTTCGTCATGCCGCCGAGCGGAAAGACGATGCGCGCGAGCTGTTCCTGCGAGAGCCCGAAGAGGAAATACGACTGGTCCTTTTCGCGGTACGAGCCGCGCGCGAGTACGGTTTTGCCGTCTTCGGCGTCGATCGCTTTCGCGTAATGCCCCGTGGCGAACGCCGCGCAGCCGTGCTGCTCCATCAGCGGCATGAGCGCGCCGAATTTGACCTTCGGGTTGCAGATGGCGCACGGGTTCGGCGTGAAGCCGGATTTGTACATGTCCCAGCACGGACGCAGGACGCATTGTTCGAACGTTTTCGAGCAGTCCGCGTGGACGAGTTCGATCCCGAGCTTCGCGGCGGTGTCGGCGGCCTTCTGTTGCGTGGATTCTCCGCCGGGGAGAAGCGTCATGTGGACGCCGATGACCCGATAGCCCGCGCGGAGCGCGAGGACGGCGGCGACGGCGGAATCGACTCCGCCGCTGAACGCGAGCAGGATGCGGGAGCCTTGCGGGAGGCTTCGGAAAGGCGCGTATGGGGCGATTTGAGGCATGGTTCACTCCAGCGCGGCGGCGAGTGCGGCGGCCGTGACGCCCGGCAGGAAAACGACCTTGTCGCGCGAGGTCTGGCCGGAGACCAGCGACACGGCGCTTTTCGGCAGTTTCAGTTTCTTCGCCAGAAACACGCACAGTTCCTTGTTTGCCTTGCCGTCGACCGGCGGCGCGGCGAGCGAGATCTTCAATGCCGTGCCGTAGACGCCCGCGACCGCGGTGCGCTTCGCGCCGGGCTGGACGTGGCACGACAAAAACACCCCTGACTCGTTGACGCGGATCAGGGGTGCGAGAGTTTCGGCCGTCATGCGGACGCTCCGGGATCAGAACGTCTTCACGGAGACTTCGTCGCCGGACTTGGGCGGATCGCCGCCGTCGTCCTTCTTCTCGGCGGGAGCGGACGCGCCGTCGGCGGGCTTGCCGGAAGCGTCGTCGGGTTTGCCGGAATCTTCGCCGGACAGGACGGGCGCTTTCTCCTCTTCGGGCGGGAGGTCCAGCAGTTTGCGGATGTCCGCGCCGGAAATGGTCTCGCGTTCGAGCAGGGCGTTCGCGAGCTTGTCGAGGCGTTCGCGCTGTTCGGTGATAATCTTCGTGGCGCGCGCCTTGCACTCGCCGATGATGCGCTTGACCTCGTCGTCGATCTCGCGCTGGGTCTGCTCGCTGCAGGATTCGTTGCGCGTGATGTCGCGTCCGAGGTAGATGTGGTCGGCGCGTTCGCCGTACTGGACGGTGCCGAGCTTGTCGCTCATGCCGTAGGAGCAGACCATGGCGCGTGCGAGGTTCGTGGCGTGCGCGATGTCCTGCGAGGCGCCGCTGGTGATGTCGCAGAGGGCGATCTCCTCCGCCACGCGGCCGCCGAGGTCGGTCGTGATGATGTCGAGCATTTCCAGGCGGCTGCGCGAATAGCGGTCCTCGTGCTCCATCATCATGGTGAGTCCGAGCGCCTGTCCGCGCGGGATGATCGTGACCTTGTGCAGCGGGATGCTGTTTTCGAGGAAGAGGTTGACGATGGCGTGTCCGGACTCGTGCCAGGCGGTGAGCCTGCGGTCGCGTTCGGGTATCTTGCGGCTGCGGCGTTCGCGTCCGAAGCAGACTTTGTCGCGCGCCTCCTCCAGGTCGGACTGGGTGGCGGCGTCCTTGTTGTTGCGTGCGGCGAGCAGCGCGGCCTCGTTGATGAGGTTCGCGAGGTCGGCCCCGCTGAATCCGGGCGTGCTCTTCGCGACGGCGTCGAGGTCGACGTCCTTCGCGAGCTTGATGTTTTTCGCGTGGACGGCGAGGATCTTCCGGCGGCCCACGATGTCGGGCAGGTCGATGACGATCTGGCGGTCGAAGCGGCCGGGACGGAGCAGGGCGGGGTCGAGCACGTCGACGCGGTTGGTCGCGGCGATCACGATCACGCCTTCCTGCGTTTCGAGGCCGTCCATTTCCACGAGGAGCGCGTTCAGCGTCTGTTCGCGTTCGTCGTGTCCGCCGCCGATGCCGGAGAAACGGGAGCGTCCCACGGCGTCGATCTCGTCGATGAAGATGAGGCAGGGGGCGTTCTTGCGCGCCTGCTGGAACATGTCGCGGACGCGGCTCGCGCCGACGCCGACGAACATTTCGACGAAGTCGGAGCCGCTGATGGAGAAGAACGGCACGGAGGCTTCGCCGGAGACGGCTTTCGCCATGAGGGTCTTGCCCGTACCCGGCGGTCCGGTGAGGAGCGCGCCGCGCGGGATCTTGCCGCCGAGGAGTTTGAATTTGAGCGGGTCGCGGAGGTATTCCACGATCTCCTTCATCTCTTCCTTCGCCTCGTCGCAGCCCGCCACGTCGTCGAACTTGGTGTGGTTTTCGTTGGGGTCGATCATGCGAGCGCGGCTCTTGCCGAACTGGATGGCGCCGGAGCCCGCGCCGTGGATCTGGCGCGTGAAGATAAAGTAGAAGACGAGCAGGATCGGGACCGCGATCGCGAGGTTCAGGAGCAGGGATTTCCACCACACGTCGCGTTCCAGATAGACGGTCTGGACGCCTTTTTCCTCCAGTTTGGTGATGATGGCGTCGGTGGCGTAGATGCGCGTGGTGTATTTCAGTTTGAGCTTCGGCGCGGTCTTCTTTCCCGCGTTTGCGGATTCGGCGGGCCTCGTCAGATCCTTTTCGACGATCCCGGGCGCGGAATCCTTCGCGTCATCCTTCTTGTCCGCCTCGTCTTTCTTTGCATCGGCGTCCGCTTTGTTCACGTCCGCTTTCGGGAGATTCTTGAACTCGCCGGAGATCGCGAGGATCCTGTCGGATTCGGGCATGACCTCGGCGGTGACGATCTCGCCTTTCTCAAGGTGCGCGAGGAACTGGTTCGCGCTCCATTCCTCCGTGGTGGCGAAATAAGGCGACGAATTGTAGACGATGAGCGTGGCGAGGATGAGAAACGCGAGCAGCCAGAGGAAAAGGGACGCAGGCGGCTTGCGCTTCGAACCTGGAAGCGTTTTTTTCTGAGAATCGTTCTTGTCGTTCATGTATTAAACAATCCGGGTCACGACGTCCTGCGCGGGGATGAACGCGTTCGCGTTCTGGCTGTCCATGAAGCTCTTCACGAAGAGTCCGAGGATGGCGAGGAAGATGAGCGCGAGGAGAACGACGATGATGATCATGAGCTTGTTGGAGAGTCCGCTGCTCTGCTTGCGT
>JAFXUM010000136.1 GCA_017524965.1 Lentisphaeria bacterium | reverse complement strand
GGCTATCAGATCTGGGCCGACGCCATCCGTCCCTACGTCGAGAAATACTGCAAGTGATCTCCGGCTGACATCCGGCGCAATCGCGCCTGCCGGACAAACGAAAAGCACATCCGCATCCCGGGTGTGCTTTTCTTATAATCGGATATTCAAAAAAATAGGCGCCGCAAACGCAGCAAAAGAAGGAACCGGCGGCCGGGTTCAGCGTTTACGCCTGCCGTCCGGGATCACCCATTTCCCGGCGTCCAGACCGAGCGCGAGCAGGATCATCTGCGCGCCGAAGAGCAGCGCCAGCAGAGCCGCGGTCCAGGAGATGGCGGCGACGCCGATGAACGGCGCGACGACCAGCAGGACGCCGATCAGCGCCGCGACGAGTCCGGGCATCGGCAGGACCAGCTGCCCGAAGCGTTTCTGGACGGAAAGGATACTCCATACGCCGGCGAAGATCAGCCACACGCCGCAGACGACCATGAGAAACATGTCGAAATACAGCGGATAGATCAGCAGGCCGAGTCCGGCCAGCCCGAGCAGGAAGAACAGAAGAAGAAGGGACGCCGAGACGCGTCCGCTGTTCCACGCCATCAGGAACGCCGCGACCGCGAACAGCAGCACCACGCCGCCCAGGATCATCGTGACCGTGGTCAGGACAAACACGGGATTCAGGATGCCGAGGATGCCGATCGCAAACAGCACCAGTCCGCGCAGCAGCAGGACCGGGCGCGTCGCGTTGAACGAAAAGAGTTTCTGCGGTATCGAATAGAATCTTTCCCAGATCCGGTCTTTCATTGTGTCAGCTCCGTCTTAAGTCTTATCTCGTTGCGCGCGGGCTTCCGGCATCGTCGCACCGGGGGCCGCGCATCTTGTTTCATGTGTTTTTGTCCCTGTTTCCGCCGCCGTTCAGGCCCGGCACGCGCAGTCCGAACACAAGCACGAGCATTTCGATCCCCGAAATCAGAAGCAGGACCGCCACGAGCGTGGAAAATGCCGCCAGTCCGGCAAACGGCGCGACTGCCAGCAGGATCCCGATCAGGATGGACAGGATGCCGGACCCGAACAGGAAGAATCTGCTCGGCGAAACATGCGCGGACAGAAGCTCGCCCACGCCCGTCGCGATCATCCACACGCCGAGCACGACCGCGATCAGCACGTCCGCCTCAACGGGCCGGACCATCATCGCGATCCCCGCGGCGCACAGCAGAAGCGACCAGAAGACGCCGGAAAACCTGCGGCACGCGAACGACAGGAACAGCGCGCCCATGGCGTCCACCAGCAGGAAGATGCCGAGGATCACCGTCACAGCCGCCAGGCTGCCGATCGGACGGAACAGCCCGATCAGCCCGAGGATGAAAAACACGAGTCCGCGCACCAGAAGCGCCGAACGGTTCGCGTGGTAAAACAGCATTCTCCTGGGAAAGATGTAATTGCTCTCGTATGTGTACCGCATCCGGTCTCTGCTCCAGTTTTTTCAATTCACTACGGGCCCGCGCGCAAAAACGCGGGCGTATTATATTAATATAGCTCTTAAAGCATGTTTTTGCAACCGCGCCTTGCCAATATCCTTTAAATTTGACCGTTTTGCTTGCTTTTTGTTCCATACGGGTTTATATTTTTCGAAAACCAACGAATCTTTCTTCAGAAAAATGACCCCCTGCCCTCACGACAAACACACCGATCCCGCGATCCCGCTCCTGATGCACTGCTGCTGCGGCCCGTGCGCCGCAGGAAGCATCGCGCCCGTGCTCGACGACGGCCGCCGCATCACGCTGCTCTTCTCGAATTCCAACCTCGACACCGAGGCGGAATACCTGCGCCGTCTGGACGCGCTGAAGACGCTCGCCGACTATTACGGCCTGCGCGTGGAGACCGACCCGTGGGACCATGCCGCCTGGCTTGAGTTCGTGTCCGCCGTGCCGGATTTCGCCGCCTGCCCGGAACGCGGCGCGCGGTGCAGACGGTGTTTCCAGTGGCAGCTCACACGTGCGTCCGTTTTCGCGGAAAAGATCGGCGCGCACTTCACGACCACGCTCACGCTCGGTCCGCAGAAGGATTCCCGCGTGATCCACGGGATCGGCGCGCAGTGGGGCGACGCGTTCGAGCCGTGGGACTTCAAGAAAGGCGGCGGAAACCTGCGTTCGCTCGAACTCTGCCGCAAGCTCAACCTCTACCGCCAGAACTACTGCGGCTGCGAGTTCTCCAAACACGGGAATGAGATCTGAAACAAGGCCCGCACGTTTCTTAACGTTTCCCATAAAACACCATCTTCGTGTTTGAACAAAAAATATATACTTTTGTCTAAAACTAATATGGCGGAATCGCTTTCGCATGGTATATTTCTGACAAATCCTTTTCCCCGCTTCAAATCTGAGCTCAAAACATACATCATTTCAACCGGAGGTGCATTTATGAAACTCCCGATCCGTTCTATCTCCGCCGCGGGCGTCGCGCTCGCAGCCGCCGCCACGCTTTCCGCGGCCGATTTCCACGACTGGGCGCCGACCCCGCCGATGGGCTGGAACAGCTTCGACTGTTTCGGCCTCAGCCTCACCGAGGCGCAGGCGAAGGAACAGGCGGAAGCCATGGTCAAACAGCTGAAGCCGTTCGGCTGGAACGTCTTCGTGATCGACCACCAGTGGTACAACGACAACCAGAAGGGATTCCAGAGCGACATCCGCCACACGTTCGCCATGGACGAATACGGACGCTTCATCCCCGCCCCCGAACGTTTCCCGTCCTCGAAGGACGGCAAGGGGTTGAAGCCGCTCGCCGACTACATGCACGAACGCGGCCTGAAGATCGGCGTGCACCTGATGCGCGGCATCCCGCGCCAGGCGGTCCGCGAAAACACGAAGG
>JAFXUM010000013.1 GCA_017524965.1 Lentisphaeria bacterium | reverse complement strand
GGCGGCTTCGGCGGTGGCTTTGGCGGTGGCTTTGGCGCCGGTCCGCAGGGCGGCTTTGGCGGCGGTGCCGCGGGCGGCCCCGGTATGGGCGGTTTCGGCGGCGGCTTTGGCCCCGCTCCTGAAGGCGGTTTCGGTGGCGGTGCCGCAGGTGGCCCCGGTGCAGGATTTGGTGCCGGATTCGGCGCAGGCCTGCAGGGCGGTTTCGGCGGCCCGAACGCCACGACTCCGGACGGACAGCCCCGCGTGAGACGCGAAGGCGGCGCACGTCAGCCCCGTATGAACCGTGAAGGCGGCGCTGCTGCCGGTCCCGCGGCGGGCGGTCCCGCTGCCGGTGGTCCCGGCGCAGGCGCGGCTCCTCAGGGCGGATTCGGTGGCGGATTCGGCGCAGGCGCGGCTCCTCAGGGCGGCTTCGGCGCCGGATTCGGCGCAGGCGCGGCTCCGCAGGGCGGCGCAGGCATGGGCGGTTTCGGCGGCGCGACCCGTCAGGGCGGATTCGGCGCAGGCATGGGCGGAGCCCGTCAGGGCGGTTTCGGCGGCGGTGCGGCCGGCGGATTCGGCGGACAGGGCATGAGACAGCGCCGCGGCGCTGCAGGCGCAGCCGGTACGACTCCGGCCGCGACGACCCGTCCCGGCTCCGGCGCGAACGCTCAGTACGACTCCGGCGCGAGCAACATCCGTCCGTTCGACGACGAAGACCTCTTCGTGGAGGATTGACAAAACAGCTTTTCTTCTGAAAAGAACTTGATTGTGTGGGGCGTCGGTCCAGGGGGTGGACGGGCGCCCCGCCTTTTGGAGGCGAATGCCTCCACTTGGGTAGTGCGCGGCTACGCTCGCGCACAAGGGCAAGTCCTGGGGCGATAAACAAAATACAGCAAAACCGTATCCCCCGGGAGAGCGATCATGCGATGCCCGGACAAGCGGATGCGGTTCATTTGCACACGAAAAAGGCATACCGGGTTTTGAAGTCCGGTATGCCTTGCGCTTTTATGCCGCTTCGAGGCGGATCACTTGTCGAATTCGACCTTGAAGCAGAGGGCGATCTTCAGGTTCGGATCGGCCTCGGGGGCGTCGATGGTGAGCGTGGAGCCGTCGTTCGTCCACTTGACGTCCCTGGCGGACCCGAGGAGAGAGACCTTTTTGACCTTGGCGTCGAGCTCCGGGACGGTGACTTTCGCGCCGGGTTTCGGGACGACGAGCGTGAAGACGTAGAGATTGCCGTCCTTGGTTGTGTAGCGGAGGTCTTCGGCGGTGGCGGGCTTGCCGCGTCCTTCGTTGAATCCCTGCGCATTGAGGCGTTCGCCGGGGCCCTCGGCCTGCGGACCGGAGCCGAACTTCTTCCAGGTGCGCGTACCGTAGATGCCCTCGCCGTTGACCTTCATCCAGTCGCCGATCCCGGCGCAGGTCACGCGTTCCTTCTCGTCGACGGTGCCGTCCGCGCGGATGGGTACGCTGAGGAGCAGGTTGCCGCCCTTGCTGACGATGTCGACGAGCATGCGGATCACGGTTTCGGCGGATTTGTAGCCGTTGCGGTCGTAAATGCCGCGGTCATAGTGCCAGGATCCGATGCAGGTGTCGGTCTGCCAGTACGGCTTGACCATGCCGCCGGGCACGCCGCGTTCGACGTCCCAGACCATCGCCTTGCGCTGATCCTCGTTCAGTACCTTGCCGCAGACCACGACTTCCTGTTTGCCGTGATTCTTCCTGAACATGGTGTTGTAGTAGTAGGCGGTCAGCTCGACGCCGTCGTTGAACGTGGGATAGAACGGCATCACGGTGTCGTCGTAGTAGATGATCTCGGGCTCATACTCGTCGATGAGCTGTTTGTGGCGCTTCATGAACTTGTCGCGGTATTCCTGCGAGGGCGGCACGACGCGTTTCGGATCCCAGTCCCAGTGGCGGTTGTCCGGCGACGCCTCGTGGTTCTGCGCGTAGAGTTCCTGCGGATCGAGTCCCATTTCGCCCCACCATGTGCCCTTGCCGTCTTCCTTCTTCAGCAGGCCGTCGTAGGGACGGGAGGTCTCGTACCAGCACCAGGCGTGCGAGGCGTGGATGCTGGCGCCCCAGTGCATGCCCGCGCCCTGCACGGCCTTCTTCCATTCCTTCGCGATGTCGCGGCCGGGGCCGAGGCGGACGGAGTTCCATTCCTGGTACTTGCTGTCCCAGAGGTCGAAGTTGTCGTGATGGTTCGCGAGGGAGACGACGTATTTCGCGCCCATGCCGCTGAAGAGCTTCGCGAGGTCCTGCGGATCCCATTTCTCCGCCTTCCACAGGTGGATGACGTCCTTGAAGCCGAATTCCTTCGGGTCGCCGTATTTCTCGCGATGGACTCTGCCCTGCCATTCGTTCGGCGGATACATGTTCCGGGCGTACCAGTCGCCGGATTCGGGCTGGCACTGCGGACCCCAGTGCGCGAAGATGCCGAACTTGGCGTCCTTGAACCATTCCGGTGTCTGATAATGCGCTTCGAGGGATTCGAGCGTGGGCTCGAACAGCGGTTCGACCGGTTCCTCCGTCGCGCAGGAGGGCAGGGCGGACACGGCGGCCGCGGTAAAGAGGATCGCGGCCGGTTTGAGCGTTCTTTTCATGGTTTGAACTCCTTTTGTGAGGGGTTGGTGATTCAGAAACTAAACATTCGATAATATATCCGTCCGAAAAACATTTTCAAGCGTCATAACGCATATTAACGTAATCTTAACGCGAAAAAAGAAACGTTCCGTTCACGCTGTGCCGAAATGAAAACGCGGGAAATATCGAAAAAAAGTCCGCCGGGAGGGAGAAACGATTTGAAAAAACGGTTATCAAGTATTATAGTATGGTCGATTGACATAAAACAAACAACCATTCGTCAATTTTTCACATCAACATGAGGATTTTTAACATGCTGAAAAAAGTCATTCTCTCCGCCTGCTGCGTTCTCGCGCTGGCCGCCGCACGGGACGTCTCCGCGCAGCAGCCGTCGCAGATGGGCGCGGCCGCCACTCCCTACGTGATGTTCGACAGCGCGCCCGGCGCGTTCCAGCTCGCGAAGGACGGCGTTTCCGCAAAGATCCTGGTTGACTCCGCCGACTGGGCGGGTGTGATCCGCGCCGCGAAAGACCTCGGCGACGACGTCGGCAAGGTCACGGGCAAGGCTTCGGAAGTCGTCACGATCGAAGTATACACCGAAAACAAGATCGAAAAAGGCTCCGTGGTGGTCGGCACGATCGGCAAGAGCATGCTCATCGACGGCCTGATTGCCGACAAGAAGATCGACGTGTCGAAGATCAAGGGCCAGTGGGAATCGTTCCTGATCCAGACCGTCGACGGCAGCCTGGTCGTCGCGGGCAGCGACAAGCGCGGCACCATCTTCGGCATCTACGACATTTCAGAGAAGATCGGCGTGTCCCCGTGGTACTGGTGGGCCGACGTTCCGGCGAAGAAGCACGACTCCCTCTTCATCGTCCCCGGCGCGTTCGTTCAGGGACCGCCGAAGGTGAAATACCGCGGCATCTTCATCAATGACGAAGAACCGGCGTTCGGCCCGTGGGCGCGCGCCCAGTTCGGCGGCATCAACTCCAAGATGTACGTCCACATGTTCGAACTCATCCTGCGCCTCAAAGGCAACTATCTGTGGCCGGCGATGTGGGGCAAGGCGTTCAACGAGGACGACCCGGAGAACCCGCGCCTCGCCGACGAATACGGCATCGTGATGGGCACCAGCCACCACGAACCGATGATGCGCAACCAGGAGGAATGGACGAAGCGCAACCGCAACCGTCAGCTCGGCGCGTGGAACTACAACACCAATAAGGAAAACCTCTACAACTTCTGGAAAGAGGGCATCACGCGCAACGCCAAGTACGACAACCTCGTGACCATCGGCATGCGCGGCGACGGCGACGAGCCCATGGGCGGCCGCGGCTCCAAGATGGAGGACAACATCAAGATCCTGACCGACGTCATCAAGGACCAGCGCACGCTGATCGAAGAGGCGTATGGCAAACCCGCCTCCGAGGTCCCGCAGATGTGGGCGATCTACAAGGAAGTCCAGGATTACTACGACAGCGGCATGCGCGTGCCCGACGACGTCATCATCCTCTGGTGCGACGACAACTGGGGCAACGTGCGCCGTCTGCCCACCCCGGAAGAGCGCAAGCGTTCCGGCGGCGCGGGCATGTACTACCACGTCGACTACGTCGGCGGCCCGCACAGCTACCGCTGGCTGAACGTCAGCCCGGTCCCGAAACTCTGGGAACAGCTGAACCTGACCTACCGCTGGGGCGCGGACAAGCTCTGGATCCTGAACACCGGCGACCTGAAGCCGATGGAGATCCCGATCGACTTCGTGCTGAAGTTCGCGTACGATCCGGACGCCATTCCGCAGGACAAGATCGGCGAATACACGGTGAACTGGGCGAAGGAACAGTTCGGCGACGAGTACGCCGAAGAGATCGCCGACATCGTGTCGAAGTACGCGAAGTACAACGCCTGGCGCAAGCCCGAAATCCTCGACGCGAACACGTACAGCGTGGTCAATGACCGCGAGGCCGACGGCGTCGTCGAAGCCTGGCTGAAGCTCGTCGACCGCGCCGAAGCGATCAAGGCGAAAATGCCGAAGGAATACCAGGATGCCTACTTCCAGCTCGTCTACCACCCGGTGAAAGCCTCCGCGCAGGTCGCCGAAATGCAGGTCGCGGCCGGCAAGAACCGTCTCTACGCCCAGCAGGGCCGCGCCTCCGCCAACGAGTTCGCGTTTGCCGCCCGTCAGCTCTTCGAGGAAGACAAGAAGCTCGCCGACGTGTACAACAAGGAAATCGCCGGCGGCAAGTGGATCCACATGATGGACCAGCCGCACATCGGCACCTCGCAGAACGGCTGGGATACCCCGAACAGCAACCAGATGCCGCGTCTCACCGAACTGAACGTCCCGGACGTCTCCGAGATCGGCGTGGCGGTCGAGAACAACAACCAGGCATGGCCCGCCACGGAAGACCTCATGCTCCCCGTGTTCGACAGCTGGAATCCTGTCAGTCACGTGTTCGAAGTCTTCCGCCGCGGCAAGCAGGAAGCCAAGTTCACGGTCAAGACCACCGAACCGTGGATCAAGGTCGACGTGAAGGAAGACGTCGCCTCCGTGATCGACGTCCCCGTGAACGTCGAGATCGACTGGGCGAAGGCGCAGAACGGCACGAACGCCGGTTACATCGAAGTCACCGGCCCGAACGGCACCGCGAAGATCCGCGTCGCCGCCGTCAAGGCCGACGCTCCGAAGTCCGTCAAGGGTGAAAAATCCGTTTGGGGCGCGCTCGCCGGCCCGATCTCCATCCCCGCCGGACAGCCCGCCAAGGTCAACGCCGCGGGCGATGTGACCTGGAAGCTCATCCCGGACTACGGCCGCGCGGACGGCGGCATGTGCATCTTCCCCGTGACCGCCGACAGCGTCACCGACTACACCAAGGCTCCGAGCATGGAGTACCCGATCTACATCTCCGAGCCCGGCAAGTACGACATCACGCTCTACACGTCCCCGACCCTGAACTTCGTCCCGGACCGCGGCCTCCGCGTGTCGGTCGGCATCGACGACGCCAAGCCGAACACGATCGACGCCTACGGAAACGTCCAGCGCGGCAACTATCGTCAGACCTTCGAGTCCGGCGGCACCAACTGGGACCAGAACGTGAAGGAAAACATCCGCAGGATGCGCACGCAGCTCGACGTCGAGAATGTCGGCACGCACACCCTCAAGATTTACATGGTCGATCCGGCCGTCGTCGTCGAGAAGATCGTGATCTCCAAGGGCAGCCTTCCGCAGACCTACTTCGGACCGAAATTCAGCACCCCGGTGAAGACGAAATAACATCGTTTTCCCGCTGAATATTAACGAAATCCCGCCATGCCGGACCTCATGCCCGGCATGGTTTTTTCTTTTGTTCGTCTTGCATTTGGGATAAAGGGCATTATATTATTTCTATAAAAATACGAAACCGCCTCAACCCGAAACGGAGAACAAGCCATGAGCGAAGAGACGAACCATATTCCCGAAACCGACGGACAGCTCCGCGCGAAGAAGCGGAAACGCCGTGTGCGTTTTGCGATTCTGTATCCCGCTATCCTGATCGCACTTTCCTTCCTGTGCTTTTTTTTGTACAGGATTGCCGATTTCGTGCATGTCTGCCGCATCGAGCCCGGGACGACCGTCGTCGATTCCCATTCGATCAAACCGTACGATCCGGTTTTCGATGGTCTCTTCCGAAGCGGAAAGTATCCAAAACTGCTGCCGTATCTGATGTACCGGCATTATGTGATCCCGGACGGCGTCACGGAGATCGGCGAAAGTGTGTTTCTTGAAAGCGGGTGCCTCTTCCTCCGTAGCGTCGAGATCCCCGGCAGTGTGAAGAAAATCGGCCGATCCGCATTCTCGGAATGCTGCAATTTGACGACGATCGAGCTCCCGGAGGGCTTGGAGACGATCGACCCCATGGCGTTCCGCAAATGCGTCAATCTGAAGCGCGTCGAGCTTCCGAACAGTCTGAAGACGATCGGCGGGGGCGCGTTCGCCGGCTGCACGGCATTGGAGAAAATCCGCATCCCGGACGGTGTGACGGAGATCGGAATCGGGGCGTTTCTCGGCTGCTCCTCCCTCGCGGACATCGAACTGCCGCCCGGCGTGAACGTTGCGCCGGACGCGTTCGAGGGGACGCCGTATCAGCAGGCCGCCGAAAAGGAGAGGAACACGCAGCCATGAATGAATTTGAAAACAATCCGTCCGAACTCGCGGAAATCTCCCGCCGCGAGGAGCAGGAATTCCGGATGCGCCGGTTCAAACGCGGCGCCGTCGTGCTGATCGCGCTGTCCCTTCTGCTCCTGCTGCTCCTGCTCGAAAACATCGCGTATGACTACGCGTTCGTCTGCCGCATCCCGCGCGGGACGACCGTCGTTGACCGCGGTTCGGTCAGGGAACATGCCGGTATTTTCGACTTTATCTTCAAATCCGCATGGCTCGAAAAACTGCGGCCTTATCTGCTGTACCGGCATTATGTCATCCCGCCCGGCGCGACGGAGATCGGGGCGGGCGCTTTTGATCACTGCATACACATGCGCAGCATCCGGATCCCGTACGGCGTGACGAAGATCGGGAACTATGCGTTCGGAACTTGTCTGAATCTGAGGGAGATCAGAATCCCAGACAGCGTGGAGGCCATCGACGTTTCCGCGTTTTACAACACCGGCCTGAGGAAGATCGTGATCCCGGACAGCGTGACGACGATCGGGGGGCGCGCGTTCGACAGAAGCCCGGAACTGCGGGAGATCGTGCTGCCGGATTCTTTGGCGGAGATCGACTCCGATCTGTTCTTCGAATGCCCGAACCTGACGGATATCCGAATCCCGTCCGGCGTAGAGATAATCGGCTCATGTGCTTTCAAGGGCTGCACTGCCTTAAAGGAAATCGACATCCCGTCCGGCGTGACGACGATCGGTTATTATGCGTTTTCCGGCTGCACCGGCCTGGAAACGGTCGTGCTCCGGGACGGGCTGAAAGAGATTCAACAGGGCGCGTTCGAGAACTGCACCGGCCTGAAGAAGATCGTGATTCCCTCCAGTGTGAAACATATCGGTTATCAGGCGTTCCACGGCTGCTCTGCTCTGGTGGATATTGAACTGCCGCCCGGCGTGAACGTTGCGCCGGAGGCGTTTTCGGGAACGCTCGTTCCGCCGGAGAAGATACCGACCCCGAAACAGCCTCAACCGTAAACCATGCGTTGACTGTTCCGCGCGGACGGAAGCGGGAAAACGTCTTACTTCAATTCCACGTCGAACTGCGCCGCCGGGAATCCTTCCTCGTTGTAGAGATTGCCCATCGGGAATCCGCGGTAGGCGTAGCGGATCGCAGTGGGGGAGGGGACGGCCTTCGAGGAGACGACGACCGAGTCTTTGCCGACGATATGGGCGTCGTCCGCCCAGTGCCATTTGCCGTCGGCGTCGCGCAGCGCGAAATCCTCCAGCTGGCTGTCCGGGCTGCACCGCGTGTACGGGGCGTTCGCGCGGCGTCCCTGCGTGACGTATTCGGTCTTCACGGGGTGCGCGACCAGGCCGCCGCCGACGCGGTCGAACGTGACCGTGACTTCGGAACCATTGCGCGAGGCGCTCTTGAAGATGGGGCTGTCCGCCACGATGTCGCGTCCGAAATCGTATTTCAGCACGAGCTTCGCGAGGCGTTCGCCGATGGGGCGTTTGTCGCGGGCGTGCACGTCGAGCGCCTCGCCGGTGTCCGCGCCGACCGCCATGTGCGAGAGCGGATCGGCAAGCTCGGTGCGCTGCTGGGAAGCGCGGATGCGCGGCTGGACGGCGACGGCGTTCGGGTCGGGATCCGGCGGCTTGTAGCCGTTGAGCGTGACGAAATAGAATTTGAGGTCGTCGCGTCCGAAGAGTTTCCGCCAGGAACCCGTCATGAGCGCGTACAGCTTGTCGTATTTCTCGGCGTCGTCCATGTTCTGTTCGCCCTGGAACCACAGGACGCTGCGGAACGACGCGTTGCGGAGCGGATAGACCATACCGTTGTAGAGGTACGTGCTGGTCTTGCCCCGGAACGTCTCGTTCGGGTCCTCGCCGGCCTCGACGAGCGCTTCGCGGCTGGTCCACACCTGGACCTTGCTGCCGCCGAGCGAGGAATGGATGATGCCGATCGGCACGCCGAGCTCCTTGTGAAGCTGTTCGGCGGCGAAATACGCCACGGCGGAATAGCGCGGCGTGGTGGTCTCGCCGGGGAGCTCCCACGGCCCGGTGAACGTGTCGGACGGCGACGGGACCTGTTTCTCCTTGATCGTCGCCATGCGGACGGCGTTCGGCTGAAGCGCGGACGCCTTCGCGATATCCATGTAGTCCGGGATCGGCTGCTGGTTGGTGCGCGGCCCGAGCGGCTTCTCCATGTTGGACTGGCCGGACGCGAGGAAGACTTCGCCGATCAGGATGTCGTAGCGGGTGAGCTTCTCGCCGCCGCTTGTCACGGTCATGGTGTACGGGCCGTCGCCGAGTTTCCGCACGTCCACGCTCGCCAGCCACGTGCCGTCCTCCGCCGCGGTCGTCTCCGCGGTCGCGGACTTCGCGAACCAGCCGGCCTCGCCGATGCGGACTTCCACCTTCGCATAGGGCGTGGCCTTGCCCCAGACGTGCGTGGCGGCGGACCGCTGGAGCACGGCGTGGTCGCTGAGCAGGTCGGGCAGGGCGAGACGGCGGGGCGTGTCGGCGGACGCGTGCGGTTCTTCGCTGACGCAGGACGGGATCGAAACGAGCGCGAGGGCGCTCAGGGCAAGCACGGGGAGCAGGCGGGGGATTTTCATGGGCGGATCACCTCAATTTAAATCAGAAGTTGTGTTTGAGGAGAAAAAGGGCGGCGTGATGTTTGGAAGGAAACAAACTCCGCCGCCCGGAAAACGGTTCCGAAGAAGCAGACGGTCATGGCCTGTCTTCGACGCGCAGCAGGGTTTCGGGCACGGACAGGAATTCGGCCCTCACGAACGTCTTGTAGATGGTCTTCTGTCTGTCGCGGGTGTCGGCGCCGTTGATCGTGTTCTTCATGTTCGTCAGCGAGGTGTCGCTGTTGTCGGAGACAGTCCACTGCGGCGCGCCGGTGTTGTTGATCTGGTCCTTGCGCGCCTCGCCGTCCGCGATCTTCTCCATGGAGATGATGCGGATGCCGTTCGCGCCCTCGTCGCGCGCGGCGTCCTGGAGGATCGCGCGGATGTCCTTGCTGGTGAGCGTGGGGCGCGCGGTGTATTCCGCCGTGCCGAGCACGCGCACGCCGGGCATCTTTTCCAGATCGGATGCGAGGTAGAACTTCACCGGGGTGTCCGAGGAGAGGGCGGGCAGGGATTCGCCTTCGTAGTCGACGACCGCGCACGCGGCGAGGATGAAACAGGCAAAAGCCGCCGTCAGCGGCAGGAATAACTTCTTCATGCGGGAACTCCTTTCAGAGAAGGGAAAAACGTTGTTGTCTCATGCGTTCGCCATTAATATACATGGGCAAACGCGAAAATCAAGCCGTGGCGGCCTGTTTGATCCGTCTTTTCGGCGGGGACGCGCCGGACGGGATCAGTCGCGGAAGATGTCCAGATTCAGCTTGTCGATGAACTCGTCGAGGCGGTCCTCCGTCCCGATCACCATCTTCGGGCATTTCCTCCTCAGCATCCGCACGAACAGGCCGTCCGAGGTCTTCACGACGCACCGCCCCTGCGAATCGAAAACGGACGTGTTGCCGAATCCGCAGCTCGGCGACCGCGCCTTGAAGAGAAACGCGCCGACGCCGCGCCGCAGAAGCTGTTCGATCTTCACGCCCGCCCATTCCTCCATCCGGCGCGTCTCGTCCTCGCCCGTGGCGATCACTTTGAGGCGCGTGCCGCCGGGGGTGCGTTCCAGGCGCATCGCCGGACGCGGGATCTCGAGGCCGCATTCGACCTCCGGACAGACGGGCACGAATTCGACCTTGTTCAACAGGCGTTCCACGATGCGCGCGTCGAGCTTGTCCGTGCCGTCGTAACGGTATTTCATGCCCAGCAGGCACGCGCTGACGCCGATCTTGAGTTTTTTCAACGGCATGGTCTGTGGTTCCTTTCCCGCCTCACGGCTCCGGTGCGAACGAATGACGCAGTCTGCACGCGCCGCAGTCGCCCGCCTGCGCTTCGCAATGCGTTTTGTACAGGTGGATCAGCCCCTGCTGGGCGGCGGCGCTTTTTACGACATTTTTCCGACCCGGCAGACACAGCGCCTGCATCCGGCGCACCACCAGATTGCTCTGGAGCGGCGGCATCGTGCGGAAGAGCTCGAAGACGCGCGATTCCAGCGCATCGTCGTGTACGAGCTTCGCGTACGCCGCCAGAATGGGCAGCACCACGTCCGCGAACAGCGATTCCACGCGCGGACGCCCGAAGAGCGCGGCGTGGTGTTTGAGCTCGGCGGACCGGAACGACGTATGCGCGTCCCAGAACGCCTCACCGCCGCTCAGACGGTCCTGGATCGTCTCCAGGATCAAATCCGCGCTTCCTCGCTTCAGAATGCCCGCGAGCTGGCCGCACGGGTCGGGCAGGAACGTCCGTCCGACCGCGCCGAGCATCGCCAGACGGCGTTCCGGGCTGTTCAGTGGACGGCAGGTGCGCTTGAAGAAGAGCCCTTCGCCGCCGTTCTTCCGCAGGGGCCACCATTCGTCCCACCAGGCGGATGCGAGCGCGCGGCCGTCTCCGGTCAGGCGCTTGTCGGCGGCGGGGTCGGGCAGAAGCCCGGATTCGCCCCACGCCAGCGCCTCGAAATGCGCCGTCAGCTCGTCCTCCTGATATTCGCGGAGACGTTCCGCGAGCGTGCGGAAGACCTCGCGGTTGTCGGGCACGCCGAGCTGTTCGGCGACGGCGGAGAGAAACGCCTTCGTCGTGCCCGCCGAGATCATCATGCGGAGGCGTTCGGCGGCGCGCAGTTTCAGGCGGTCCGCGCCCGCGTCGCACAGAAACGTTTCGAGTTCGTCCGGCGTCATCTTCGCGAAATGCGCGGCGCAGGCGGCATGCGGCGTTTTGTTCGTTTCCGCCTCGCCGTCCCCCGCCCCGGCTTCCGGCAGGACCAGCACGGCGGATTCCGGCAGAAACGCCACGTTTCCGGGCGACGTGTCGTCGCGCCGGACCACATGCAGGACCACGTTTTCATACATCGGATCGACGCCGTGACCGTGCGAAATCCAGTCGCTCGTCTTCGTGTGGACCTCCACGTCTCCGCGAAGGT
Organism: Lentisphaeria bacterium; assembly: GCA_017524965.1. Taxonomy (GTDB): domain Bacteria; phylum Verrucomicrobiota; class Lentisphaeria; order Victivallales; family UBA1829; genus UBA1732. Next base: position 938 of record JAFXUM010000013.1, on the reverse strand, counting down.
CCGCGCCGTTCAGCTCCAGTTTCGCGCCGCGGAAATCCGGCCCGGGCATCCGGTTCCAGCGCCCCGGCGAGAGCACCCGCAGCGAGGCGCCGTTCAGGAGCGTGAAGACCGTGCCGCGCCGGACCTCCGACCACTGTTTCTGGATCGCGAGTTCCGGCTCGCGCGCCGGCATTGTGTCCCGCTTCTTATTCACGTTCAGTCTCTTTTTTCCGCCTTTTCTCCAGCTTTTTGCGCCAGTCGGGCCCATACAGATAATCGTAAAGGTTTTCGTCGTTCGGCTCAAACGGACGGGGATCCACGAATATACGGCGCGAAATCCGCCGGGTGAACGGCGCGCCGAGGTTGCTTCTGCGGACCAGTTCGGGGTAGAACACGAGGCGTTCGACCGCGACGACGGGATCGACCATCACGACTTTGAACGTGTGCAGTCCGGCTTCCTTCACGTCGTGCGTCACGCGCACCTTGCGGACGTTTTCGAAAATCTCGTTGTTCAGGCGCTTGAATTCGCCGGAAAGCGTGTCGGTCACCTTCACCGGTCCGTCGTCGAACGCCGTGCCGATGCGGAGTTCGCGGAAGCCCGCACCGCGCAGGCCGGTGTCTTCCTTGTCCGGGTAGATCGGCATGATCTCCACGTCGACCGTCACCTTGCCGGGTTCCGGGATGTAGACGCGGTATTCGAGCGTCGGCGCGGGTTCGGGCGGCAGGACGGACGGCGTCGGCAGCGGGAACACCGCCATCGCGCCGCCGTAGTTGGAAATGTTGCCCCAGCGGCCCAGTCCGACGACCTCTTTCCAGTTTGCGCCGTTCGCGCCTGTTTTGTTCACGTAATCCCATGCCGGGATCACGATCGGAGCGGGTGCGGCGGTCGCGTAGACTTCATTCATGTCTTCGCGATACTTGGGGGCGTCCTTTTCGGGGGCGACCGCGTTCACGGCGAT
>JAFXUM010000135.1 GCA_017524965.1 Lentisphaeria bacterium | reverse complement strand
GCTGCTGGCGGCGCGCCCGCGATGGGCGGCTTCGGCGGCTTTGGCGGCGGCGCTCCTGGCGGAGCTCCCGGCGGCATGGGCGGCTTCGGCGGCGGCTTCGGCGGCGGCCAGCGTCCTGCCGGCGGTCCCGGCGCAGGCGGCCAGGGTGGTCGTCGTGGCGGCGGTCTCGGCGGCGGCAATGCCTTCGGCGCGACCCAGTCCGGCGGCGGCCCCGGCGGCTTCGGCGGCATGTTCGGCGGCGGTCAGTCCCGTCTCCCGGAAGGCTTCGTCCCCTCCGAGACCACCATCTTCTGCGAATCCTATCCCGCAGTGAACCCGGAAACCGGCGAAGTCATCTATCGACTCACTGCTCCCGGCGCGCAGGATGTGACCATCTCCCAGGGTCTCCGCGACGGCAGCGGCGACAAGCTCTATCACCTGAAGAAGGTCGAAGGCGCGAACGGCGTCTGGGAAGTCAAGACTGATCCGCTCGTGGTCGGCTTCCACTACTACTCCTTCCGCGTCGACGGCAACGTCGTCTCCGACCAGAAGACCGGCGCCTACTTCGGCAGCAACGCCATGCAGTCCGGTATCGAAGTTCCCGAATCCAAGGAAGAGGGCGCTTACCACCACTTCAACAAGGACGTCCCGCACGGACAGGTCCGTCGCTGCCAGTATTGGTCCGAGATCAACGGCGGCATCGAACGCGTCTGCAACGTCTACACTCCCGCTGAGTACGAACTGCCCGAGAACGCGAACAAGCGTTACCCGGTCCTCCTCCTCATGCACGGCTGGGGCGAAGATGAAAACGGCTGGATGATTCAGGGCCGTACCGCCAACATCATGGACAACCTCATCGCGGCCAAGAAGGCCGTTCCGATGATCATCGTCATGGATTGCGGCGACATGAAGGCCAACTCCTACGTCGGCCGCGGCGTCGGCGGCGGCATGATGAACATGGGCCCCGGCGGTGTCACCGACATCTTCGTGAAGGAGCTCATCCCCTACATCGACAAGACCTTCCGCACCATTCCGGATCGTGACCACCGCGCCATGGCGGGTCTCTCCCGCGGCGGCGGCCAGACCTGGAGCACTGTCACCTCCAACCTCGACAAGTTCGGCTGGCTCGGCAGCTTCTCCGGTCTGTTCGGCATGAACGGCGCTGTTGAGAGCGCTTACAACGGAGCTCTCAAGACCGCCAAGGAAGATCCTTCCAAGAAACTCCATGCCATCTTCATCTCCCACGGCGAAGCTGAAAACGCCAACGGCCCGCGCAACATCGCGAACCAGATGAAGGAATACGGCCTCCCGGTCACGTTCTACATGTCCCCGGGCACCGCTCACGAATGGCTGACCTGGCGCCGCAGCCTCCGTGAATTTGCCCCGCTCCTCTTCAAGGGCATCTGATCGGATCGCGCCAACATCATTCGGCTGATTAACTCAGCCACTTGATTCCCGGCCGGATACCGCCTCAAAACGGTATCCGGCCTTTTCTGTGCCCCGGTTCCGGAATACCGCTCCTGACGATGCGGGAAAGACTTCCATCCACGCGAAGATTCAATCCATCGCGGACGGCATAAGAGACTCAGGGAACGCCAATGGCAAATAATTCATGCCCGGCTTTTTCACCTGAAAATCCGGGCATTTTGCGCTCTTTCAGGAGGCGCGGATCTTCCGCAGTTCCTCGATGCAGCGCGGGACGTCGTCGAACGGAAGATTCTTCCACTGTTCGAGGGGAAGGTCCCACCAGCGAAGTTCGAGCAGCGCCTCGATGATCTCCGGCGAAAACCTGTAACGGATCACTTTGGCCGGGACGCCGCCCACGATCGCGTACGGCGGGACGTCCTTCGTCACGACCGCGCCCGCCGCGATGATCGCGCCGTCTCCGACCGTGACGCCGTCCATGATGACAACGTTGAGACCGATCCACACGTCATTCCCGATCGTGCACGGACGCTTGATGTTCTCGAACTTGCAGCGGCATTCCGGCGGCAGGTTCGGGCCGTACGGCATGTCCGTGTACTGCAGGGGGTGCGTCGAGAGGAAGCTGACCGGATGCTGGGTCGTGCCGATATTGACGTTGCAGCCGATGGAGCAATATTTGCCGACGGTCGTCTGTTTGTTCGCGACCTCGAATCCCTCCCCGGCATACGAGCCTTCGCCCATCTTGCACTTGCGGCTCCGAATTCGGAAATGGTGCTCATAGACGACCCGCGTGCGGACTTTCTTGCGGAGTTTTTTCACGGGGATCAGCGAACAAAAGAATTTCTTGAGACCTAAGGGCAGCATGGGGTTCTCCGGGGATCGGTTGGTTCAGTTCTGTCCGGCCTTCTGGTAGACGCGGACGTAATCGACGTACATGCGGACGGGAAACGGCACCTTCGTCACGTCGCCGCCGCTGTCGCCGCCGAGCGCGAGGTTCACCAGCAGATAGTGCGGCTGATGAAACGGATTCGCGACGGAGCGGAACCGGGCGTTGCGGACCTCGGCGATGGAGGAATCGTTCACGGCGCGTCCGTCCACGGACAGCACGATGCGGTTCTCGTCCCAGTCCATCGCGTACACGTGGAACTCGTCGGCCCAGCCGGGATTCTCGCGCGTGAATTGGCGCAGCGGCGTGCGGACGGTGTTCCATTCGGGCGTCCACGTACCGCCGGGCGCGGCCCAGCAGAAGTTCGCGAGGACCGTTTCCTTGTAGTATTCGAAGATGTCGATCTCGCCGCAGGACGGCCAGTTTTCGGACACGCCGAGCGTCCAGAACGCGGGCCAGGAGCCTTCCATCAGGGGCGCTTTGATGCGCGCCTCGATGCGGCCGTACTGAAACGAATGAAGCCCCTTCGTGATGAGGCAGGCGGAGGTGTATTCGATCGGGCGGCTGTCCCCGCCGAACCATCCGAACGCGTTCCGGCTCGGATTCGGAAGCGGCTGCGCGTGGTGTTCCGCCGTGATGACCAGGCATCCGTCGCGCACCTCGGCGCTCTCCGGACGGTACCACTGCGCCTCGTGATTCCGCACATACCCGGTCTCGTACGTCCAGTTCGCCGGATCGGGCCGTCCGTCCGTATTGAATTCGTCGGACCAGACCAGCTTCATCCCGGCGGGCGGATTCGGCGCGAAGGGATCGGCCGCGGGCGCGGATTCCGGCGAAGAACCGGCGGATTTCGCGGTTTGCGTCGACTGGGCGGACCCGCACGCGGCGAGCGCGCAGGCAAGGAAAACCGGAAGGGACAGAAGGGACAGGGCTTTCATCATCAGACCTCCTGAGCGGGAGTTAAGCACGGAAACGGACAGCGCGGGATCCCCGCCTCAGTTCGAGGCGGGCATCGACATCAGGAACTCGGCGTTCGTCGAGACCTTCTTGAGCTTGGAGATCAGGACTTCCATGGCCTCGACGGGCGGGACGCCGGTCATGGCCTTGCGGAGCGTCCAGACGCGCGGGAGCTCGTCGCGGTGGAGCAGTAATTCCTCCTTGCGTGTGCCGCTGGCCTCGATATTGATGGCCGGGTAGACGCGCTTGTCGACGAGACGGCGGTCGAGGTGCAGCTCCATGTTGCCGGTGCCCTTGAACTCCTCGAAGATGACCTCGTCCATCTTGCTGCCGGTGTCGATCAGCGCGGTCGCGATGATGGTCAGGCTGCCGTAGTTTTCGATGTTGCGTGCCGCGCCGAAGAAGCGTTTCGGCTTGTGGAGCGCGTTGGCGTCGACGCCGCCGGTCAGGATCTTGCCGCTGTGGGGCTGAAGCGTGTTGTAGGCGCGTGCGAGACGCGTGATGGAGTCGAGCAGGATCACGACGTCCTTCTTGGATTCCACGAGGCGCTTGGCCTTTTCTATGACCATTTCGGCGATCTGCACGTGGCGTTCCGGCGGCTCGTCGAAGGTCGAGCTGACGACCTCCGCGTTCGAGCTCACGCTCATCTTCATGTCGGTAACTTCCTCGGGGCGCTCGTCGATCAGGAGGATGATCAGGATGACCTCGGGGTTGTTCTTGATGATCGAGTTCGCCATCTTCTGGAGGAGCACGGTCTTGCCGGTGCGCGGCGGCGCGACGATAAGCCCGCGCTGGCCGAGTCCGATCGGCGTCACGAGGTCGACCACGCGGCCGCATAATTCGTCCGGGGTGGTCTCGAGGAAGATGCGCCGGGTCGGGAAATACGGCTTCAGTTCGTTGAACGGGATGATGTCGCGCCTGCATTCGGGCGACTGGTGGTTGATGCTGGTCACGCGGAACATCGCGAAGAAGCGTTCCTGTTCGCGCGGCTGGCGTATTTCGCCCTCGATGAAGTCGCCCGTGCGGACGGCGTAACGCCGGACCTGGTTCGGGCTGAGGTAGATGTCCTCGGAGGACGGCAGGTAGCTGTAGTACGGGGAGCGCAGGAAACCGAAGCCGTCGGGCATGATCTCGAGGAAGCCGCTGCCGACGAGGACGCACTTGTCGCTGTTTGCGCGGATGATCTCGAAGACGAGCTCGGATTTGGTAAGGACGCCGACGCCCTCGATGCCCATGTCGCGCGCCATCTGGCTGAGTTCGGAGATGTTCTTCTGCTGAAGACCGGAGATGTTCAGGGTCGGCGGCGGGATCGGTTCGCCGTTCTCGTCGTACTCGATGCGCGGACCGTTGTTGTAGTTCTGCTGGGTCATCTTCGTGAGGCGGCGTATTTCTGCGTAGGTCGGATCGTCGCTCTGACGGTTGCCGCCGTTGAAGCCGCCGCCGTTGCCGCCGCCCTGGAAACGGCGCTTCTGGTTCTGGTTGTTCTGATTGTTCTGCTGCTTTCTGAACTGCTGATTGTTGTTATTGAACTGACGGTTGTTGTTCTGCTGCTGATTGTTGTTATTGAACTGGCGCTGATGCTTGTTGTTCCTCTGCTGATTCTGATTGTTCTGTTGATTCTGGCCGTGGCCGCCGCGCTGCTGACCGCCCTGCTGGCCGTTGTTGTTCTGCTGGTTCTGCTGCACGGCCGGACGTGCGGCGTTCTGCGCCGGGGCGGCGTTTCCCGACGGCGCGGAGCCCGCGTTCTCCCCCTGCCGGCCCGGTTCGGACGCCATCTGTTCGCCGAGGTCGCGGGTCTCCATGTTGTCGTCGGGGAAATCCGGCATGGCTTCCTCGTATTCATTGCGCGGGGTGCGCGCGGGGGCTTTGGGCGTCGGGGGCACGTAGACGATATCGTCGTCGGGCGGGAGGTCGACCGATGCGCCGCCGGGCTCGTTCATGCCCGCGACCACGATCTCGTTCGGACGTATTCCGCCGGGGAATTCTTCCGGCTGCGAATCGCCGTCGAAATCATCGTCGTCGAGGTTGAATTTAATGGTGCGGACGGCTTTTAATCCCTTGCGGGAGGCCGGCGTAAAGGAATCAATGTGCTGAACGGAGGCGGGATCGTAATCGCCGTCCTCGCCGAAATCCGTATCAAGCGCGTTGGCGCGGGAAGCGGACGGAGCGGCGGGCTTTTCCTCCGGCGCGGCGTCCTGCGGCAGATCGGAGGCGATTTCCGCTTCGGCCTCTTCCTCGGGGCGTTTTTTCGGCGGACGGCCGCGGCGTTTTTTCACAGGCGCTTCGGCTTCCGCCTCGGCGGCCGGAGCGGCCTGCTCCGGTAATTCATTCTGTACGGCTGCTAGATTTTCGGACTGCATTGCTTCCAGTTCGTCTGACATCAGTTTTTCCTTTCGGATGCGGTTATGATTGAATTTGAATGACAGGACAAATGTGGGGGGATTGATTAAAAATTACAACAGGTTTGATTTCAAATATTCGACCAGCTCGAAACACTGTTTTCTCAGGTGTTCCGGCGCGCCGTTGTTGATCAGACCGAAGTCGGCGCGGGCGAGTTTCGCATCAGCGGACATCTGCACGGCCAGACGCGATTCCGCTTCCTCGCGGGTCAGGCCGTTCCGGGCCATCAGCCGTGCGATCTGCGTCTCGCGCGGCATCCAGACCGCCACCGTGTGCGAAAACTTCGTTTCCCAGCCGATCTCGAAAAGCAGCGGGACTTCGACCAGGACGAGATCGTTTTCCGTGACGGCGTCCTGCTTCATGAGTTCGTGAAGAAGTTGTTCCACAGCGGGATGCACCAGTTTGTTCAAAGCGTCGAAAGCATCCGCGCGGTCCGCCGCGGCGAAAAGACGTTCCGACAGCGCCGCCCGGTCGATGCGCGAATCCGGGGTCACGACGTCATCGCCCCAGTTTTTCCGCATTCCGGACAGAAGTTCCGGCGTGGGATCGTCATAAAGGTCGTGGCAGATCGCATCGGTGTCGTAGATATGGGAGAATCCGGCTTCCAGCAGGAAATGACCCGCCGTTGTTTTTCCGCATGCGATTCCGCCGGTCAGAGCAAGAGGTTTCAACTCTTCCGTCTCCGTGCGGGTTCTTTGTGGTTGAGATTTCCGGAATGCGTTTCTTCGCCGTCCAGGGCAAACATATTCCGGAGGTCCGGCAATCCGTCCGGAAAATGATACAGGCGGATGATGCCTGCCGGACGGGTGAAAGGGTTATGGCCGGCAGGCAGGATAAACATCAGAGTTCCGCCGCGGTCATAATAGAAGGAATAACTTAATGTAGCACACTCCGTTCGTTTTTTCAAGCGGATTTCCGGAAAAAAACCAAAAACCGCCTGAAAATGACGCTCAAATAAGCAAATGCGCACACTGGGAGGGATGCCTCGTCCGCTTTTCCATCCGCCTCGCCTGAAAACACCCGTCTTTTTTACGTTTTTCCCTTGCGGAATCCGCTTCGGGCGTGTATATTATAAGATAGAACTTTTCAACCGCAATTCCGAACTCAACCCGGAGTACGTTTCCATGGCTGTTTTCAGACCCTTCCACGCCCTCATGCCCCGTCCCGCCGAAGCCGCGCAGGTCGCCGCCGTCCCCTACGACGTCGTGAACACCGCCGAAGCGGCAAAGCTCGCCGAAGGCAATCCCCTGACTTTCCTCCGCGTCTCCCGCCCCGAGATCGAACTCCCCGCGGGCACGGACATCCATTCCGACGCCGTGTACGACAAGGCGCTCGCGAACTTCAAACGCCTCTGCGCGGCGGCCCCCCTCGCCCATGATCCCGAGGCGAATCTCTACGTCTACGCGCTCACCATGGACGGCCGCACGCAGATCGGCATCGCGGGCACAGCTTCCGCCGCCGAATACGATTCCGGCGTCATCAAGAAGCACGAGACCACCCGCCGCGACAAGGAGGACGACCGCGCCCGCCACGTCATGACGCTCCGTTCGCAGACCGGCCCGGTCTTCCTGACCTACCGCGACGTCCCGGCGATCGACGAACTCGTCGCCGACATCATCAAGGAAGCGCCGTTCTTCTCGTTCACCGCGGCGGACGGCATCAAACACGAACTCTGGAAGGCCGGAGACAAGAGCGTCGCGCTCGCCCGGCTCTTCGCCGACGCCGTGCCGTGCTTCTACATCGCCGACGGACACCACCGTGCCGCATCCGCCGCCCGCGCCGCCGCGACCTGCCGCGCCGCGAATCCGGACCACACCGGCAACGAGGAGTACAACTACTTCCTCGCCGTGGCGTTCCCGTCCAACCAGCTCCGCATCCTGCCGTACAACCGCGCGGTGAAGGACCTGAACGGCCTGACCGAGGCGGAATTCCTCGCGAAGATCACCGCCGCCGGATTCGAGGTGGCGGAAACCTCCACGAAGTCGCCCGACCGCTCCGGCACGTTCCGCATGTATCTCGGCGGGAAATGGTACGCGCTCACGCCGAAATTCTCCTTCGACGGGCTCTCCGTGACCGCCTGCCTCGACGTCAGCATCCTGCAGGACCGCGTGCTCGGTCCGGTCCTCGGCATCGACGATCCGCGCACCAACGCCCGCATCGACTTCATCGGCGGCATCCGCGGCACGGGCGAACTCGAACGCCTCTGCGCCGAAGGGCTCGCAGCCGTCTGCTTCTCCATGTACCCGACCACGCTGGACCAGCTGATGGCGATCGCCGACGCCGGTTCCATCATGCCCCCGAAATCCACCTGGTTCGAGCCGAAGCTCCGCGACGGCCTCGTGTCCCACGATTTCTGATCCCGGAGACGCGCCATGAAGACAGCCGTCATCATCCCCGCCCGCATGGGCTCCATGCGATTCCCCGGCAAAGTCCTCGCCGACCTCGGCGGAAAGCCGGTCATTCAGCACGTCTGGGAGAACGCCATGCGCTCGAAGGCCGACTCCGTGACCGTCGCCGCCGACGATCCCCGCGTGGAAAATGCCGTGAAGGCGTTCGGCGGGCACGTCGTCATGACGAAGCCGTCGCATCCCTCCGGGTCCGACCGCGTGTGGGAAGCCGCCCAGTCGACCGACGCCGAGCTGATCGTGAACGTCCAGGGCGACGAGCCGTTCCTGCCGCACGAGGTCATCGACGACCTGATCGACGCCATGCACGGCCCCGACGCGCCCGCCATGGGCACCGTGGTCCTGCCGTGCTCCCGCGCCGACATCGCCGCGAACCCGAACCTCCCGAAAGTCGTCCTCACGGCCGACGACTACGCGCTGTACTTCAGCCGTTCCATGATCCCCTACCTGCGCGAAGGCGGCGAGGAGACCGAGGTCTACCGTCACTGGGGCATCTACGCCTACCGCCGCGAAACGCTCGCGAAGTTCGTCTCGCTGCCGGAAGGCCGCCTCGAACGCTGCGAGAAGCTCGAACAGCTCCGCGCGCTGGAGAACGGCATCCGCATCAAGGTCATCAAGACGTCGTTCGACTCCATCGGGATCGACACGCCGGACGATTTGGTGCGCGCGCAGGAATTTCTCGCCCGAAGGGCAAAAAACATTTGATTTTTTCCGCTTTTGAAGTATTGTATTGAAAACCGGAACAATTTTCAGCAGACAAGGACGCACGACGCCATGACAGTTTCTCCCGTGAAAACCTCGAACCGGACCATCGGATGCGGCAAGCTCGCCGTGTTCGCCGGCCCCTGCGTCGCGGAATCCCGCGACCTGTGCCTCCGCGTGGCGGAATACCTGATGAAAGTCTGCGACAAACTCGGCGTCCAGTACATCTTCAAGGCGTCGTTCGACAAGGCGAACCGGAGTTCCGGCGAATCCTTCCGCGGCCCCGGCATCGACGCCGGACTCGCCATGCTTTCCGCGGTAAAGGACGAGTTCGGGCTCCCGGTCGTCACCGACGTCCACGAATCCGCGCAGGCCGCGCAGGTCGCCGCCGTGGCGGATTTCCTCCAGATCCCGGCGTTTCTCTGCCGCCAGACCGATCTCCTCCTCGCGTGCGCCGCGACGGGCCGCCCGGTCAACGTCAAGAAGGGGCAGTTCCTCGCCCCCGAGGACATGGCGGGCGTGATCGGCAAACTCCGCGCCGCGGGCTGCAACGACATCCTCCTGACCGAACGCGGCACCACGTTCGGCTATCACAACCTCGTGGTCGACATGCGGTCGCTGGCGGCGATGCGCGCGCTCGGCGTGCCGGTCGTCTTCGACGCCACGCACTCGGTGCAGCTCCCCGGCGGACTCGGCAAGGCGTCCGGCGGCCAGCGCCAGTACGTGCCGTATCTAGCACGCGCGGCAGCTGCGGTCGGCATTGACGCGCTGTTCCTGGAGGTCCACCCGGACCCCGACCACGCGCTTTCCGACGGCCCGAACTCGCTGGATTTCGAGGCCGCGGCAAAAACCATCGAACAGGTCAAGGCGATCTATGAGCTTACCGGACAATATCTCTGAAATCAAGGCCATCGTGCTTGACGTCGACGGCGTCCTCACGGACGGCCGCATCGGCTACGGATGCGGCAGTCCCCTCGAGATCAAGTTCTTCGACGTGAAGGACGGCCAGGGCATCCGTCTCGCCATGCGCGCCGGACTGCGCGTCGGCATCCTCTCCGGCCGGACAAGCCAGGCCAACCGCGTCCGCGCGAAAGAGCTCGGGCTTTCGTTCCTCTACGAGGGCTGCCTCGACAAGCTCTCCGGCTGGGAGACGCTCCTCGCCGAACAGGGTCTGAAGGCGTCCGAGTGCATGTACATCGGCGACGACGTCGTGGACATGCCGCCCATGCGCCGCGCCGGATTCCCCGTGGCGGTCGCCGACGCCGTCCCGGAGCTCGACTCCGTGGCGATCCTCCGCACCAATCATCCCGGCGGACGCGGCGCGGTCCGCGAAGCCGTCGAAATACTCCTGAAAGGACAGGGCAAATGGGACTCCGTACTCGAAAAATACATGCTCTGAGCCTGCTTTTCTTCCTTGCGGCCGCATTCTGCGCCGGGGCGTTCCTCCTCGCGCAGGATTTCTCCATCGGCTCCTATTTCGTCGTCAACAGGTACATCCTCCCCCGTTATTCCAGCAAGGGAAAGCTCCAGTGCATCATCTACGGCAACACCGCCATCAACGAGGGCTCCCTGATCCATCTCGCGTTCAAACCCGACAAGAACGCCGAGGAATCGGCGCATCGCAGGAATCTCCCGTATTCCCCGGTCGCGATCATGCTCGACTTCGTGGACGGGTCCTACACATCCATCCGTCAGGTCCAGACGATCAAGCCGGAAGACCCCTACCCCACGCCGTACAAACTCGGAACAAAGGAAAAGACCGTCCGCGACTGGTGGAACCGAGAACAATGCAAACACTCGCAGGCATGGGTGTTCGTCGAACAGGTCATAAACCCCGGACAGGCATCATCCGCCGCGGAAAACGGCAGGGATAAGAACGCGCCCGTCATCATCGCCTCCTTCGATAAAAACACCAATATCCTCGCCAGCGACGAAACCGCGTTCTTCCGTTCGCGCCAGCTCGACGCCGACGGCGTCGGCTTCGACGCCTTCAGCGACCGCAAATTCATCCACATCCGGTCGGACGTCCGCGCGATCATCCACCTCGGCGGCAACGGCAAAAAAACGGACGCCGAAGCAAATCCCGGAAACGAAAACGAAGACGATCAGGAATCCGGCGTCCTCTTCGCCTCGGACAATCCCGCCGAAGTCCAGGCGGACGCCGCCGACATCGACCTCGAAAACAACGTCATCACCCTGATCGGCAACGTCGTCGTCGACGACCACAAAAACAGGATCACCTGCGCCAGGATGGAAATCTACATGGATAAGGACGCCGCGGATACGCTCGTCGGCTCGGCGGACAAACCGAACGCCGGGAAGCAGGACGATCCGGAGGACGAAGACGAGGACGACGGGAAGAAAAACAGCATCCGGAAGATCGTCTGCATCGGCGACGTCGTGTCCAGCATGTACGACGAATCCAGCGGAAAGAAACGGACCGCCCTGTGCGAACGCGCCGAATACGATGTCCCGGACAACGAGATCGTCATGACCGGCGCGCACTCCGCCCCGGGGACCGTGATCCCGGACGACGTGTTCGGCGTCATGCAGCGCCGGATCCGCGCGAACATCATCTCGGCGTGCCCCGTCATGTTTCAGGAAAAGGAATGGATGGTCGGCTCCCGCATCACGATCCTCCTGAACGAAAACAACCGCGTGAAAGTCAGGGACGTCAAGGTCAACTACTCGGATTCCATGCTCGCCATGAAGGAGCGGAACGAATCCGGCGCGGACAAGAATACAGACGGCGCGAAGGACCAAAACGCCACCATGATCTCCGCCGACGCCGCCGACATCAACCTCGAAAACGATCTGATCACGCTGACCGGAAACGTCGACATCGACGACCAGTCCAGCAGGATCACGTGCAGGGAGATGGAGATCGTCCTGAACGGCGACAAGGAGTCCGCCGGGGGAAAGGACAATGACGGGGAGGAGAATATGTTCGGCAGCAGAAGCGTGTCGAAGGTCATCTGCAAAGGCGACGTCGTGTACCTGGAGCGCGCCAAGCCGGACGACCCGGACGGAAAAAGCCGGATCGCGCTGGCCGACCGCGCCGACTACGACGCCGTCACGGAGACCATCGTCCTCACGGGCAAGGAGCTTCCGACCGTCATGCAGGGCTCGGACAGGCTGCGCGGCGAACGCATCGAGATCTTCTCCAAAGAAGACAACCGCGTGAAGATCCGCAAGGTCGAATTCCGCATCGCGCGCAATCTGCTGTCCCAGGACGGAAGCGAAGACTCCGGGGCCACCTCCACCACGGTCACCGCCGACGACGCCGATATCCGCCTCAACGAAAAGATCACCCTTTCCAAAAACGTGTTCATCGACGGCGGCGACAGCCGGATGAACTGCGGCAGGATGGAGATCTTCCTCCTGAACGACGAATCCAAACAGGCGGACAAGCTGGTCCCGGACACGCAGAACGAGTTCGGAAACAGCATATCGAAGATCGTCTGCTCGAACGACGTCATCTACAGGCGGAATTCCGGCGCCCGGGAACAGGTCGTGCTTTCCCGCGAGGCGGACTACGACGCGGTCAGCGAGGTCATCGTCATGTCCGGCGCCCACTCAAATCCGAAAAACGAGATACCGCGTGACCTCTATGCCGAGATCGAACAGTCGGTCGGCAGAGACGCCGCGCCCGGCAAACGCGTCGGCTTCGGGCAGTGCTCGATCATGATGCAGGGCGAAAACTGGATCGCCGGGACCCCGATCACGATCCACCCCAAAGAGGGAAACCGCATCAAGATCACGGCCATGAAGGCCGGGTTGAGACAGAATTCCGGCAAAAAGACGGAAACCCCGGAGGGCAAGTGACGATGAACCGCTTTTTCAAAACAGTGTTTCCATCCGATACGCCTATGATTTTCACTTCAAATAAAGGAGCCAGACTATGACATCATTATTCCGCTCGCTTCTGGTCGCGTCCGGCATTTTTGCCGCGTTTGCGGCGGTTCAGCCGACCGCCCGTGCTCAGGGATTCGGCGGGGCTTTCTCCTCGCTTTTTTCGGACGACGAAGACGAAGACAAATCTCCGGTCGACGTCTCCGCCAGCATCGCGGACATCTATCTGGAAAAGAATATCGTCACGCTCCTCGGCGACGTCGTCGTGGCGAAGAAGGAACACAGGATCACCTGCAACAAAATGGAAGTCTTCCTGAAGAAGGAAACGGAAAAGACGGAAGAGGAGAAAAAGGCCGAGGCGGAAAAGAAGGCCGCGGAAGCCGCTGCCGCCGCGAAACCGACGGCAATGCCCGCCGTGGAGCCCGCCGTGAAGAAGGACGATGAAAAAGAGGCGAAGAAGGACGAAAAAGAAGACGACGAAATGAACCAGACCATCTCCAAGCTCGTCTGCACGGGCGACGTCGCGTACCGGAACCGGAATCCGGAAAAACCGGAAAACGAGTCCATCGCGCTCGCGGCCAAGGGCGATTACGACGACGAGAGCGGGATCATCGTGATGACCGAGGGCCACTCGAATCCGCAGAGCGAGCTTCCCAAAGAGATTTACGAAGACATCGTGCGCGTGGTCGGCAAGGAGACGATCAAGCTGTACCCCATCATGAAACAGGGCCAGAACTGGATCGTCGGGGACAAGATCGAGATCTTCCTCCACGACGGCAACCACATGCGCGTCATCAACCCGAAAGCCAGTTCCAACAAGGCATTTACCACCAACTCGACAAGATCAGGGAGCGACCGCCGATGATTGATACGAATGAAGAAAACTTCTCCGAAGCGGAAAACATCTCCGCCGGAGAACAGACGGAAACCGCGACGGCGACGGCGCAGCAGGCGGACGGAAACGCGGAACAGGCGGAAGGCGAAGGCGAACTGAAGTTCGAATCGCTTGTGAACCCGGACCCGATGCCGCCCGGACAGGTCCTGCTCGAAGCGAAAGGACTTGTCAAGGCGTACCACGGACGCAGGGTCGTGAACGACGTCAACCTCACCGTGAAGAGCGGCGAGATCGTCGGCCTGCTCGGCCCGAACGGCGCGGGCAAGACCACGAGCTTCTACATGGTCACCGGCCTCATCAAGCCCAACGAAGGCGAAGTCTTCTTCAAGGGCGTGGACGTCTCGCATTTCCCGATGTACGTCCGGGCGCGCATGGGCATGGGCTACCTGGCGCAGGAACCCTCCATCTTCCGCAAGCTCTCCGTCGAGGACAACATCCTCGCCATCCTCCAGACGCTCGACATCTCCGCGAAGGAACGCAAGGCGCGTCTGGAAGACCTCCTCAAGCAGCTGGAGCTCACGCACCTCCGCAAACAGAAGGCGATGACGCTCTCCGGCGGCGAACGCCGCCGCCTCGAGATCACCCGCGCGCTCGTCACGAACCCCTCGTTCATCATGCTCGACGAACCGTTCAGCGGCGTCGACCCG
>JAFXUM010000134.1 GCA_017524965.1 Lentisphaeria bacterium | reverse complement strand
CCCGTCCTCCTTATACGTCGATCGTCGTGATCTTCCGGATCCACAGGAACCCGCAGACGACCATGATGATGACCGCGAACAACACGATGATCCCGACGACCGAACCGAAAAACGCGTCCATCAGGTCGGGCGCCAGACGCATCATCGCGAACATCAGCAGAAACGGCACGGCCGCGATCAGCCACGCCTGCATGCGTCCCTGGGACGTCAGGGCGCGCACACGCTGCATGATGCGCATGCGTTCCCGGATCACGCCGGCGAGTTCCTCCAGCACGCTGGTCAGTTCGCCGCCCGTCTGGCGCGCCGTGATGATCGCCACGGCCACGAGCTCGAAATCCTGCGACTGGAGGCGGTCCGCCATCTTGCGGAGCGCGGTGTCGAACTGCACGCCGAGGCGGAGCTCCTGCAGGAGCAGCGTGAACTCGAACGAAATGGGATAGCGGTTCTCCGAAGCGACGTTTTCCAGCGCCTGCGTGATGCTGAAACCGGCCTTCAGCGCGCTGCTCATGGAGAGAAGCGCGTCCTCCAGCTGCTCGTTAAACTTCGCAAGACGCTGTTTTTTCAGCGCGCGGAGGTAGAACCGGGGCGCCAGAAACGCCACGACCGCGGAGATCGTGCCGATCGCGACGGTGCGGAGCCAGTTGACTTCGCTCGACAGGAACGAGCTCAGGCCGCCGAACAGGATGAACGAGGCGGCGGCGATCGCGATGCTCAGGTCCAGGATCCGGTTCGCCGGCAGCTGAAGCAGAACGTCGTCCAGCTCGACCGCGGCTTCCGCGAGAAAACGCTCCTTGTAACGGGCGGAGGTGTAGGACGTGAACTCCACGATCACGAACGTGGCGAAGAGCGCGCACAGTCCGGCGCAGACCGACGCCAGCAAATACATGTTGTCATAGATGAAATCCATCTCACACGCCTCCCCTCATGCCGGATTTTTTCGGCGTGAACATGGAGATGTCCAGATCGAGGTTCGCGCGGCGGATGTCCTCCAGGAAGGTCGGGACCGCCCCGGTCGGCTCGAAATGGCCGAGCAGACGCCCGTCCTCGCTCCAGCCGTCCTGCCGGAACTGGAAGAGGTCCTGCATGGTGATGATGTCGCCTTCCATCTTGGTGATCTCGCTCACGCAGACCACCTTGCGGCTGCCGTCCTTCTCGCGGTTGATCTGCACGATGATGGAGATGGCGGACGCGATCTGCTCGCGGATGGCGCGCAGCGGCAGGTCGAACCCGGCCATCAGGACGAGCGTTTCGAGGCGTGCGAGCGCGTCGCGCGGGGAGTTGGCGTGGATGGTGGTCAGCGAGCCGTCGTGGCCGGTGTTCATGGCCTGGAGCATGTCGAGCGCCTCGCCGCCGCGGCATTCGCCAATGACGATGCGGTCGGGGCGCATGCGCAGGGAGTTCCGCACCAGGTCGCGGATCGTGACCTCGCCCTTGCCTTCGATGTTGGCCGGGCGGGATTCCAGACGGACGAGGTGTTCCTGCCTCAGCTGAAGTTCGGCGGCGTCCTCGATGGTGATGATGCGTTCCTTCGCGGGCAGGAATCCGCTCAGGATGTTCAGCAGGGTCGTCTTGCCGGAGCCCGTGCCGCCGGAGATCAGGATGTTCTTGCGTATCTTCACGCAGACGTCCAGGAAATGCGCGATCTCGGCCGTGATGGAGCCGTAGGAAATCAGGTTCTCCACCGTGAGGGGCGTCTTCGCGAACTTGCGGATCGTGATCGAGGGGCCGACCAGCGAAAGCGGCGGGATGATCGCGTTCACGCGGGAACCGTCCTTGAGGCGGGCGTCCACCATCGGCGAACTCTCGTCGATGCGGCGTCCGAGCGGGGAGACGATGCGGTCGATGGCAGCGAGCACCTGATGGTCGTCCGCGAAAGCGGTGTCGGTCTTGTAGAGCACGCCCTTGTGCTCGACGTAGACGTTGTCCGGGCCGTTTACCATGATCTCGGTAATATCGTCGCGCGCGATGAGGTCTTCCAGCGGGCCGAGCCCGATCGCCTCGTGGTAAAGCTCGTTTTCGATCTTCTCCTGCGTGACGCCTTCCGGGAGCGGGATGGAAAGCTCGTTCAGGATCTCGTGGATGGTCGTGCGCGCCTTCTCGCCCAGGTCGTTTTCCGAGACGCTGTTCAGCGCGAGACGCTTCATGTTCAGACGGAGCAGGAGTTCGGCGTGCGCCTGCTTCTTGATCTCCTGCACGAGCGGACGCGCCGACATCGGGATGCCGCTGACCGCGAGGATGCGGCTGTGGAACTGTTCCTCGGGATCAACGGGCGCCGCGGGGGGCGGCGGCGGAGCGGAGATCGTGCGGACCGGGACGGCTTCCGGCTGGACCGCGCCGACATGGATATGCACGGACCCGATCTCGATGTCGCTGTCGGCGGGCACGTTCACGAACTCGCGGCCGATGCGCTGTCCGTTCAGGAAGGTGCCGTTGGAGCTGCCGAGATCGGCGATGCGGAGCGTGGATTCCGAGGCCTGAAGCACGCAGTGGAGCTTCGAGACCCCCACGAACGGCAGCTGGATCGGCACCGCTTCCGACGATCCGACCTGGTACTGTCCGGGGGGGATGGTCAGCGGGGAGTCCGGCTGTCCGGGCATTTTCAGAATGACTTGGACCATGGATCGACTCCTGTCCGGATCAGTACCCGGCTGATTTCTTGAGCAGCTGTTCGCGTTCGGACGTATATTCCTTGATATGCTGCTGGAGATAGGCCCAGTCGACGCTCTGGACGTCGGTCGTGATGTTCGGGTCCTCGTAGCTCCGCAGGGACAGCGTCAGCGAGCCTTTCTGCTGGGCGAAGATGATCATTTCGACCTCTTTCGGGGTCAGTTCGAGCGTGACGGTGCTGTAGGAACGCCCCACGGCGGAGACATTGGGCTGGGCGCCGTTCTGCTGCGCGTAGCCGATGTCCGCGCCGGTCGCCAGCACCTTCACGCGCTGAAGGATCGTCATCGTGACCGTATCGAGCGAGGAATCGCCTTTCGCGTCCGGGAAATGGAACGTGCCGATCACGTCCACGAAGTTGTTCGGGCGGATCAGTCCGGAGACCGAGGTAACCTGGCTGACAGGGATCGAGATCGCGCGCCAGCCGGAACGCGTCTGCGCGGGGAGTCCGGTGCGGTCCTTGGTGATGACCTGCTTGAAATCGCGCCAGGTGAGGATGTCGCCCTTTCTCACCATGGAGCGAAGGGGGGTCCCGATCACGTCGCTCCGGCGGTCCCACGGGATTTCGAGCGTGCCGGACGCGGCGGCGGCAAACCGCATGGTCTCGAACATCTCGATATCCGTTTCCATGAGCTTGTCGCCCTCGGACATATCGGTCTTCATCTTGATCAGGCGGACCCGGACGGCGCTGTTCCTGATCTTGCTGCGTTCCTGCTGGATCTGCTGGTAGGTAAAGATAAACGCCAGCACGCCGAAAAATACCGCCGCCAGCATCAGAATTTTCTGTCTCATTTGATCGGGTCTCCTGTTATACCTTGATTTCAGGGGGACGGACGGCGCGCGGCCGTCCGCGTTATGAACGAACGGTTATTTATCGACGAGCGCGAACGCCATGGCGAGCTCGGTGACCACGCGGCCGCCGACGGACAGCGTGCCGGTGCCCTTGCCGAATCTGCGCGTGGGGATGGGCATCTCCACCGTCATGACGAGCCGGTCGCCGGGGAACACGGGTTCTTTGAACTCGGCGGACTCGATGCCCATGAAGAACGCGAGTTTGTTCTTGTTGGCCTCGTGTCCGAGGATGAGGACGGCGCCCGCCTGGGCGATGATCTCCGACTGGATCGAGTTCGCCAGGACCATGTAGCCGTCGGAATAGGTGCGGATCGGCGGTTCGCAGCTGCCGAGGTTCTTCACGGCGGTCACGCGGGTCTCTTCGAGCTTCGACACGTAGTCGACGTACAGGAACGGATAGCGGTGCGGGATGATGTCCATGACGCCGGAAACGTCGCGCGGGTCGTCGTCCTTCTTGTCGAACTCGCCGAACGCGGGGGGTTCGGGGATGGACGCCACGCGTTCGCGCACGCCCATCACGAGGTCGGCCTGGCAGGCGAGTCCGCCGTTGTTCTTCACGGTCGCGCCGATCTTCGCCTCGCCGTCCGCGAGCTCGTTGACCGCGATCTCGACCAGGATGCGGTCGCCGGGCACGGTCGGGCGGCGGAACTTCACGTTGCGGACGCTCTTCACATAGATGTCAAGCACGCCCTGCGGATCGAGGCGTTCCCGGACCGCGAGCTCGGCAAGCTGGGCCATGGCCTCCACCTGAAGTACGCCGGGCAGGATCGGATGCCCCGGAAAATGCCCCTGGAAGCAGTGGTCGCCGATGGTCACGTTGCGCCAGCCCACGAGGTGGTTTTCGTCGATAGCCTTCACATGGTCGAGCATGAGGAAATCGGGGCCGACGGGCAGGATCGCGCGGAGGTCGCGGACGGAAAGAATGGTATCGGGTTTCATGGTTCGTCTCCTTTTCGTTTACTTTGCGGCGGCGGCCGCGGCTTCCTGTTCGAGCATGAGCGCCGCGAGTTTGCAGTGGGTCGGATGGCCGGACTTGACCGACATGATATGCGCATGGACGCGTTTGCCGACCAGATAGAGGTCCCCGACCATGTCCATGATCTTGTGGCGGACGAGCTCGTTCGGGTAGCGCAGGCCGTCCTTGCTGATCAGCGCGCCGTCGTGCAGGATGATGGCGTTGTCGAGGCTTCCGCCCTTGGCGAGTCCGGCGGCGATGACCTGTTCCAGCTCCTTGTACGGGCAGAACGTGCGCGCGCCCTCCAGTTCGTTCCGGAAGTTTTCGGGCGTGACCTGGCAGCTGAAGAACTGCGTGTCGAGGTCGCTGTATCCGTACTGCGTGGTGAACGAGATCCGCAGGTCGTCGGCGGGCAGCAGCGCGAGCATCGCGGAGCCTTCCTCGAACACGATCGGGGCCGACGCCGTCCAGAAATGCGCCTCGGCGTCCTGTTCCTGAAGTCCGGCCTCCATGATCCCCTCGAAATACGGCTTCGCGCTGCCGTCGGCGATCGGCGGTTCCGGGCCGTCCATCTCGATGACGGCGTTGTCCACGCACGCGGCGTGCAGGGAGGACATGATGTGTTCCACGGTCACGACGAACGCCCCGGTCATGCGGGACGCGATCGTGGTCGCGCGGCGCACGTCGACCACGTTCCGGGCGTTCGCCAGGACTTCGGGCGCGCCGGGCATGTCGATGCGGCGGAAGACGATTCCGGTTTCGGGAGGAGCGGGAAGGATGCGGAGCGTGGCGCGGGCTCCGGTGTGCAGGGCGATGCCCTTGACGACGGCCGGGCCCTTGACGGTATTCTGTTTCGGCATGGTTTTTCTCAAAATCTCATGGTTGTTTTCGAAAAAAAATATTTTTCTTTGTAATTTAGCGCTTTTTCGCGTGATTACCAGTCGAAATGGCGTTATATTATAAAGAAAGTTGTGTTTTTTTTCATTTTTCCGCCCTTTTCGGAGATTTTCCGGCCATGAACACCCGACATCGCATCATCATCCTGCTCGGTCCGACCGCCTGCGGCAAGACCTCGTTCGGCGTCGCGCTCGCCGGCCGCATCCATGCCGCCGTCCTCAGCGCCGATTCCCGCCAGATCTACCGCGGACTCGACATCGGGACCGGAAAGGACCTCGCGGAATACGCCCCGCCCGGACAGCCCGCCGTCCCGTACAAGCTCATCGACATCCTGCCGCCGGACGCCGAGTATTCCCTCGCCGAATATCTGCGCGACGCCGCGGCGGCGGTGAAGGAAACCGAGGAGAGCGGACGCGTCCCGCTTGTCGTCGGCGGCACCGCCCTCTATCTGCATGGCATGGTGTTCTCGTACCACCTCGCGCCCGGCGCGCCCGTCCCGGAATTCCGCGCATATCTCCGCAGTCTCGACACCGCCGCGCTCCGCAGGCTTCTGCTTGAACTCGATCCGGCAAGCACTGTTCCGGCAAATGAACCCGACAACCGTATCCGTCTGATCCGCGCAATCGAACTCGCCCGCGCGGCAAACGCGAACGAACTGCCGAACGACCTGGAACGCCCTTTTCCGCCGTCCGATTTCCTTGTGCTCGGACTCTACCGGCAGCGTTCTGAGACGCGCGCCCGCATCCTGCAACGACTTGACGAACGCCTCGCGAACGGCATGGTCGAAGAGGCGGAACGTCTCCATGCGGAGGGCATGAGCTGGGAGAAGATGGAATTCCTCGGCCTTGAATACCGTTATCTCGCGCGCTTTCTGCGGGGACAGCTCACGATGGAGGAGATGCACGATCAGCTCTATGCGAAGATATGCCAGTTCGCAAAGCGTCAGGATTCCTGGTTCCGTAAATTCGAGAACGACGGCTGCCCGATCCACTGGCTGCGTCCGGACCGGCTCGGCTATGCCGAAAGCCTCTGTCGGGACTTCCTCGCCGGACGTTTCCTCCCCGCGCCTGATTTCCGGCTCGCCGACTGCAAATATCCAGTTCACCCCGAGGTGGATTCAGGCGGAATCGGAAAAAAGGT
>JAFXUM010000133.1 GCA_017524965.1 Lentisphaeria bacterium | reverse complement strand
GGACAGCGTCTGGTCCATCGGAAACAATGCGTTCAGGAATTGTACCGGACTCCGGCGCGTCACGCTTCCGTCCGGGCTGGAGTCCATTCAGCCCGAAACGTTCCGGGGTTGCACCTCGCTGGAGGAGATCACGATCCCGGACAGCGTGACGGAGATCGGAAACCGGGCGTTCATGGGCTGCAAGTCCCTGAAAGAGATCGAGCTGCCAAACGGTCTGCGGGAGATCGGGAACGGTGCCTTCTCCGGCTGTTCGTCTCTGGAAAAGATCGAACTTCCGTCCAGCCTGACGAACGCAGCCCGGGACGCGTTTGACGGCGTTCCCTCCATGAGGGGCGTCAAGTTCGAACGCCGGTCCGACCCTATGATCTTCATTGATGATGAGGACGAGTTCGACGAGGAGAAAGAGGAGTTCGACGATGAATACGACGAATGATCCCCCCGGCGAAGGACAATAACGCGGAAAGAGACGAGCTGCGGCGCGAAGGCGCGCCGGCCTAATGTTTCTTTTTCCGCTGCCGGTCGTGCCGCATCACGCGTCGCAATTCTTGACATGACCGTGAAAACGGAATGGCATCGAGACAAAAAAAGAACCGTCAGAGCCCCATAGGCTCTTGCGGTTCTGTCGTTTCAAAAATGGGGTGGGAGACGGGACTCGAACCCGCGACATTCTGAGCCACAGTCAGACGCTCCACCAACTGAGCTACACCCACCACAAACTGTGTCAAATAATATAGCATCGGATCGGGCCGTTTTCAAACGGGAAACGGCAAAAAACAGGAAAAAAGCATGGATGCGCGCTGAAACACGGTCATTCCGTGACGTTTGCCGCCGGGCCGGAAACAAGGTCCGGGATGCAAAAAACTCGGCACGAAGGCACACGGCCCGGAGGAGCCGCGCCAGGAACCGCGCGGGCGGAGGCCGTATTTCCCGGAAAAAACGACGGAGCATTTGACTTTCGGGATCCACGGTGGTATATTTCATGGAAAATGAAAGAATTACAGCATCCCGCGCACAGGCGGGACCTGTCCGAAACAACCGGAGCATACCATGCCGAAACACATTCCGATCCTGCTTGTCCTGCTGGCGGCCGCGATCATTGTTCCCGTGCTTCTTTCCGCACAGACGAAGGAGGAGGAGGAAGCGCCCGCCTACGCGAAATGCGCGCACTGCCGGAAGGAGAAATTCGTGTCGGTCCGGGCGAAGGACAAGACCGGAAAGTCCGTCCCGCTCTGCTACGAATGCGCGATGCTGCCCCGGTGCGAATACTGCCAGATGCCGTCCGAGGTGAAAACGGACGGCGGGGACAATCTCTGCCGCGACTGCGCGAAGGACTGCGTCAAGGACAAGACCGAGGCGGAAAAAGTCATGAAGGACGTCCGGCAGGTGCTTACGATGAAATTCAAGATGACGACAAAGCACAAGATCATCTACGAGGTCGGCACGCGGAAGGACCTCAATCTGGAGGCCGACGGCGAACACAACGAGCTGGGCTGGTTCGACCCGAAGACGATCCGGAACAAGCCGCAGTACACGATCCGCATCCTGACCGGACTTCCGCGCGACGTGTTCCGTTCGGTCGGCGCGCACGAGCTGGCGCACGACTGGATGAACGAGGAGCTGCCGCATCTTTCGGACAAACCGGAGATCCGCGAGGGATTCGCGGAGTTCGTCGCCTGGTCGTTTTCGAAGGCCGAGGGAAACAAACGCATGATGGACTACACCGAGGGACGCACCGACGAGGTCTACGGCGGCGGCTTCCGCAAGGTGAAGGCGATGATGGGCGACGCGAAGACGGCGTCCGAATGGAAGAACGTCCTGCTGAAGGAATTCCCTCTGAAGGGGAAAAAGAACGACAGATGACCGGAACGGTCCCCGCTGCGCGGATCCCGCCGGAAGGTTCGAAAACCGGATAAAAAACGGAACGGGCATTTGACAATCCGCGGCCGCCGTGCTATATTCTTGTTCGCAATCAATCAACAACGGAGTTCCGGAGTACCATGTCGAAGAGATTTTTCACCCTGTTTCTGACGATCTTTCTTTCCTGTCTGCTCTGCGGCGGCCTGTT
Organism: Lentisphaeria bacterium; assembly: GCA_017524965.1. Lineage (GTDB taxonomy): Bacteria > Verrucomicrobiota > Lentisphaeria > Victivallales > UBA1829 > UBA1732. Next base: position 4,155 of record JAFXUM010000133.1, on the reverse strand, counting down.
CGCGGCGCGGAACGTCATGACCTGCGACTGGTGCGGGAAGAAGATCTCCTCCAACGCGTCGTTTCTGAAGTCCGAAGACAAGAATTTCTGTTCGGAGAAATGCTTCAACGCGTTCGCCGAATCGCTTCTCCCGGTCTGCGACGTCTGCGGCAAACGATTCAAGGAAGGATTCACCAGTGACGGTAAGAATTTCTGCTCGAAAGCGTGCCTGGAGACCTCGTTCCGCGAATGCTTCCACTGCCACCGCCGCGAGCCGAAAGGCGTCATCGTCGGCAACAACCTCTTCCTCTGCGAATACTGCAAGGAGCTGCCCGCATGCGCCAGCTGCCAGATGCCGCTGGACAGGTTCGCGAAGGACCTCGGCGACGGACGCAGTCTCTGCCGGGACTGCGCGCGCGACGGCATCTTCGAACAGCCCGAGATGGATTCGGTCATGAAAGATCTTCGCAAGACGCTCGCGGACAAGTTCAGGATGAGCACGGACCACGAGATCAAATACCAGCTCTGCGACCGCACCGCGCTGAAAAAGGAATCCACCGGCGACGGCGAGCACGAACTCGGCCTTTTCATCTTCAACATCCATACGCTCACGTTCTTCAACCGTCCCGTACGGAGCAGGGAAGAATTCCGCATCCTCATCCTGAACGGACTGCCGCCGGACTTTTTCCGCGGGGTCGGGGTGCACGAGCTCGCGCACGACTGGATGCAGCAGAATCTGCCGCACATCGACGAACCGATGATCCGCGAAGGATTCGCCGAGTTTGTCTCCTGGGCGTACGCGAAATCCGAAAAGCTCGACCGCGTCCCGTGGCGCATGGAGCAGAACACCGATCCGGTCTACGGCGACGGATTCCGCAAGGTGCGCGACATGATGGGCGACGCGCGCACGGCGTCCGAATGGAAAAAGATCCTGCTGAAAGCCTATCCCGCGCCCGCGAAAGAAAAAGAAGCGGAATAAGAGGGGATCGACTCTATGGATTTCATTGTACCGGCTCTCATGGGGCTCGCGCTGTTCATCGTTTTCCCCGCGTTCATCTTTTACCTTTTCGTGCGCGCGGTTCGCAACCCCGGAACGCGCTGGTGGGGCATCGTGACCCTGCTCGCCATCCTCACCTGCTACTGCACGACCTGGGCCGGCATCATCGGGTTCATTCTCGGCAGCGACGCCACCGGTTCCGGCAAACTGGAGACGCGCTACTGCGAGGAATTCCCCAATGCGTTGCGGCAGACGGAAACGCTTCCCGACGCGTTCGCGCGCATGGACGTGTTTTCCGCCGGAGACGATTTCCAGATCCGCGAACCCGATAAAAACCTGCGTTTCCGCTACGTCTGGCTCCTGGGCGGCTGTTTCCTCTTCGCAGGCGCGAACCTGATGATGTTCGGTCCCGGACGCCGCGAGAAGCGCCATCCCGCCGACTGCATCATGATGACCGTGGCGGCGCTGGTCGTCTTCCTGACCGGGATCTGGCAGATCGCCTGGGGCAACGGCTATGCGTACCAGGCCTCAAGTTTCCGCAAACACCTGACCGGCTGGCACGAAAACGTCCGGCCGGACGCGATCCGCGAGACGAACGCGGAACTCGCCGCCAGACTTGACGCGGGGATCATTTACGACCGCAGGACGAAAGGTTCGGGAAATCCGCTCACGGACAAACAATCTTTCAGATGGCTGTACGAGCTTGACTGGCTGTTCCGCACGCTCTCCGGCGAAACGGTCAAGGGACCGTTCCATTTCCCGGAGATCGAGGAAGACCGCGGGCCTCATCCGCCGGCTGACGAGGCTGGCAGACCGGGCGAAAACGCGCCGGGATCGGGCGACGGGGCGGAATCATCCGCGGAAACGCCGTCCGCACCGGAGGAATGACTGTACGGACGCTGCCCGGAGCCGGTCGGTTTATTTCCCGCCGTTTCGCTGCCGGCCGCTTTTTTCCGGCACGGGGTAGTGTTTCTTCAGATACGCGCGCAGGGCGTCGCGGATGTCGACGTCCGGCACATTGTTCGGCGGCTTGACCGATTCCATGATCTCCTTCAGCTTCGGATAACGTCCGCCCGCGCCGTGCGCGTCGTAGGTGTTGACCGCGACCTTGATGCGGCCCGTTTCGGGGATCGGTTTTCCGGTCTTTCCCAGCACGAGCGCGCCGTCGATACCGTCCGGCGCGGTGAATCCCGTATACATCATGCAGGCATCGGTCTTCCGCTTCGTTTCGAGCTCGCGCAGGATCGCCCGGATCCGGGCGGGCGACAGGCTCCGCACCTCGATCGAATCAGTGTACGGCGCCAGCAGGAACAGCTCGCGTTCGTTCAGCGTGCCCGGCGACACCTTGTAGTTCGACAGCGTCCCGGAGAACGCCGCATCCGCGCCGGCCGCCTCGGCCATGGCGAGACAGATCAGCTCCGCCAGACGGTTCGGCTTCAATCCGTTCTTCATCGGTCCCAGCTCGAAATCGAGCTTCGCCACGGGTTTGCGTCCGGCCTCGGCGGCCTGTTTCCGGACCGGGTCGAGGACCGGGAGCAGCTTCTTCGATTCGGGCCGGCCGTTGATCTCCACGAGATTCGAGGTCACGGACAGCACCTTATCGCCCTTCGCGGCGGGATCGGCCTCGACCGTGATCCGCGCGCATCCGGCGCCGAGCGGAGGCGCCTGCACGAACCACGCGCCGGGATACAGCCGTTTGCCCGGCTCCGTCTGGTGCGAATGTCCCGCCAGGATCAGGTCGATCTGCGGAAACTTCGCGGACAGCGCGGCCATGCTGCGGAGTTTGCCGTCCGGGTTGAGACGTCCCGCGATGAACTCGCCCAGATGGATCGCGAGCACGATCACGTCCGGTTTCGCGGCCATGACTTCCGGCATGACGCGTTCGAGCGCGGCGTCCGGCGATTCCAGTTCAAGCCCGGTCAGGCGTTCCGGCTCGATCCACAGCCCGAGGTACGGCGGCACGATGCCGATCACCGCGATCTTCACGCCCTGGCGCTCGAACATCTTCCACGCGGAGGTCTTCATGGGGTACACGCTCGATTTCATGTTCGCCGCCAGCACGGTCCCACGGAAAATGCCGAGCCGTTTCGCGAGCGTCTCCACACCGTAGTCGAAATCGTGGTTGCCGGGCACAAAAACGTCGCATCCCGCGGCGGTCAGCGCCTTCATCATGGACGCGCCGTCGTCCATCGTCGCCGTGAACGAGCCCTGCATGAGGTCGCCGCAGTCGATCCAGAGGTCGGGCTTGATGCTTTCGGCGGCGTCGGCGATCTGAAGCAGGCCCGGCCCCTTTTCGTCTCCGATCGAGCCGTGGATGTCGGTCGTCTGGAGGATCGTCAGCGTCTTCGGCGCGGCGTCCAGCCCCGGACAGAACACGCCGGAGATGGCGAACAGCAGAAACACGATAAAAAACTTTTGCAATGTCGGGACCTTTATGTTGTTTTGGACCGTCAGCCAGGAAGCCGGACTGCGCCGGACACGGATGCGTGGTCACGGATAAAAGATTATGCTGTAAATAACTTATCCCGCATGGACATCATTTTCAAACCGGCGGCGCGGCTTTTTCCGTTTTTTTCTGAAGCGCGCAATAACAGCGGCATGAAAAAGAGAGAAAGCAAGGCCGAAAAGCGTTAGTTTCTAAGCGGAATTGAGCATTTCAGGATTCAAAATGATTTTTTTTAGTGGAATGCTCTTGACTTTTGCATGTGCGGTGCTACATTTATAGAAAAACGCGCCCGGGTGGCGAAATGGCAGACGCAACAGACTTAAAATCTGTCGGGCAACCATGCGGGTTCGAGTCCCGCCCCGGGCATTCCGTCCTGTATTTTAGGAATTAACGCAAAAAATCGAACCGGAAGATCGAAAAAAACGAAAAAAAGCTCCAAAAAACAGCTTTTTTTTGCCGCAACGCACAATAAACAGCAAAAAGGTTTCGTTAATCTGTAGCGATGCCTCGCTTCAAAACATTCAAACACTTTCTTGAAAGGAACGAAACTATGAACAAAATGACAGTTGCTATCCTGGCGCTCGCCCTCACGGGCAGTGTCGCTTTCGCTCAGGGACAGGGTAACGGCGGCGCAGGCCGCGGCGGCCGTGCAGGCCGTGGCGGTCGCGGCGGCGCGGCCGGCGGCGCGGCTGCCGGTCAGGTCCAGCCCGGCGGAGCAGGCGGTGCCGGTGGC
>JAFXUM010000012.1 GCA_017524965.1 Lentisphaeria bacterium | reverse complement strand
GCCCTTCGTGCCGGAACGGCCGGGGAAGTTGCGGTTGAACGTGCGGACCGTGACGGTGCCGTTGGCCGGGCTCTGGCCCTGGCCGATGCAGGGGCCGCAGCCGCATTCGAGGATGCGGGCTCCGGCGGAGACGATGTCGGCGAGCTTGCCGTCGGCGGCGAGCATGGCGAGGACCTGGCGGCTGCCGGGGGCGATGTCGAGGGAGACGTTCGGGTGGACCTTGCGTCCCTTGAGCATTCCGGCGACGATGGAGAGGTCGCGGTAGGAGCTGTTCGTGCAGGAGCCGATGATGACCTGGTTGACCTTCATGCCGGAGAGCTCGGCGACGGTCTTGATATTGTCCGGGCTGGACGGGCAGGCGGCCATGGGCTCGAGCGTGGAGAGGTCGATGTCGATCACGCGGTCGTATTCGGCGTCGGCGTCGGCGACGAGTTCGGTCCAGACGGAGCCGCGTCCCTGCGCCTCGAGGAAGGCGCGGGTGCAGGCGTCGGACGGGAAGACGGAGGTGGTCACGCCGAGCTCGGCGCCCATGTTCGTGACGGTGGCGCGCTGGGGCACGGAGAGCGTGGCGACGCCGGGTCCGAAATACTCGACCATGCAGCCGACGTTGCCCTTCGTCGTGAGGATGCTCAGGACCTTCAGGATGATGTCCTTCGCGGCGACCCACGGACGGAGGCTGCCGGTGAGGCGGATGCCGATGATCTTCGGGTAGGCGAGGCGGAACGGCTTGCCCGCCATGGCGAGCGCGACGTCCAGGCCGCCCGCGCCGATCGCCATCATGCCGATGCCGCCGCCGGTCGGGGTGTGGGAGTCGGAGCCGAGCAGGGTCTTGCCGGGCACGCCGAAGCGTTCCAGGTGGACCTGGTGGCAGATGCCGTTGCCGGGACGGCTGAAGCGGATGCCGTGCGCGGCGGCGACGGACTGAAGATAGAGGTGGTCATTGGGGTTTTCCGGCCCCATCTGAAGCATGTTGTGGTCGACGTACGACACGGACAGCTCGGTCTTCACCTTGCCGGTCCCCATCGCCTCGAGTTCCAGATACGCCATCGTCCCGGTGGCGTCCTGCGTCAGCGTCTGGTCGATGCGGATCGCCGCGGGTTCGCCCGGAACGCCGCTGCCGGACACGAGATGGTTCGCTAAGATTTTCTGAATGACCGTACCTTTTGCCATTGCCTGTGATCTCCGATTTCAAGATTGCAAGTGTAAAAAAAACGGGGACGTACCTGATTGGGACGTCCCTGATCTCAGAATCCGCGGATTCCGGCGCGCCGGAAAGCGGGATGCTCGAACCGCGCGCGGCGGCTCCGGGCTTACTCTTCGGGCTTGGTCTTGGGAAGAGCGCTGAGAACCTTCTGGCCTTCCTGCCAGCGGCCGTCCTGCTTGAGGATGTTGATGCGTTCGAAACGCTTCAGGACGTTTCTCTGTTTCCGGATGCGTCCGGCGGCCTTCAGACTGGGATGCTTGGACATTTCAGATCTCCATTGTATGTGTTATGTGTTGATTGCTGTATCGCGTCAAAGTAACTAAATACTATACATCATTTTGCCGAAAATGCAAGCCGGAAGCGTTTTTTTCCGGAAAAATAGCGCGGCGCGAGGAGCCGGAAAGGAAAAGCACTTATTCCGGGAGATGCTCGGACAGGATCTTCGCGGCGAGCGCGACGAGGTCGGCGCAGGGGCGTTTTTTGTAGTAGGCGGCGGTGCGTGCCTCGGAGACGGGCGGATCGCTTTGGCGCGGGGCGAGTCCGAGGAGTTCGCGGCAGACGATGGAGCCGGTCTCCTCGCGGAACGCGTCGCAAAGTCCGCGGATGAACGCATAGTGTTCGTCCTTCGCAGCCTTGTCCGCGCCTTCGCCGGGACCGCGGATCAGGTCGGCGGCCATGCACATGCCGGAGACCGCGCCGCAGACTTCGCGCTGACGGGCGAGTCCGCCGCCGAACCCGGAGGCGAGTTTCAGGGCGGTGTCGAGGTCGAGGCCGCAGCGGTCGCGGAACGCGCAGAGGACGGCCTGCGCGCAGTTCATGCCCGCGAGGAAATTGTTTTTCGCTTCTTCGGAACGGTCGGTCATGGGGTCACCTCATGCAGAAACGTGATATGGTTCAGTATGGCGCTTTGACGGCCTCGAATTTCATGCCGTTGAAGTTCTTGAGCGTGACCGGTGCGCCGAAGTCGGCCGCGACGGGGAGCGCGAAGAGGTGGCCGTTCTTTGCGTACAGGACGCGGTTGCGCGGGGCGTCGTAGTCGGCCCAGCGCCAGCCGGCTCCGTCGATCTTCAGACGGCGTTCCGGGTGGATGATTCGGTGGCGTTCCCAGTAGACGCCGTATCCTTCGCGGTCGGGGCGTCCGCTGACGAAGAGCTTCTGAAGCGCCCAGCCGAACGCGAGCGGCTTCTCGTAGACGACGGAGCGTTCCGCCTGATGCTTTTCGGTCCAGCCGTCGCGAAGGAGCCGATGGACGTAGACGCCGGGGCATTCGCCGCCGTAGTACGTTTCGAACGGGAAATCCTGCGAGACGTCGAGAGGGAGATCGAACCGTGCGCGGCGCAGCGTGGCGGTCCCGGGCGCGGGCGCGTTCAGCCAGACTTTCCGGTCGTCCAGGAAGAGGCCGCCGCCGTTCCATGCCGTGCCGTTGAACCACAGGTCGAGCGCCTTCAGGTACGGTGCGCGGGAGATGGCGGTCCAGCTCGGCGAAGAGGCTTCCGGCGAGGCGGCGAAACGTTCGAGTTCGTCCGCATGGTCCCGGCCGGTCTCCTGCATCTGCGTGTCATAGTCGTCTTTGTTTTCCGGGCGCGGCCCGAACGCGTCGGCGCGGAGTTTTTCCGCATACTCCAGGATCGTGTCCGGGCGGCGGAAATCCGTGGCGAAGTAAATAAGGTGTTCGCCGTCGGGCGAGAGATCGCTCCGGTATTCGTAGATGCGCCCCCTGAGCCACTGCCCCATGGTGAACGTGTCGGTCTCCAGGTCCCAGCCGACCGTGCAGACGCATCCCGACGGGCCGCGCCGGAAAACGACGGCTTTCGGGGCTTCCCGGGCCAGGATCACGTGCAGACGCGCCGGAACCGGTTCCGGGATCTGTCTGACTTTATGCTGAAAGTATTTGCGGAAGGGGTTCCGGCCCCGGCGGGGCGGACGGGAATATTGCTGTCTCATGGTCGTTTTCTTCGTGGTTCGTTCGTCTTGCGGTCGTATGGAAACGGTCCCCCGGCGCCGTTACTCCGAAAGGTGGACGATCTCCGTTTTTTTCTTCCGGACGGTCGCCTCGAACTTTTTGCTGAGGAAGGAGATGACGGCGATCAGGGAGAAGGAAAGGAT
>JAFXUM010000132.1 GCA_017524965.1 Lentisphaeria bacterium | reverse complement strand
TGTTTGAGCGAGAGATCGGACTGGATTTGATCGAGGACCGGCTCCTTCACGCCGGAGAATTCGGGCGTGTCGGTCGGCATGGTGTCGAGGATGATGACCTCGTTTTCGCCCTTCTTCAGCCAGCAGCCGGGCAGATACAGCGTCTGCTGCGGCCCGATCTTCCAGTAACGGCCGAGGTTGTGTCCGTTGACCCAGACCATGCCCTTGCCGAACTTCGACATGTCGAGGAACGTGTCGCCGACTTCGTCGAGCTTGATCGTGGTCTTGTAGAGCACGGGAGCTTTCTCGTACTGGACGCCCAGGGGCGGGACAGCCGCGCTGACGGGAGTGAAGTAGTTGGAGTTTGTGACGATTTTTTGCATGAAATCGTAGTCGAACGGAATGCGGAAGACCTGCCAGCCGCGCAGGGCGGTCGCCTTGCCATCCGCGCCGATCACTTCCACGGACTTCGTGATGCCCTTGCGGTCGATGATCGCCTCGCCGTAGTTCACGCGGCCGTTGTTGTCGACGAGGATGTCGAGCCGCACCGCCTTGTCGAACGTCGGCAGACGCACGGTGTTCTCGTTCAGGCGGCGGTCGAGGATCGTCTTCAGCGGCTTGCCGTCGATAAAGAACTGTGCGATGTCGTGCAGCTCGGTCAGCTTCAGCTGCTGTCCGGACGCGGACGCCGGGAGCGTGGCGCGGTACAGGATCATGCCGTAGCCGAGGTCGAACTGTTCCATCGGCCTGATGTCGTCGGATTCGACGGCTTTCGGCAGGCTGGCGAAGAGCGGCACGCCCTTGCCCGCGTTCCGCGCCGGGATCTCGATGAGCGGCTTTGCCTCGGGGACGTCGGCGAGCGTTTCGCCGTCATTCAGGTAGTTCTTCAGCAGGTCGCGCACGGCGAAGAACTTGTCCGTGGTCCAGCCCGCCTCGGTGATCGGCGCGTTGTAGTCGTAGGACGCCACCATCGAGGAGTACGGCGGCGCGTTGGCTCCGCCCCACTGCCCGAACGTGGTCCCGCCGTGCGCCATGTACAGGCTGAACGAGATCTTGCGGTCCAGCATGTCCTTCAGACTGCCGATGAACGTGTTCACGCCGCGCGTCTCGTGCGGCTTGCCCCAGTGGTCGAACCAGCCGGTCCAGTATTCGCTGCACATGAGCGGGTTGTTCGGGAACTGGCGTTTGAGGTTGCGGAATTCGTTGTCGACGTTGGATCCGGCACCGAAGTTGATGCACGGGGTCACGCCGTCGACCTTGTAGTTGTTGAAGTTGGAGCCCCAGTCGCAGCGCATGAGCGTGACCTTGTCGAATCCGGCGTTGCGGAGCGTGTCGCGCACGCCCTCCATGTAGCTGCCGTCGTTCCCGAAGCACGCGTACTCGTTTTCGACCTGCACGAGGATGATCGGGCCGCCGTTCTGGATCTGGTACGGCGCGAGGCGTTTGCCGACCTCGGTCAGCCATTCCTGCGTCTGCTGCTTGAAGAGCTCGTCCTTGAACGTGCGGATCTTCAGGTCGTCTTTCTTCAGGAGCCACCAGGGCAGGCCGCCCATTTCCCACTCGGCGCAGGAGTACGGGCCGGGCCGCAGGATGCAGTACATGCCATTCTCCTGGATCAGCTTCACGAACTCGACGATGTCCTTTTCGCCCTCGAAATCGAATTTGTCCTTCTCCATCTCGTGGTAGTTCCAGAAGAGATAGATGCAGACCGTGTTCATCCCGAGCGCCTTCGTCATCTTGATGCGGTGGTCCCAGTACTCGCGCGGGATGCGCGAATAGTGCAGCTCGCCCGCCCGGACCAGGAAGGGCTTGCCGTCCAGCAGGAACGCTTTGTCGCCCGCTTCGAATTGGTGCGGTTCGTGCGTCGCGGCACAGGCGGTGAGGAACGGTGCTGCCATTCCGGCACAGCAGAAAAGAGTCTTCAGCATGGTTTTCAGCTTCATGGTTGGTTGTTTCCTGTCGGGGTGGGGTGAAAGATCATGCGCTCCGGGGTGCGTATGCCTGCTCGGGTCATGCTCGGCCGGGCGCGTATGCGTATTCAAGACCTAATATACACGCCGGAAATGCTTTTTCAAACAGGATTCCGGCGAAAAACCGGGAAAAACGACAGCTTTGTTCGATATGAACAAAGGACGTCACGCTGTTTCATGCTTTCGGACAGAAGGGATCACCTGTCGATTCCCCACGACCCGCCGGAGACTTCCGTTTTGTTCACGCACGTCGTGAAGAGCGCGGCGATGTAGAAGACGAGCAGAAGCCCGATCCCGGCAAAGACCGCGGCCGGTCCCAGGTCGGAATAAATGTCCGATACATAAACGTCAAGCGGAGTGTACCGGATCGCCGCCGCCGCGGAACAGACGCCGAACAGAATGAACTGGTAGAAAGAGTTGACCGTTTTGATGAAGATGCCGAAGTCGAGGTACTTGTAGTACGAGATCAGGAACCAGTAATACCGGGCGGCATAGAGCCAGAGCGAGAGCAGAAACAATGCGTGGGATATGCGTTCATAGAGCCGGTCTTTCAGCACGAACAGAAACAGCACGGCGAACACCGGCACGGCGAGCACGGGGATGAACAGAAGCAGGCGGTTCAATCCCTTCGAAAAACGTTTTACGCGGTCGGGAACGAGATACTTGCATGTAAAGATGCTGTCGAAGAGGAATACCCCTGCAAGCAATGCTAGAGCAAGCAATACCTTCATCTCATCCCCTCGAAAGCTTCCGCGTGCCCTGGTTCGGGCGGTCAGGGCTGGGCGGCGGGCTTTTTGCCCTTGTATTCCTCGTACAGGCCGTCGTACTTGGAAACGAGCATCACGCCGTCGCTGCGGATCGCGAAACGGCAGTCGCCGATGTGGTTTGCGTCCTTGTCTTCGACCAGAACGAAGGGCTCGTCTTTGGCGGTTTTTCCGGCGCCGTGATAGATGTAGTGGTCTGCGGTGTATTTCGCCGCGGGCGCCGGTTTCTCGGGAAGCTCCGCCGGGAACGCCCCGTCGTTGAGTTCCGCGTACTCAATGCAGATGATCTGGAAGTTGCGGAGGCAGTCGCGGCAGGCGCTGCGTGCGAAATCCTCGGCCGGGCGTCCGCTGCCCATCGGGATGGAGAAGACCAGCGCCGCACCAAGCGCGGGGAGCAGTTTCAGCACGTTGCGCTGCCAGTGGCGTTCCGCCCGCTGCATCAGGAACACCGTGATGCCGACGGCCACCAGGAGCGTGAACTGGAACGGGATGCGGCAGATGAACGCCTTGTTCATGGTCAGGAATTCCTGCCAGCGGTAGAACGTCTCGGCGGAGGAGAAACTGTCCTTGTGCGCGTTGAGCTGGGAGAGCACGATCCCGGAGTTCATCACGAACAGGAAGATGAGCGACAGGAAAAGGAAAATGTAGGGATACGCGTAGATGGACTTGAAAAGCAGTTTGAGGTTTTCGAGGATTCCGGAGGGGGACAGATTGAGAATATGGAAATGATGGTGGCGGTGATGGTGATGATGATGGTGGTGATGCTTGTGCTCGCCGTGCTTGTGTTCGCCGTGTTTGTGCTTGTATTCATCAGGATTGGTGAAAGCAAGGTTGTCGGACTTTGCGCCAGCGGAAGCCGTGCTTTCCGTGGCGGGTGCGGCGGAATCCGTCTGCGTGAGTTCGGAGGCTTTCGTTTCTTCAGGCTGGTCAGTGTTTTGCGACATGAAGACAACTCCTGATTGCTATGATGTTGTGCGGAAATCTCCCGGAATCCGGCGTCCGCTTCGTGTTTGTTTGAAAAATCCTGAAACTATAATATAGATTGAAAAATGATTTTTGCAAGAACAATGCTTGAAAAATCAGGCTTTTTGCCTGAAAATGGTCCGGAAAGCCGCTGTTATCCGCCGGAATCCGTCTTTGACTTCGCTTGTTCCAGGAGCCAGTCCGCCAGTTCGGGTTCGATCTCGCGCACCGGGACCATCACGAAATCGCGTCGCGCCGCCTCGGGATGCGGCACGGTCAGGTCCGGCAATGCGATGATCTCCCGACCGAACGTGATGATGTCGAGGTCGAGCGTCCGCGAGACATGGTGCGCATGGTCGTTCGGGCGCCCGTTGTCCGCCTCGATCTTTTGACAAATCCGAAGTAAATCCAGAGCCGTCCCGTCCCAGAAACCGGACAGCGCGGCATTGAAAAACTCCGGCGCGCCGGGCTCGCATCCGACGGGCGTGGTCCGGAGCAAAGATGAAAAACGCCGGATGCGGAATCCGGCGTCGGAGAGAGCTTCACAGGCCCGGCGGAAGGTGGCGGGGACGTCCCCGAGGTTTCCGCCGAGCGCGATGACGCAGAGCGTTTCAGCCATCAGCAGTCGAACGTGAACGCGTTGATCGCGTTGACGGCCTCGGAGATCTCCTTGACGAGTTCGGCCGGGATGGTGCTTTCGGCGTTCACTGCGAGGATCGAGTGGGAGTTCTCGAGGCTGTGCGGAGCGCGGACGTCGGTGATGTTGATGTTGTTCTTGCCGAGGACGCCGGCGATCTTGCCGATGATGCCGGGGGCGTCTTCGTATTCAACGAAGAGGTAGTTTCCGGCGGGGTGGATGTAGATGCCGTCGAAGGAGTTGATGCGGGAGACCATGAGGCGGCCTTCGGCGATGGTGCCGCGGATGGAGATGCGTTCGGATCCGGCGATGAAGTCGATCGTGATGGCTTCGCCGTAGTGCTTGCTCTCGTCGACCTCGCGGACGATGAACTGGATGCCGCGGGATTCGAGGAGCTTCAGCGCCTCGTCCGCGCCGCTGAAGGCGTCGAACTGCGGGCAGATGGCGGCGGTGACCGGGGCGATCATCCACTTGGAGAACTGGTGGAGCTTGCCGTAGCAGCTGAGCTCGATCTTGGAGACCGCGCGGCCGTTCAGGTACGCCACGCCGAGGCCGGCGAGCACGGAGGCGAGCTTCTGGTAGTTTGCATCGAGCCCGTCCGGCACGCCCTTGTTCACGACGCAGGCGGTCACGCCGTCCTCGAAGTAGGCGACGGTCTGGTCGGCGGCGCGCTTGGCGGCGAGGAAGTTGGCTTCCTTCGTGCTGGCGCCGAGGTGCGGGAGCATGATGTCGGCGATGTCGGCGACGGACTTGTCGCCCGCGGCGTCCTTCGCGTAGACGTCGTTGCAGAAGATCAGGTCTTTTTCCTGCTTGGCGGCGCGGATGGCCTCTTCGTCGACGATGCCGGCGCGGGCGCAGTTCACGAGCATGGCGCCCTTCTTCATGAGGCCGAGCAGCTTGGCGTTGATCATGCCGCGGGTCTTGTCATTTTCCGGGATGTGCAGGGAGACGATGTCGGACTGCGCGAAGACTTCTTCGACCGTGCAGAGCTGCGCGCCGAGGTGGGCGGCGAGGTCGGCGGAGAGGATCGGGTCGTAGGCGAGGATCTTCACGTCGAAGCCGGAGAGACGCTTGATGAGCAGGCGGCCGATGTTGCCGAGGCCGAGGATGCCGACGGTCTTGCCGGTCAGTTCGCGGCCCATGAAGCTCTTCTTCTCCCATTTGCCGGCGCGGGTGGACTGGTCGGCGGGGACGAGCTTGCGGTAGGCGGCGAGGATCAGGGCGATGACTTCTTCCGCGACGGCGTTGGAGTTCGCGCCCGGGGTGTTCATGACGTCGATGCCGAGCTTGCGGGCGTGGCGGATGTCGATGTTGTCGAAACCGGCGCCGGCGCGGACGACCAGCTTCAGGTCCTTCAGTCCGTCCATGATCTCGGGCGTGACCTTCTCGCTGCGGACGATGATCGCGGAGGCGTCGGAGTTCTCAGCTGCCAGATCGGCCAGCTGCACGTCCGGGTTCTGGACCACGGTGAAGCCGTGTTCGCTCAGGATTTTTTCAACGACCTTGTCGAGTTTGGTGGGAATGAGGACTTTTCTCATGGTTGTCTCCTTGTGCGCCTTTCACGCACGGTTGGGTTGTCCAAAAAAACTTGGAGCATATAATATACACCGTGTGCGCGGAACTTTCCACCGGATTCCGTCAAATAGTCCCGTTTTGCCGCGAAAATGAGCGGCGGAAAGGGCTGAACTGCAGATGATGCGTCGCCGCCGTCGGATGATGCGTCGCTTCCGTCAGATGCCCAGACGGTCCTGCCGCATCAGTTCCGCGTCGCGGAAATCCATGCGCGGCGTGTAGCCGTCCAGCGGCAGGACGAGCGTGTGAATTGCATCCAGGATCCAGTCCGGCTGCGGATAGTAGCTCTTCTCCAGCTCGGGACACGGCGAGATCTCGTTCGGCGCGCCGATCGCGACGGGCGGCGCGTCCAGGTCGTCGAAACAGTACCGCGCGATTCGGGCGGCGAGCGTCTGCGTCCAGGAGCCGCGTTCGCACGCCTCCGACACGATCAGGATGCGTCCGGTCTTCCGCACGGACTGCGCGATGAGGTCGAAATCGAACGGCACGAGCGAACGCGCGTCGATGATCTCGGTGGACAGACGGAATTCACGTTCGAGGCGGTCCGCCGCACGCATCGCCGGATAAAGCGCCGGTCCGACCGTCAGGATCGTGAGGTCGTTTCCGGCTCGTTTCACGTCGGGCGTCCCGAGGGGAATCTCGTAGTCCTCCTCCGGCACGCCGTCCGCATGGAACATCTCCGGCGTATCGTACAGGCGCTGGCTTTCGAAGAAGACGACCGGATCGGTCCCCGCGAGCGCCGCCGCCAGCATGCCCTTCGCGTCGTACGGCGTGGCCGGATAAACGACCTTCAGACCGGGGATATGCGTGCAGAGCGCGGTCCAGTCCTGTGCGTGCTGTGCGCCGTATTTCGCCCCGACGGACACGCGCAGCACCACGGGCATTTTGAGCATGCCTGCCGACATCGCCTGCCATTTCGAGAGCTGGTTGAACACCTCGTCTCCGGCGCACCCGATGAAATCGCTGTACATGAGCTCGATCAGCACGTGTCCGCCGCACATCGCGCAGCCGACCGCCGTCCCGACGATCGCCGCCTCGGAGATCGGCGCGTTGAACAGCCGGTGATAGGGCAGGGCTTCGGTCAGCCCGGTGTACACGCCGTACGCGCCGCCCCAGTCGCGGTTGTCCTCGCCGTAGATGACGAGTTTGTCGTCGGCGTATGCCCGGCTCAGGACCGCCTCGAACAGCGCGTCGCGCAGCGTGAACGCCTTCAGTTTGGAAACCGGATTGCCCGCGGCGTCCAGATAAAACCTTGTTTTCTCCGCGAGCTTGTTCCGCCTCGTGTTTTCCTCGATCGGCTGTGTGACGTCGCGTCCGACGACCGCCGGATGCGCCTCGGTGCGCCCGTTCGAGAAATTGTATTTGCGGAAAGCGTCGGGTTCGAGGACCGGGTCGGGGCGCGGCGAGACCGCCGTGTCCGCCGCCAGACGCGTGAGGCGGGTGACATGTTCGACAATTTGAGCATCCATCGCCTCGAACTTGGCGGAAGAGAGAAGTCCGGCTTTCTCCAGATTGTTCCTTAACGCCAAAATAGAATCCGCCTTGCGCCATTCCTCGATCTCCTCCTGCGAACGGTACGAGTTCGCGTCCGTGGCGGAATGCCCGGCGTAACGGTACGTGATGGTTTCGAGGAAGACCGGGCCGCGGTTCGCCTCGATGAGCGCGCGTTTCCGGCGGAAGGCGTCGATCACCGCCAGCGGATTGTAGCCGTCGACGCGTTCCGCGTACATGGCTTCCGGGTTCACGCCGGCGGCGACGCGTGCGGCGCATCCGTATGCCATCGTCTCGCCGGAGGTCTGCCCGCCCATGCCGTAACAGTTGTTGATGCAGTTGAAG
>JAFXUM010000131.1 GCA_017524965.1 Lentisphaeria bacterium | reverse complement strand
GGGCGAGCATCCTCATCAACAAGCTCGCCGCCAACAAGAAGGCGGTGATTTGGAAGCCCGCCGCGCTCGACGCGATTGCGCTCGAGCTCCGGCACCTCGCCTTCCAGATCCGCACCTTGCAGAACGCCAAGACGGCGACCGAGGAGGCCTGACCGAAACCGCCCGCCCCCCGAGCGGGGGGCGGGCAAACCCGAGAACCGAACGAGAAAGGAAAACGACAAATGAACGCAAGCATCGAAAACCTCAAGAGGGAAATCAAGCACCTGCCTCCGGTGGCGCGGAAGCGGGCGGAGCGCGCGCTCGGCATCGCGCAGCCCGAGAACGAGCATCGCGTGTTCGTGTACGGGACGCTCCTCACGGGCGAAGGCAACGCCCACTGGGCGCGGGGCGCGAGGCGGACGCCCGCGTGGGCGACCGGGACCATCCACGACACCGGCTACGGCTATCCCGCGTTCGTCAGGAGCGGCGAGACGCGGATACAGGGCGAACTGCTCACCGTCGACGACGAGGGGTTCAAGTCGATGGATCGGCTCGAGGGCTACCCAAGGCTCTACCGCCGCGAGGAGATCGACGTGTTCACCTCGCAGGGACGCGCCCGCGCATGGGTGTACATCATGAACCGCCTCCCCGAAGGCGCGAAGGTCATCGCGGGCGGCGATTGGCGCGAGTACCGCAGAAGTGGCGGGAATCGGTAGCGGTTTGCGCTTGATTTCCGCAGCCGGATATGGCATCATCTAAAGCAACGAGATCCGAAAGGAGAACGACCATGAAAGACATCATCAGAAAGACCCCGGAGTTCAAGGAGCTCCGCGCCAAGGCGCGCGAGGCCATCGCCGCCTACGAGGACGGCGCGGACTTCGACTTCACCATCGACCGCCTTGCGGCCATCGGCGAGAAGATGAACATCCTCCTCGGCTGACGCAACTCACCTCTTGACGGGGATTTAACCTACCCCCGTCGCGGGCGGCCACCGCGTTTTTGCCCAACGCCACTCCTTTCGGCGCGAGGCTTTTTCTGCGGGCTGGCCGTCCGCTCTTTTTGTCATCGCCCCGTATTGCCATTCTCTTGACACTACGGCATCATGTGCGCCGTGGCAAATGCCACGGAAAGGAAATACACATGAGCAAGAACTGGAAACCGAATCAGGGCTTCCCTTCGCCGGAGCAGGTGGAGCGGATGGTCGCCGCCGAGGTGAAGCACCTCGCCGAGACCGAATACGCGCGGAATCGCGGGGTCGAGGAGAAACGTCAAAGCCGGCGAGACCGGCTGCGAACGGCCTACAGGCTTCAGCGCAAGCCGGTCGGCTGCAGGGTCAACCTCGATGCCATCTTCTCCCTCGTTGGCAACGTGGCGTCGGTTACGTTCGCCGCATGGCGCGGACTCTTCGCGCTCGACATGGTGGCGCTGGCCGATGCAGGAAACCGCGAGGATTTCGATGACATGGAGTTCCTCGTGACCCGTGCGCTCGGCGAACTGAACGGAATCAAGAATCTCCTCGCGCTCGCCCGCCGTCTCGCGTAGCGGCGGCTCATCCATAGGCGGGCGGTGGCGATTCCCGTCCGCGCCCCGCTCCGGGCGGTTAAACCGCCCGGCGACCGTCCATTTTCGCCTCCAAAAACAATCTTAATAAATCTTCAAACGGGCCGTTGCTATTTCCGCCGGATTACGGCATCATAGTGTCTGCACGTGAAAGCCGCCCTTTGAGGGCGAACAGAAAGGAGAATAAAAGCATGAACGAGATAGGGAGAGCTCAGGTGGGATGCCATCAAGGGGGTGTAGGATGATGACCGCGTTTGAGTGGCAGTCCTTGGTGTTCGCGTGGCGCTATGCGGTCAGACGCGGGTCTGCGGCGGCCGAGGCGTTCGCAGACCATGTCGTCTCCAGATTCAAATCGCCGGACATTTCGGATGCCGACAGGAGGCAGATCGTTCAGCAGTTCTGCAACGTGGACTTCCGTAAAGGCGGCGAATCCTACGATGCGCTTTCGCCGAAATGGAAGTCTGCATGGGAAACCATGCGGATGTGGAATGCAGACGACCGCCATCGTCGCTGAATCAGCACGCATCTCTGGTCGCAGTTCGCTTGCTGTCTTGCGCATGGCGATTCGTCGCCTTGGGTGCCGCATTTTTTTGTGACCTGAAAAATCTTCATAAATCTTCGCATGGGCCGTTGCTATCCCTGGCGTATTACGGCATCATAGCGGCGTTCTTCGGGTGAAAGGGGAGTAGCCCGAGACGAAAAGAAAAACCGAATGAAAGGAAAAAACGATGAGCAGGAAGAACGACGGAATCAACGAGACGATCCTCGGATGGTTCAAGCGGGTGCATCCCGAAGAGCTGTGGGCGGTCAAGGAAATGCCGCCGGCCGTCACCTTCAAGGACATGGAAAAGAGCATGGCGGCAGGCCAGGGAATGGGCGAGGCTGAACACCACAGCGACACGGCGACGCGGGAGCTGATGCTCCACAGGCTCGCGGAGTTGCTGGGCAAGAACATCGACGAACTGATCGGCTGGAGTGACGCGAATTTTCGCGAGAGAGTCAGAAGCGAATACAGGGAAAAGATGTCCCCAAGGCTGGCGAAGCCGAAGACCGACGGCATTCTCATCAACGCGGGAAGGGCGCACGTCGCTCTCCAGAAAGTGACTGGGGTGCTTTCGGGAGTCGATTGCCTTGCGCTTGCCGACGGCTTTCGCAAGGATGGGATCGGCGAGCTTTGCGGCATCCTCCGCATCATGAAGTCGCAGATCGAAGACGCTGAGGCGACTCTCCGCAAGGCATCAGGCCTCATCTAACCAAGGAGTTTGAAAATGGTCAGGACAAGAGTAACCTTCAGCGCGTCGGGCTACGGTAGCGAGACGCGCACCTTCAAGTCAAAGGACGAGGCGGTGGAATCCGTCAAGCACGACGCGGCCGAAATCGCCGACGAGCATAACGGCGAGGTCGTGGACTACGGCAACGGCGAGTGGGTGGTGACATCGCGGGGCGGCGAGGAGATCGCCCGCTGGGAAATCAGGTGAGCGGGCGGTCTTCGGCTGTTCTGTGCCGGGCGGTTAGCCGCCCGGTTTCTCTCGTTCGGAACCGTAATTTTCCACCATAAAATATAATCAGATTACCCGTTGCTATCCCTGGGCTGTTACGGCATCATGTCGCACCGTTGGGTTCCCATAGTGGGTACCCTGAAAACCGAAAGGAAAACATGATGCAGAAT
>JAFXUM010000130.1 GCA_017524965.1 Lentisphaeria bacterium | reverse complement strand
GGTTCCGGATGCTCCCCGCCATCCTCGGCGGCGTCCTGCTGATCCTGATCGCCGCCGGCGCGGCGGTCGCGGTCCGCTGGCACATGTCCGCGAAGGAAGCCGCCGATCCGGTCCTGCTCGGTGAACCCGTCTACGAGTTCGAGGGCAGGGAACCCGCCATCGGGGCGCGGTTCAACGCCGTCCTGAAATACCGTCTGCCGTGGTCCGACTCGTTCAAGCTCGCCGCCGCCGAACCCGGCAAAAATCTTCAGCTCACCTCGGATCCGGCGTTTCACCGCTCGGGCATCCGCTGGGGCTACTCCGACTGGACGCTCGTGGTCCCGCTTCAGGCGTACCGCGGCGGAGAATCCGGCGGCGGCTCGGTCGTGGCGGAATTTTTCGCCGGGAAGAGCATCGAAACGCCCCTGCCCGAGCTGAAAGTCGCCGATCTGGTGTTGCCGCTGGATGACAACGGCACGGAGCTCTCGCTCGCGCCCCGCATCGACGTGCGCGACAGAAGGATGTCGTGGCTGACCGCGGGCATCGTCGCCGTCGTCGTCATCCTCGTTTCGCTGGCCGTATGGGCGCTTCTGGCGCACAAGAAACGCGAGGCCGCGAAACACATCAAGACCGCCTGGGAACACGCCCTGGAGGCCATTCAGGCGCTCCGCGATCAGGTCCGGGGCGGCGCTTCCTCGCCCGAATCCGCCATCGCCGGACTCACCGACGTCGTCCGGCATTATCTCGAGGCGCGGTTCCGTCTGCGCGCCGAACGCCAGACCACGGCGGAATTTTTGGCGGACCTGGAACGCAGCGACCGTCTGCTGGAGGACAAGGACCGCAAGTTCCTGCGTTCGTTCCTCGCGTCCGCCGACATGGTGAAGTTCGCCCGCATGCCCGCCGATCCGCACCTCTTCGAACAGGCGTCCGAAAAGGCGGAGGAACTCGTCTCCGGCACGATCCCGCGTGAGGACGACCTGACGAACGACCGGAAGGGAGGCCGCAAATGAAACTCGAATATCCCTGGCTGCTTCTGCTGTTCATCCCGTACGCGTCCGTGCTGTGGCTCGCCTGGACGCTCCGCGCGCCGTCGATCCGCGTCCCCGGCCTGGCGCCGTTCCGCCGCGCCGCCGGTAAAAAAGGCCGCCGCGTGAACTGGCGCAAGCTGATCCCGTTCGTGCTCTTCGCGCTCGGCGGTGCCGCCATGATCGTGGCGCTGGCGCAGCCCCGCGAGGGGATCGAGGAAGTCCGCTCGAAGGCCGACGGCATCGACATCATGATCGCGTTCGACCTGTCGCCCAGCATGGAGGCGTTCGACCCGCCCGCGGATCACCTCACCGACAACCAGATCATCAACATGATCCAGCGCGGCACGCTGAAAAACCGCGTCGAGACCGCCAAGGAGGAGATCGCGCGCTTCATCGAGGAACGCCCGAACGACCGCATCGGCCTCATCGTGTTCGCCAGCATGCCCTACGTGGTGTGCCCGCCCACGCTCGACCACGCGTTCCTGCTCGCAAACCTGGAACGCCTCTCCTCGC
Organism: Lentisphaeria bacterium; assembly: GCA_017524965.1. GTDB lineage: Bacteria > Verrucomicrobiota > Lentisphaeria > Victivallales > UBA1829 > UBA1732. Next base: position 12,636 of record JAFXUM010000130.1, on the reverse strand, counting down.
GGCAGATCGGCGACGGGACCGGGATCGCCGGCCCGATCGCCAGCGCGGTGAAACGCCTGAAGGGCTCCGACGCGAAAAGCCGCATCCTCGTGCTCTTCACCGACGGCTCGAACACGGTCAACGGGCAGATTTCGCCGCGCGACGCCGGCAAGCTCGCCGACACGTTCGACATCACGATCTACACGGTCGGCATCGGGTCCCGCCGCGCACGCATCCCCATGCAGAGCCTGCTCGGCGGCGTCATCCTCCAGAACTACCCGGACGAATTCGACGAACCGCTGCTGCGCGACCTCGCGGACATGACCGGCGGGCGTTACTACCGCGCCGCCGACGCAAAAGGCATGGCGCAGGCGATGGACGAGATCAACAAGCTCGAAAAAACGAGCGTGGAACAGCCCGTCGTGGTGAACTGGCGCGAACTCTACCCGTATTTCTGCTGGTTCGGACTCGGCGCGCTCCTGCTTGGATTCTGCCTCCGCCAGACCGTCTGCCTGCGCCTGCCGTAAACCATATTTGCTCTGTATCTTTTTGTGCGCGAGCGACAGCCGCGCACTGCCCAAGTGGAGGCTCCGCCTCCCGGCACACGCCGTGTGTGTCCGAGCGAAGCCGGACACTGCCCAAGTGGAGGCTCCGCCTCCCGGAGCTTACAGCTCCGCGCTTTTTCCTATTATAAAAACAAAAGTTCTTTTATGTTTTGCGCTTGACATTCGCGGGGATTGTCGCTATATTAATAGAATAAGCGAAAACAACCCCGCCCGGACTGATGCGGAATATGGAAAAAACCGCGCGGAGTCCCGGCATTTCCCGGAGTATACAGCATGAGCAAACAACTGGTTATCGTGGAATCCCCCGCGAAAGCGCGTACGATCGGGCGCATCCTGCCGTCCGAATACATCATCAAGGCCTCGATGGGTCACATCCGCGACCTGCCCGAAAACTCGTTCGGCGTCGACATCGAACACAACTTCGCGCCGCAGTACGAGGAGAGCAAGGCGCGCGGCCACAACCTCGGCGAACTCAAGGCCGCCGCGAAGAACGCGGTCGACATCTATCTGGCGTCGGACCCTGACCGCGAAGGGGAAGCCATCGCGTGGCACCTGCAGGAAGTCCTGCGCAGGATCAACAAGAAGGCGCACTTCCACCGCGTCTCCTTCCACGAGATCACCCGCAGCGCCATCAACCGCGCGTTCCAGTCGCCCGGCGAGATCGACATGAACCGCGTGGACGCCCAGCAGGCGCGCCGCGTGCTCGACCGCATCGTCGGATACCAGATCAGCCCGCTGCTGTGGTCGCGCATCGAACGCGGCATCAGCGCCGGACGCGTGCAGTCCGTGGCGCTCCGCCTGGTCTGCGAACGCGAACGCGAGATTCTGGCGTTCATCCCGAAAGAATACTGGATTTTCGAAGCGCTGTTCCATCCGGAGACCGCCCCGGGCCGTTCGTTCCGCGCGAAACTCGCGAAAGTCGACGGCAAAAACGCCGACGTTCCGAACGGGGAACAGGCGGAAGCCCTGCACAAGCTCATCGGCGACGCCTCCGCGTGGCGCATCGCCGACCTGGAGACCACGCCCCGCCGTAAGTTCGCTCCGCCGCCGTTCATCACCAGCACGCTTCAGCAGGCCGCCAGCTCCGCCATGGGGTTCACCGCGAACCAGACCATGCAGACCGCGCAGCAGCTCTATGAAGGCATCACGCTCGACAACGGCCCCGTCGGCCTCATCACCTACATGAGAACCGACGCGGTGAACATCGCGATCGAGGCGCAGGCCGCATGCCGCGCCTATATCGCGGCGGCGTTCGGCGACGACTACGTCCCGCAGAAACCCAACATCTACAAGACCAAGGCGAACGCGCAGGCCGCGCACGAGGCGATCCGCCCGACCGACGTCAACCTGACCCCGGACAAGCTCCGTCCGTTCCTGAATCCGGCCCAGCTGAAACTCTACACGCTGATCTGGCGCCGTTTCGTGGCGTGCCAGATGAATCCGGCCCTGCTCGAAACGACCACCGTCACCGTCGAAAACGCCGCGCCCGCGCCGCACGTCTTCTCGTTCCGCTCCTCCGCGACCGTGACCAAGTTCCCCGGATTCCTCGCCGTCTACAACATCAAGGACGAAACGCACACGCCCGAGGACGAACAGGACGAGTCCGCGCCCGATCCCGAACTCCTCGGCATGCTCCGCACCGGCACGAACTGCGAACTCGCCGGATGCAAGCCCGAACAGAAATTCACCGAGCCGGCTCCGCGCTACTCCGAAGCCACGCTCATCAAGGAACTCGAATCCAACGGCATCGGCCGTCCGTCCACGTACGCCACCATCGTGAACACCATCCAGGTCCGCAAGTACGTGAACCGCGAGAAGGGCAAGCTCATCCCGACCGAACTCGGGTTCCGCGTGAACGACTACCTCGTGAAGTCGCTCCCCGAGCTCTTCCAGGTCGGTTTCACCGCCGACATGGAAAAGAAGCTCGACAACGTCGAGGACGGCGAGGTTGAATGGACCGCCATGCTCCGCGATTTCTACGGCGTCTTCTCCGAATGGCTCAAGGAAGCGAAGTTCGCCGACGCCCCGGACGACGGCAAGGCCGCCGCGCTCATCGGCATCCTCGCCGGATTCCAGGGCTGGGAAAAGCCCGTCGCGCAGCCCGGCGCGAAGCGTCCCTTCAACGAAAAGACCTTCTTCAACTCCGTCGTCACCAAGAAACAGTCCGGCGTACCCGTCACGGTCAAGCAGTGGAACGCCCTCCTCTCCATCGCGGCGAAGTACCGCGACAGGCTCCCCGGCCTGGAGGAGGCCGCCGCGAAATACGGATTCACCGCCGAGCTCGACGAAGCCCAGGAAAAACTGAGCGCCCATCTGAAGGCGATCCGGGAACGTCAGGCCGAGCAGGCCGAAACGCCGAAGTTCGAAGCGGATCCGAAGCTCGAAGCCGTGTTCCAGGCGGCCGAAAAGGTCAAGTGGAACAAGGCCGAACGCATCCGCGGCCGCGTGTACGACGACGCCGCGTTCGTGGAATCCCTCCGCAAGCAGTACAAGGCGGGCAAAACGCTCAGCGCCAAGCAGATCGCCGCGCTCACGCGCGTCATCCGCAAATACCCCGGACAGTTCCCCGAAGGCGATCTCGCCGCCGCGGCGCCCGCCCCGGAACAGAACCCCGCGGCGAAGGCGCAGATCGACGCCCTGCTGAACGCGTTCAAGTCGTTTGAAAGCTGGAACGAGCCCACGGTCCGCCGCGGACGCACCTTCAGCGACCGCGACTTCATCGCCTCGCTCGCCAAGCAGCACAATTCCGGCAAAGTCCTCAGCGAAAAGCAGGTCGCCGCACTCGAACGCATGGCCGCCAAGTACAACCTGAAACCGGTATGAACCGCGCCCGCCGCATCAGCCGTACCAGAAGGGTCATACTCTTCTGGACGGCGGCGGCCCTGATCGCCGCAGTGGAGGCCGTCCTGACCGCCGGATGGCTGGTCGGGAAAACTTCGGCGCGCATTTATGCCTCCGTGAACGACATCCCGGCCCGCGAGGCCGGGATGGTCCTCGGTTGCCCGGTGTACTCCGGCAGCCGTTTCAATCCGGTTCTGGCCGGACGGCTTCAGGCCGCGGCGGAACTCTATCACGCGGGCAAAGTGAAGACACTGGTCGTGTCCGGAGCGGACGCTCCCGAAAGGTTTTACAACGAAATCCCCGCTATGACGCAGGCGCTGATTGAGCTGGGCGTCCCGGAAGACGCCATCGTCGGAGACAGCAAAGGACTCCGCACGCTAGACTCTATCCTTCGTATGAGGGATGTTTTCGGATACGACGATTTCATCACGGTCTCCCAGCGGGACCACGTCGAACGCGCTCTCTATCTGGCCGACCATCACGGCATCTCCACCATCGGGTTCGAGGCGGGAATACCATCGGGACTGTACCCGGATGAATGGCTTTTCTCCTCAATGCGCGCGCCGCTGTCCAATGTGAAAGCCATCCTGGACGTCGCGATCGGCCGCCGCGCGAAATACCCGGCCGAACGGTAAAACCATTGAACTGACAAAGAGAGGATATGATGAACCCTGTTTCGGACACCGTGTTTGTGATGGCGGCGGGCGGAGCTTCCACCCGGTTCGGCGGCGGCTCCAAGCTCTTCGCGGAACTCGACGGCATCCCGGTCTTTCTGCACGCCGTCCATACTGCCGCGTCCGTGCTCGCGCCCGGTTCGATCATCCTGTCCGTCCCGGCTGCTGCCGAAGCGGATTTCCGGGCCGCGGCGCAAACATATTTCCCTGACATTCCGCTTCATTTCACCCACGGCGGCGCGACCCGTACGCTGTCTGTCCTGAACGCCCTCGAAGCAGCCTCGAAACTCGGCGAATCGCGGTTTCAGCTCGCCGCCGTCCACGACGCCGGACGCCCCATGCTCACGCCGGAGCTTCTGCTGGCGTGCCTGGATGCCGCCCGGAAACACGGCGGCGCGATGGCGTGCCGCAAAGTCGCCGAAACGGTGAAGCGCATCACCCCGGACGGTTTCCTCGGCGAAACCGTCCCGCGCGACGAGCTCCGCACGGCGGAAACGCCGCAGGTCTTCCGGTTCGATGCACTTCTGAACGCTTACCGCCGCGCCGCCGCGTCCGGCGAAGTCTTCACCGACGACGCGCAGGTCATGGAACGGTTCGCCCCGGTCCGCGTGTTCCCGGTCGAACACGATTTCCCGAATCCGAAGATCACGTACCGTCCCGACCTGGAACTCTGCCGCACGCTGCTGCGTCTCCGCCGCGAGGGCACCGGCGCATGAAGCCGAAGGCAAAAATACCTTCCTCATCCGGCAAAGCGGTTTCCCGCCGCCGGAATCATCTGTATTTCCCGGTCATCCTCGCAATTCTCGCCCTGACTGCCGTCGTGCTCCGCATCGTCATGACCGTGGAAGTCGTCCATACGGACCCCTTCGCGTATAACCCGCCGGATGTCACGGACATGGCAACGTACCATGCGCTGTCCCGCGGCATCCTGAACGGCGTTTTCCCGGCGGAGTTCGTCTACCAGCCGTTTTATTACGCGGTCTTTCTCCCGGCGGTGAAATTCCTGTTCCGCTCCGAATACCTGAGCGTGGGCATCGCGCAGTCCGTCTGCGTCGGCGTCATCGTGTGGTTCGCGGGGCTGACCGGCGCGATGCTGAGGTCGCGCATGACCGGACTCGTGGCGGCGGCCCTGTGCACAGTCTCCACGATGCTGTTTTTCTACGTGCCGTACGCGCTGATCGAGATACAGCAGGCGATGTGGTTCACGCTGCTGCTGTATTTCACGCTGCGGGCGATGAAGACCGGACGCGCCGGGTTCTTCGCGGCGGCGGGCCTGATCCTGTCGTTCGCGATCCTGTCGCGCGGCAACGCCTGGTGTTTCCTGCCCGCCTTGGGATTCGCGTACTGGACGGCTCTGCGCCGGAAACGCTTTTCCACGCGCCGCAAGGCCGTTCTGGCGGCGGTTCTCTGTCTTGCCGCGATTCTGTTGCCCCAGCTGCCTTTCGCCGTCAGAAACACCCTTGCAACGCATTCCCTGTCCGGCCCGTCAACGGCGGGTCCCGCGGTCCTCACGCTCGGCAACAACCCGGAATCCGCGCCCGGCGGCCTCCCGGTCCCGTATCCGCCGACCTACGACGAGTGGATGGCGCACGAATCCGAATATTCCATTCCGCGCCGCATTTTCGACTGGTTCCGCGCGGAGCCGACGGCGTTCCTTCAGCTCCAGGCGGAGAAATTCTTCCTGTTCTTCGATTCGCACGAGATCCCGAACAACCTTCAGCTGGGCGTGAACGCAAAGGAAAGCGGCGTATTCCGCCTGTTCGGCTTCGTTCAAACGGGGTTCGTCATCGCCCTCGCGCTTGCCGGGTTCTTCCTGTATTTCCTCCGCCTGAAAAATCATCCCGGACGCCTTCTGCTGTATCTGTTCCTCTTCCTGTACGCGCTCGCCACCGTGGCGTTCTACGTGCTGGCGCGGTTCCGCGTCCCCGCCATCCCGTTCTTCGCGGTCGGCGCGGCGCTGTTCGTCATGGACTACATCCGGGCAATATTCGGCGGACGCGGGAACAGACGCCGGATTCTGCTGCGGTTCTGTCCGGCTCTGCTCGCGGGCATTTGTTTCACGGTGTTTTTCTATCCGATTTACAGGTATTCGTATGAAGCCGGCCTGACGAAGCTGACGCGGCCGGACGGGGTGCGGCTGGAAACGGCGTCAATGATCATGGCGCACGACAACGGCCCGAACTATCTGGACGGCTGGATGGCGGCGAATCTCGACGGCGGCGTGACGTTCTCCAAGACGTTCTCCGCAAAAGACATTGACCTGAGCAAATACTCGAACGCATACGTGACGGTTACGTTCTACACGGAACAGCCACGGACGATCGAGGTCGTCTGCAACGGCAAACGGCAGGTCGTCACGCTCGCGCCGCACGATCTCTACCGTCTGCCGCTCATCCCGGTCCGGCTCGGACCGTTCCCTGTACCGGAAGACCTCACGTTCTCGTTCTCATTCCCCGGGCTTGCGCCGGATCAGGTCGGACTTGCGGTCGATTTCCACCGCGACTACGGACGCACGATTTATCAGGGGGAAGTCTTCCCCGCGGAAGCGGTCGTGCGCCTGGAACTCGAAAAGGACGCGCCACCGGAAACCGACGACGCGCCGGAAGCAAAGCCTCCACGGCAGTAGTGTCCGGCTCCGCTCGGACACAAAGGGAATGACATCTTTACATCAGCTGCATTCAGCTCCGTCCGCTCAGTTTTTCTCCTTCACGCACATCACGTGGTACACGCCGCCGACGCTTTCGGCGCCCTCGGTGACGTGTTCGAATCCGGGGAACTCGGCGTCCCACGTTTCGAGCTGGCGCAGGTACTGGATCTGCGGGCAGTTTCCGTCGCCGAAGACCTCGCCGGACATCAGCATCGGGATCCCCGGCGGATACGGGATCACGGCGTTCGCGGCGACGCGTCCCGCGAGGCTGTTCGACGGGACCATCTCCACGTTTCCGGTCACGATATGACGGTACGCCTCGCGCGGCGTGAGCTTCTGGCGCGGGAGCTCGTTGAACGCGCGGTCGAGCATGGCCTCGGGCGTCTTCTCGCGGATGTAGCGGAACATGCGCTCGGAGAGCGTGCGTACGCCGTCCTTTCCGTAGTGGTCGGGATGTGCGGCGGCGAGCTCGGGGAAGACCTCGGCGACGGGCGCGTTCGCCTCATACAGCCTCTTAAAATTGAGAAGCGTATTCAGGAGCGTGCCCCACTTGCCCTTCGTGATGCCCATGGAGAAGAGGAACATGATCTGGAAGTCCGTGGTGCGCGTGGGCACGATGCCCTCGCGGTACAGGTAATACGACACGAGCGCCGCCGGGACGCCGTTCGGCTGGACCGCGCCGTCGTCGCCCATGCCGGGCGTGAGGATGCTGACCTTGACCGGGTCGAGCATGACCCAGTTTTCCTCCAGGCCGGAGAACCCGTGCCACGCCGCGCCCTCCTCGATGCGCCAGCAGCGCTGATCGGTCGTGAGGAGCGAACGCGGCGCGTCGGCAAAGGCGTACGCGCGCCCGGTCTTCGGCTCCGTGACCGTGTCGGCGTTCCACGGCTTGAAGAACCAGCTCCCGTCCTTTTCCGCCTGGCGGCAGATGCGCGCGAGCGCCTGCCGGAAGTCGACCGCCTCCTCGATGACCTCCTGCGTGAGCGAGCGTCCGCAGCGCGCCATCATGGCGGCGGAGATGTCGTTCGAGGCGCAGATGGCGTAGAGCGGCGAGGTGGTGGCGTGGAGCATGTACGCCTGGTTGAAGCGTTCGAACGGGACGGGGCGGCGTCCCTCGCGGACGTGGATGTAGGACGCCTGCGAAAGGGCGTTCAGGAGCTTGTGCGTGGAGTGCGTGGCAAACACGGTCGCGCCCTTGTGCCCGGCGGGATCGCCGCGCATGGCGAAGTGGTCCGCGTACATGGGGTTGAAGCGCGCGTAGCCGTACCACGCCTCGTCCATGTGGATCACGTCGACCGACTTGTCAAGCTCGGCCTCGACCTTCGCGCTGTTGTAGCAGAGGCCGTCGTAGGTGCAGTTCGTGACGACCGCGTAGGCAGGACGCGCGCCCTTCGGTACGATCGGGCTGGCGGCGATCTTCGCGCAGATCGCGTTGGGCGTCATCTCGGAACGGCGGATCGGTCCGATGATGCCGTAGCGGTTGCGGGTCGGAACCATGTAGACCGGGGCGGCCCCGGTGAGGACGAGCCCCTGTTCGATTGACTTGTGGCAGTTGCGGTCGCAAACGGCCACGTCGGCATCGGTCAGCACGCCCTGGATCACGGTGCGGTTGCTGCCGGAGGTGCCGACGACCACGGAGTACGACCGGTGCGCGCCGAACGTCTTCGCGGCGAGCGCCTCGCTCTTCTCGAACGCGCCCTCGTGGTCGAGCAGGGACCCGATGCTGCCGCGTTCGATGCCGGTGTCCGTGCGGAAGAGGTTTTCGCCGTAGAAATCGAAGAACTTCTTGCCCTCGGGCGACTTGGTGAAGCCGACGCCGCCCTGGTGACCGGGCGCGGCCCAGGAGTATTCGTGGCTGGACTCGTTGTAGTCCCAGATCGCCTGCATGAGCGGCGGGAGCAGGTTGTCGCGCCAGCGGCGGATGGCGGCCTCGATGCGCCCGGCGATGAACCGCGGGCTGTCCTCGAAGATCCAGACGAACTCGTTGGCGAGCGCCATCAGGGATTCGCTGAGGTTGCGGCTGGTCGCGGCGCGGTCGGCGAGCAGGAAGACCGGGACGCCCGCCTGGCGTTCGCGGACGTGCTTCAGGAAATCGAGCGTGCGGCGTTCGGCGCTCTTCTCGAACTCCATGTCGGTGGCGACGAGAAACGCGTCGAGGTCCATGTTCGTGGCGGCGATCGGGAACGCCTCGCACACGCTCTGCGCAAACTGGACGGCGATGCTCCGGTCGGCGAGCGCGTCGGCGAGGCGTTCGACGGCGTTGTGCATGGCGAGGTTGTTTTCGGACTGGATGTCCTCGACGACGAGGACCTGCCTGAGCTGCAGTTCGGACGTATTCATAATATGTACCCTCCTTTTTCAGTTTGGAAATGCAGTGTCAGAGTTTGATCTTTCCGGTCGCGGCGAGCACGACGGCGATGATCGCGACGACGACCATGGCGATCGCGCACATGGCCTCCGTCGGCGTGAACGACGGTTTTTCCTTCAGCGCGCGGTCGGAGGCGTCCTCGCGTGCCTGGGCGCAGGCGCGGATGTACACCGGGATGCCGATCACGAGGAAGCAGAACGCCATCAGCAGGTAGGTGAGCCCGGCGGCGTAGATCATCCAGAGCGCGTACAGCGTGCCGGCGACGCCGCAGAGCATCGCGAAGGGCCGCTTCACGGGCAGGCTGTCCGGATATTCCCCGGTCGCGCAGAGTTTCCACAGGTACGCCGTGCAGGCGAGGTAGGGCGGCAGGATCATCACGGACGTGACCGAGAGCATCGTGTTCCACGCGTTGTTCTCGAAGTAGACGAAGATCATGGTGAGCTGCATGAGGCCGCTGGTGACCCAGAGCGAGGCGGACGGGCTTTCGTGCGCGTTTGCGTGTTTGAAGAACCGCGGGAACGTGCCGTCGAGCGCGGCGGCGTACGGGATCTGCGCGATCATGATCGTGAACGCCAGCCAGCTCGTGAGGAGCGCGACGATCACGCCGAGGTTCATCACCCAGCCGCCCCACGGGCCGACGATCTTCGCCAGGATCGGCGCGGTCGACGGATTCTCCAGCGCGGCGAGGTGCCCCTGCGACATGTAGCCGAACGGCAGCATGGAGAGCAGGAAATAGATCGTGAGGCACGAGAAGAAGCCGAGCACGGTCGCCCGGCCGACGTCACGCTGGCTTTTCGCGCGGCCGGAGATCACCACGGCGCCCTCGATGCCGATGAACGCCCACAGCGTGACCAGCATGGTCGACTTGATCTGCGGCATGATCCCGCCCAGCGGCTTGTCCGCGAGCGCCTTCGAGAACGCGCGCCCCCAGAAGTCGGACTTGAACGTGTCGAAGCGGAAGACGAACAGCATCACGAGGATGAACAGCACGATCGGGACGAGCTTGCAGATCGTGCCGACCACGTTCAGGAACGCCGCCTGCTTCACGCCGCGCAGCACGAGGAAATTCATCAGCCAGATCACGCAGGAGCCGCCGATGATCGACGGGATGTTGTTGCCGTGCGTGAACCAGCCCGGAAAGAAGTAGTCCAGCGCGTCCATCAGCAGCACCGCGTACGCCACGTTCCCGAAGACGTTGCAGAGCCAGTAACACCACGCCATCTGGAATCCGGCGAACCTGCCGAACCCGAGGCGGGCGTAGGCGTAGATGCCGGTCGTGGCGTCCGGACGCGCGTCGGCGAGGATCCGGAACGTGTTCGCGAGGAAAAAGATGCCGACGCCGGTGATGATCCACGCGATCAGCACGGCTCCCGCCCCCGCCCCCTGCGACATGTTCTGCGGCAGACTGAATATGCCGCCGCCCACCATGGCGCTGACGACCAGAGCCGCCAGCATCATCACGCCAAGTTTCTTCGATTGTTCTCCCATGAGATACCCCTCCCGTTTCGTTTGTTTCTATGTGGGGGAAGGGTCCCGTGGATACGGTCGAATGCGGACGCCCCCTCCCCGGAAGTCCGTTGTCCGATTAACATAGCACCGCTTGGCGGAAAAGCAAATGGCGGAAAGGCGCGGCGGAACCCGAAAAAAAGGGCGGAATGACGGGAAAATGCGCTTGCTTTTTGGCGAAGATGATGTATAATAATCCGCAGAAAAACAAGCACCCTGTTTTTTTCAAAAAAACAATCCCACCACCCCCATCCACGCCGCCATGCTCTATTATCTCGTCTCCCTCGTACCCGACTTCGAAAAGACCCCCCTCCGCCTGTTCAACTACTTCACCTTCCGCGCCGCCGCCGCGCTCGTCACCGCCACGCTGCTGGGCATCCTGCTCGGCCCGCTGACGGTCCGGCTGCTGAAGAAAGCCGTCGCACCGCCGCGTCTGGAGGGGATCGTGGAGGAGAAATTCATCGACCACTCGAAGGACAAGACGCCGAGCATGGGCGGGCTGCTGGTGGTGGCGAGCATCATCCTGGCGACGCTGCTGTGGGGCGACCTCACGAACCGCCTGCTCCTGCTCTTCCTGTGCACGCTCGCGGCGTTCAGCGCCATCGGGTTCGTCGACGACTTCACGAAGATCAGGAGCAAGAAGGACGGCGTGTCCGCCAAATACAAGCTCGTCTGCCAGTTCGCCGTCTCCGTCATGGCGATCCTGATCTATTCCCACCTCACGCCCGAGATCGCGAAGACGTTCTGCCAGCTCTACGTGCCGTTCATCAAGGAGCCGGTCTGGACCATGCCCTACCCCGTGGCGGTCGCGTTCGCCGTGTTCGTGCTGGTCGGCACGTCCAACGCCGTGAACCTGACGGACGGCAAGGACGGCCTCGCGACGGGTTGCACGATCTGGTGCATGATGACGTACGCGCTGATCGCGTATCTGTGCACGAACTCGATTTTCGCCTCGCACCTGGACCTGCCGTTCATCCGCAACGGCGCCGAGATCGTCGTGTTCGCCGCCGCGATCATCGGCGCGTGCGTCGGGTTCCTGTGGCACAACTGCAAGCCCGCGTCCATGTTCATGGGCGACACCGGCAGCCTCGCGCTCGGCGGCATCATCGGGTTCATCTCCATCCTCGTCAACCAGGAACTCCTGCTTATCCTCGTGGGCGGCGTCTTCGTGATGGAGATCGCATCCGTCATGATCCAGGTCCCGTTTTTCAGGCTGACCGGAAAACGCATCTTCAAATGCACCCCGATCCACCACCATTTCGAACAGCTTGGCTGGACGGAAACGCAGATCGTGACGCGGTTCTGGATCCTCGCCGGACTCTTCGCGCTCGCCGGCGCGGCGACGATGAAACTGCGCTGATCTTTACCCTCAAATCCAGCAAAGGAGCGGACGATGTACAAAAAACTGTTGTTTCTCATGCTTTCATGCGTCTTCCTGCTCACGGGCTGCGGTTCGAAAGAAAAGAAGCATCATCTGGATCCGGCCGCACTGGTCGGCATGACGAAGGACGAGGTCCTGACGCAGGCGTTCGCCAAATGTCCCCTCGGACATAACGGAGAACTGTTTCTCTATGTAGAGGAGACCAGTCAATACGGTACTAACCACTTCTGCGGCTGCGAATTCAAAACGCTCGCGGACGCAAAAAGCGAGGCCGTGCTGAAGAACAGCGACACATGGCAACTGGACGAAATAAAGGTATCAAGGTCATCGTTTCCCTTTTCCGAAAGGGAACTTCTTGTCCTGCACTTCACCGACGGCCGGGTCGTGAAGGTGGGAACAACACGTTTGTCTGATTTGTGATCACTTGAAATCCAAAACGGATTTCGGGGAGGAAGGGGGCTGGTCCGGGCGCTTTTCGTAGTCCGGGCAGTCGTCCATCGGCTGCACCTCGCAATGCTTGCGCGTGCAGATCACGGCGAAGGCGTTCACGAGCGAATGGGCGCAGTCCCGGCAGAAACGGTGTTCCGACGGGGTGTCCATGTCCAGGATCGAGGTCTTGTGGGTGGAGGCGGGTTCCTCGTTGCCGAACAGCGCGTCCAGCGCCTTGCGTCCGG
>JAFXUM010000129.1 GCA_017524965.1 Lentisphaeria bacterium | reverse complement strand
TGCTGCCACGACGTCCCCGGCGGCGAGATCCCCGAACAGTCCGCGGCGTACCGTTTCGGGAAACGCAACTACTTCTTCGGATTCGGAGCATACGGATGAGCGAACTTAAACAGACAGTCCCGCAGGACTCCGCAGTCCGGGAAGCGATCCGCCGCGCGGCGGAGGACCTGGTGCGTACGCTCGGACTGAAACCGCCGCTCGGCCTGACGCATCTGAAGCGCCATGCGGCGGAGCTGACCGCCTCGCTCGAACTGGACGGACGCGGATTCGACCATTACGCCATGATCGTGCTGAACAACGCGCTCTGGACGCCGTATTTCCCGCACATCGCGCTCGAACAGCGCCTCCTGCTTCTGCCGTTCTGCCTGCGGAAACAGCCCGGCTGTCCCGCCGACCACGACGACCTCGGATTGATCTGCAAGGGCTGCGGCCAGTGCGATATTCCGGGGCTTTCGGCCGCCGCGGACGAACTCGACATGCCCGTGCTGGTCGCGGAGTCGAGCTCCGCCGTAGCGGACTGGGTGGAACAGGGCGTGATCCAGGCGGTCGTGGGCGTGTCCTGCCTCGATTCGCTCGAAAAATCGTTCCCGTCGATGCTGCGTTCCGCCGTGCCCGGTATCGCCGTGCCGCTGCTCCGCGACGGTTGCAGGGATACGGCGTTCGACCCCGCCGACCTCGAACGCGCCATGTCCGTGCCGCAGGCCGATGAAGTTCACGCGTTCCCCTACGGACTGATCCGGGAGACGATCGACGAACTGTTTACGCCGGACGGCGTTTCCGCGTACATCCCGGACAACATGCTCCGGGAGGAGGCCGTCCGCGCCCTGACCGCGCACGGGAAGCATTACCGCCCGAAGATCACGGCGGGTTGCTACGCCGCGCTGAACCCGTGCCGGGCGGACCTGCCGGAATTCCTGAAACCTGTTGCGCTGGCCGTGGAGTGTTTCCACAAGGCGTCGCTGATCCATGACGACATCGAGGACGGCGACGCGGAACGCTACGGCGAACCGGCGTGCCACGTGCGGCTGGGGCTCGCGTCCGCGCTGAACCTGGGCGACTACCTGATCGGCGCCGGGTACAAACTCTTCTGCCACGATTCGGTCCCGCCGGAGATGCGCGCCGCGCTCACAAACGAGGCTGCCGCCGCTCATTGCGAACTTTCGCTCGGTCAGGCAAAGGAATTTGATGCTTTGCAGAAGAAGGATCTTCAGCCGGAAGACTGCCTGGAGATCCACCGTCTGAAAACGGCTCCGGCGTTCCGCGTGGCGCTCTTCGCGGGCGCGATCGCGGCCGGACGCTTCGAGGAACTGTGCGATCTGTTCCACGACTTCTCCGACCGTCTCGGCGCGGCGTACCAGCTGTACGACGACCTGGAGGACACGGCGGACAATCCGGCGTCGGCGGTCGACGTGCTGATGCGCGCGAACGGCTGGGACCGCGAAACGGCGCGCGCGGAAACGGTCCGTCTGTACCGGGAGCAGCGCGACGGCATCTATGATCTGCTCGAAACGGTCGGCGATGTGCCGCTGAAGATCTTCCTGTACCGTCTCGCCGGAAAGGTGCTGAACGATGTTTGACCTGGATTTTCTGAAAACATGCACCGCCGGATTCGGACGGATAACCGACGAGGCGCAGGACGTGCTCCGTCAGACGGTCTCGCTGGCGCGGAAGCCGGACGGGCTGTACCCCGACCGGAGCGGACACGGCGACCTGTACTACACGCTCTTCGGGCTGTGTCTGGCGTACATCTCCGGCGCGACGGTCGACCGGGACGCCTGTGCCCGGACGCTCGAACACGCCGCGCCCGCCGACCTCGTTCACCGGGCGGCACTGGTGCACAGCCGGAATCTGCTGAAGCTGATGGCGCTGCCACATATTGCACAAAAACTGCCGTTTTCCGCGCCGAAAGTCGATTTCCCGGACCTGCCGGACGCCGCGTTTCCGCAGGGCGACCGATATTCGCCGTATTCGTGTTTCCTGCGGAACGATGCCGCGACCGACCTGAGCGCGTACCGTCTGCCGGACGGGCTGTATTCCAACCTGAAAGGCGCTTCGGAATACGGCGTCGCGGCGACGGCGGCGGCGTTGTGTCTGCACCCGGACGAAACGACCGCGGCGGCGCTCGCCGGGCTTCAGAATCCGGACGGCACATTCCCCGGCGGCGACCTGCTTTCGACCGCCGTTTCCCTGTACGCACTCCATCGGACCGGGCATGCGGCGCATTACGACGTGTGCGACTTCCTGAGCGGGTGTTTCCGTCCGACCGGGCTCTTCGCGGCGGTCCCCGCCGATCCCTTCGGCGACCTCGAATACACGGTTTACGGGCTTCTTGCCATGGGGGCGACGGCATGACGGACACGCTGAAACGATTCATCCTGTCGCACCGCTGCGAGGATGGCTTCTTCGAGGGGCGTCTTTCGAGTTCGGCGGTCTCGACCGCGGTCGCGTGCGTGGCGCTGGACCTGTACGGCGGACACGACGCCGCCGTCGCGGCGGGCAAACAATGGCTGCTGGAGCATAAAAACGCCGACGGTCTCTACGGCGACTCCCCGGAATCCCCCGCCAACCTGACCGCGACGTTCCTCGCGTACTCCGCGTTGCGGAACACCCGTGCGGACGCCGTGCGCGAGGCGGAAGCGTATTTGAACGAAACGTTCGGCGGGCTGACGTTCGAGGCGGTCAAGGCGGGACTCCTGAAGGAATACGGCAAGGATCTGACCTTCTCCGTGCCTCTGCTCGCGCTCGCCACTGCGTCCGGGTTCTTCCCCGACGCCGCGCACGCCTGGCGCAACATGCCGAATTTCCCGTTCGAGGCCGCGCTTCTGCCCGAATCCTGGTTCAAGTTCCTGAATCTCCCGGTCGTAAGCTACGCGATCCCGGCGCTCATCTGCGTTGGGCTGGCACAGCTGCGCTACCGCCCGAACAAACTCCGCGCGCTCGCCGTGAAGAAGGCGCTGCGCGTCCTGACCGAAAAACAGCCGCAGGACGGCGGTTTTCTCGAAGCCGCGCCGCTCACCGGATTCTGCGTGATCTGCCTCTGCGCCGCCGGACTGCGCGAACACCCCGCGGCCGGGCTCGCGGTCCGGTTCCTGACGGAAAGCCAGCGCCCGGACGGTTCGTGGCCGATCGACCGCGATCTGCGCCTCTGGACGACCTCGCTCGCGCTGGACGCGCTTGCGCCGGCGCTGTCCGAGGAAGAAAAAGCTTTCTATCGCGCCCGGATGCTGTCGGCGCAGACGAAAACGGTCCATCCGTTCACGCGTTCGGAACCGGGCGGCTGGGCGTGGACGACGCATTCCGGCGGCGTGCCCGACGCGGACGACACGTCGGCGGCGCTCATCGCGCTTCACGGGCTCGGCGAACCAGCCTCGGACGCGGTCTGCCGGGGCATCGCCTGGCTCCTGAACCTCCAGAATTCCGACGGCGGCATCCCGACCTTCTGCAAAGGCTGGGGCAAACTGCCGTTCGACCGCAGCTGCCCGGACATCTCCGCCCACGCGTACAAGGCGTTCACGCTGTACGAAAACGTCCTGCCGCCCGCCCTGAAACGCCGCGTGGTCCGCGCGAAACGGCGCATCATCCGGTATCTTCAGAGCGTTCAGCGACCGGACGGCTCGTTCGTCCCGCTCTGGTTCGGCGACCAGACGAATCCCGCAAAGGAGGCCCCCGCCTACGGCAGCGCGGTCGTGCTGTCGCACATGAACGGCGAGGATCTGCCGTTTCTGGAGAAAACGCGCGAGTATCTGCGTTCGGCGCGAGGTAAAGACGGCCTGTGGGGAACGGTCTGCGTTTCCGCCCGCTGTGCGGTCGCTCTGAACCTGGACGGCAAGTTCTTACAAAGCTACGCGGACCGCCCCGAATTGCTCCCCCTCGAACCGATCGGGCTGTACTTCGCACACTTGTGGTACAGCGAGGAGCTGTATGCGCCGGTCTTTCTGGCGAAGGCGGTGGGATCATGAACGCGCGTGCCCTGAATTTCATCCTGAAAGCGCTTGCCGTCGTCATCGCCTGCCTCGGCATCTGGCATTACCTGACGTTCACCACGCCGCGCCATGTGGAGTACGCGGAACCCGTCCGCGACAAATCCGAGAACCGCGTCGTGAAGAAGATGACGACACGGATCGGCGCGGACTTCAAAAAGTTCGAGTCCGAGGCGAAGATTCAGGCGTTCGAGGCGGAATGGCCGTGTTTCCGCGGCTCCGCGCGCGACAATCTGGCGAAATACGACGGACACCTGACCAGGACCTGGGGCGAATCCGGTCCGAAGGTCCTCTGGCGGAAGCCGCTCGGCGAGGGGTATTCCGGCGCGATCATCGCGGGCGGCCGCGTGTACGTGCTGGACTACGTCGAGGAGGATTCGTCCGACGCCCTGCGCTGTTTCGAGCTGTTCAGCGGCGAGGAACTCTGGCGGCGCGGCTACAAAAATCCGATCCGCCGCAACCACGGCAAATCCCGCACGATCCCGGCGTTTTCGGACGGCGTGGTCGTGACGCTCGGCCCCGCGGCGCACGTGATGGCGGTCGACGCGGATTCCGGCGATCTGCTCTGGACGCGCGACCTGGTGGAAGCCTACGGCTGCGAGATCCCGCAGTGGTACGCCGGACAGTGTCCCCTGATCGAAGACGGCAAGGTGATCCTCGGCGTCGGCGGCGAAAAAGTCCTGATGACCGCGCTCGACCTGAGGACGGGCGAAACGGTCTGGGAGACGCCGAACGACCACGGACTGAAGATGTCGCACTCCTCCGTCGTATCCGCGACACTGTGCGGCACAAAACAGTATATCTACGCCGGGATCGGCGGCATCTGCGCCTGCGACACGCAGGGAAAACAGCTCTGGATCTGCACGAAATGGAAACCGGCGGTCTGGGCGCCCACGCCGCTCGCCATCGGCGACGGCAGACTTTTCCTGACCGCGGGCTACGGCGCGGGCTCGGCTACGCTCGCAGTGAAGAAGGACGGCGACGGTTTCTCCGCCTCGATCGAACAGGAATGGAAGCCGACGCAGGGGCCCGCGTCCGAACAGCAGACCCCGATCCTGATCGGCGACACGATGTTCGTGATCCAGCCGAAGGACGCCGGAGCGCGCCGCGCGGAGTTCATCGCGGCGGACGTTTCCGCGCTGCCCGCGGTCAAATCGGAAAGCGGCAAGGACGCCCGGTTCGGGCTCGGTCCATATCTTTACGCCGACGGCGCGTTCTGGATCCTGGACGACGAGGGCGTGCTCTCTGTTTACGAATACAAAGACGACCGGTTCGAAC
>JAFXUM010000011.1 GCA_017524965.1 Lentisphaeria bacterium | reverse complement strand
CTCATCGAACACGGTTTCGTGCCCGCAGACGGCGAGGCCGACGCCGACCTCGTGATCCTGAACACGTGCAGCGTACGCGACCAGGCGGAACGCAAGGCGATCGGCAAGCTCGGATTCCTCGGCAAGCTCAAACGCGAGCGCCCGTGGATGATCTTCGGCATCATGGGCTGCATGGCGCAGAGCCGCGGCGCGGAGCTGCTGAAGTCGATCAGGCACCTCGATTTCGCCATCGGAACCGACCAGATCCACCGCATCCCGGAGATCGTGGAGCGGATCGCCGCGAAACGCGAAAAGGCCGCCCTCTTCGACCGCGCGTCCGCCGAGACGCCCGGCATCGACTCCCACCGGTTCGACGGCGCGGAGTCCCCCCACTCCGCCTTCGTCTCCATCATGCGCGGCTGCTCCCGCTACTGTTCCTACTGCATCGTGCCGTTCGTGCGCGGACCGGAGCGCAGCCGTCCGATGGAATCCATCCTCGCCGAATGCCGCACCCTCGCCGGACACGGCGTGCCGGAGATCTTCCTGCTCGGGCAGAACGTCTCGGCATACGGACTGGACAACACCGCACCGCCGCCCGACGACGCACCGTCGCCCTTCGGCGAGCTCCTGAAAGGCATCGCCGCCATCGACGGCGTCCGCCGCATCCGGTTCACCTCGCCCCACCCCGCCTACTTCACGCAGGCGCTCATCGACGCCTTCACGCAGACGGAAAAGGTCTGCAAGTACGTCCATCTGCCGCTTCAGTCCGGCTCCGACCGCGTCCTCAAGCTCATGAACCGCCCGTACGACACCGCGAAATACCTCTCCGTCACGGACCGTCTGCGCGCCGCCGCCCCCGGCATCTCGTTCTCCACCGACGTCATCGTCGGATTCCCGACCGAGACCGAGGCGGATTTCCAGGCCACGCGCGAGCTCATGGACCGCGTCGGATTCGACAACGCGTTCATTTTCAAATATTCGCCGCGCAAGGGAACGCGGTCCGCGCAGATGCCCGACGACGTCCCGCAGGAGGTCAAGGAGGAACGCAACCAGATCCTGCTCGCCGACCTCGAACGCCGCGCCGAAGCCGCAAATAAAAAGCTTGTCGGACAGACGTTCGAACTCCTCGTCGAAGGCCCCAGCAAACGCAACTCCGCGCGCTGGAGCGGACGCACCGACACGTTCAAACAGGCCGTCTTTACGCCCGATCCCGCCCGTCCCGTCGCGTGCGGCGATTTCGTGCGCGTGAAGATCGTGCGGTCCACCGCCACGACCCTCTACGGCGAACTCGTCCCCGACGAACCATGACCCGGCGCACCACAACGATGAAAGGCTTCCTCGCATGAAACTGCTCTTCTTCTCCGATGTCCACGGCGTACCCGGCACGCTGGAACGCCTTCTCGAACACGCCGACGCGCTCAACCCCGACCGGATGGTCCTGCTCGGCGACGTCCTGTACCACGGCCCGCGCAACGGCGTCCCCGGCTGGTACGATCCGCAGAAGGTCGCCGACCTGCTCAACGCCCGCCGAGAACGGATCCTCGCCGTGCGCGGCAACTGCGACGCCGACGTCGACCAGTTCCTCCTCAAATTCCCCATCATGGCGGATTTCTCCGAGATCCTCACCGAAAACGCGCGCTTCTTCGTCACGCACGGCCATCTCTGGAACGCTGCCAACGTCCCGCCCGTTCCGCAGGGCACCATCCTCGCGCACGGCCACACGCACATCCCGGAGCTCCGCCTCCTGCCCGAAGGCGTCACGCTCTTCAATCCCGGCTCCATCTCCCTGCCGAAACGCAACTTCCCGCCGACCTTCGGCTTCTTCGACGGCAAAGACCTGACCGTCCGCCGCCTCGAAGACGGCGCGGTCCTGATCCCGAACTGAACCCTCCTGTGCGCGAGCGTAGCCGCGCACTACTACAGCACTCTCCGGGTGTGCAAGCGAAGCTGAGCACACCGCCCAAGTGGAGGCACTGCCTCCCGCAAGCGAAGCTGAGCGCACCGCCCAAGTGGAGGCGCCGCCTCCCCGCGCGTTTTCTATAAAATACGGGAAAAAACGGCGGAAAGTCCGAAAGGAGCCTTGAATTTTTCGCTCTTTAAGGTAAAGTATAGTGAGAGATTATCTTTTTTCACACGCATACAACTCAAATCAAACCTAAAACACAAGGATTTCCGACCATGATGAAAAAACTCGCATGTCTCGCAGCCTGCGCCGTCGCGGCGTTCGCCCTCTCCGCCTGCTCCTCCTTCGAAATGGCCACGAACACCAACGGCGTGAAACTCACGGCCGGCGAAGCCGAGACCCTCGGCCACGTCAACGCCGACATCTGGGGCGTGTACGTCTTCGGTCTGCCCGTGATCTCCGGCAGCTCCGTCGAGCCCGGCAAATGCGTCGTCTTCAGCGATACCGTCGACACCAGCAACGCGGTCTCCTTCCTGACCCGCAACGCCCAGAAGAAGCTCAACGCCTCCACCATCGTCGACGTCACCAGCGAACGCACCACCGGCTGGCTCGTCCCGACCCTGTTCTTCTTCTACCGCGACATCCAGGTCTCCGGCAACGTCCTGAAGTAAGGATCACCCCGGTCTCCCATGCCTGACGCGAAAGGCAGCGGCAGTCAACGTCTGGAGAAAGTCCGGCGCAACATGCTCCGGATGACCTCTCCGGACGGTTTCGGCGACGACAGCGCGAAGGAATTCGGTTCCCTCTCCGCGATCAACGTCCCGCCGTGGCTGGCCCGTGCCGACGCGTCGTTCGGCCGGGCGGTCCGCCTGATCCAGGACTCCACGCCGCCCGGCCATTCCGCGCCCGTCCCCGAAGTGCGCCTCGAATACTGGCGCACGGTGCGGTCGCTCCTTCAGGAATCGGAGGAGAATCTCGCCTCCATCCACCACGTTTTCGAGAAGGCGGAGGAGATCCCGCTGGACGTCTCGGTCTATCTGGCGTTCGTGCGGTTCCTGCTCCGCCTCGTGATGCAGATCACGATGGCCGCCCGGTCCGGCGTCGAGCTCGCCGCGGACGCCCGGTGGTTCCCCTCGCCCCTCTTCCCCGCTCAGTTCCAGGACACGCTGACCGACGCGGAAGCCGTTTTCACGGCCTCCGAGGGCCGTATCCGCCAGTTCGCGCTCGACAGCCTCGCCCTCGCCTCGCCCGCGCTCGACAAGATCCGTTCGGACTGTCAGAAGGCACTGCCGAAAGTCGCGAAGGAACGCTACGAACGCGCGTTCGCGGCGTTCACGGAGCATTTCTCGCATTTCGGGGAGGACACGTCCGCATGAGCGAAAAAAACGAGGTCCCGCAGGAGGAATCCAGTACATTCGTGCGTCCGCCGAAGAAGAAGGACTGGCGGGTCGCGTGCATCCGCATCGGCGTCATCGCCGCCGCGACCGTGCTCGTCTGCCTCTTCGTCCTCCGTCCGATGGTCATCAACGGCGAAAGCATGATGCCGACCTATTCCAGCCGCGGCTTCACCTTCGCGTTTCTGCCCTATTTCAAGCTCTACGATCCGCAGCGCCAGCAGATCGTCATCCTCAAGCACGCCGGATTCAACACCTTCCTCCTCAAACGCGTGCTCGCGTTCCCAGGCGAAACGGTCGAAATGCGCGACGGCGTCCTGTACGTGAACGGCAAGGCGCTGGACGAGCCGTACGTGAAAAACGGCTGCGACTGGAACATGTCCCGGCGCGAGGTGCCGAAGGGCAAGATCTTCGTCCTCGGCGACAACCGGTCCATGCCCATGCAGAATCACATGGGCGGCATGATCGACCGGAGCCGTCTCGCCGGCGTCCCCATCTGGTGAACGCGCCATGGCAGGACTCCACCTCAGCAGACAAAAATGGTTCGCGCTCGCCGCGGTCGTCCTGGCCACGGCGGCCGCCGTCTGGTTCTTCTATTTCCGCACGGACGACACGCTCGCGGTCAAGAAACGTCTCCGCGAGGCCGTCGCGTTCGCCGAAAAACAGCCCAAGGGCTCCGGCTTCAATCTTCAGGGCGCGGGCGCGGCGCACGCGCTCGGCGAGTTCTTCGCCATGGAAACCGATGTCAGCATCTCCGGCGAATCGCGCGGCCAGACCTACACACTGTCCGCCGCCACGCGCGCTCAGGTCGTTTCCTCATATTTCATGCTGCGTCCGCTGCTCACCTCGCTGTCGGTCAGCCTCGACGAGATCGAGGTCGGATTCGCGGACGACAAGCACGAATCCGCCTCGGTCAAATGCTCGGCGATGGCGACCGGCACGACGCAGAACGGCGATTTCTTCCGCGAAGGCCGCATCATCTCCGCCGACATGGTCTACGAGGACGGCGCCTGGCGGTTCCGTTCGCTCCGGGCGGATCCGGTCGTCAGCTTCGATTGAATTTCCAGTTTTGAAAGGATTTGATTTCCTATGATCTTATACGCTGTCATCGGAGGCGTCGCCGGTTTCATCCTCGGCGCGCTGATCCTCTTCTTGTGGATGAGGGCGAGATCGCGCACCGACGCCGCCCGCATCGCCGAACTCGAAGCCCGCACCGCCGCATTCGATCAGGCGGTCGCCGACAAGGTCCGCGCGGAAACCGCGCTCGAACAGCTCAGAATCTCCGCTCAGCGCGAACTCGAATTCGCGGCGAAAGCGCACGAAGCCGAACTCGCATCCGTCCGCAGTCAGGCCGCCGCCACGCTCGATGCCGAAAAGCGCCGCGCCGCGTCCGAGCTCGAATCGGAGAAGCGCCGCGCCGCGTCCGAGCTGGAGGCCGAACAGAAAAAAGCGGCCGCGCTGCTCGAGGCGGAGAAACGCAAGGCGGAATCCGAACTCGCCGCCATGCGCGAGGCGCAGGCGCAGATGGAGAAGGTCACGAAGGAGCGCACCGAGCATCTCCGGCAGGAATTCAAGGTCCTCAGCGAGACCATCCTGAAGGAGCGCACGGAGAACCTTCAGACCGCCAACAAAGAGCAGCTCGCCGCTATTCTCTCCCCGCTCCGCGAACAGCTCGCCGTCTACAAGAAATCCATGGACGACGTCCGCGAAAACGGCGTCAAGCTCAACGAATCCCTGAAGCACCAGTACGAATCCATGGTGAAGATGACCGAAAAGATCGGCACGGACGCGAACAACCTCGCGAACGCGCTGAAGGGCCAGAGCAAGACGCAGGGCGACTGGGGCGAAATGATCCTCGAGACCATCCTCCGCAATTCCGGCCTCGTGAAGGGCGTCCACTACCGCACCCAGGACACCATCCGCGACGACGCCGGCAGGACCGTGAAGAGCGCGTCCGACCACATCATGCGCCCCGACGTGATCGTGAACTACCCCGACGGCAAGGCGGTCGTCATCGACAGCAAGGTCAGCCTCACCGCCTACACGGACTACGTCGCGGCCGACGACCCGAAGAAACGCGAGGACGCCCTCCAGCGCCATATCCGCAGCGTGCAGGCGCACGTCGACGAGCTGGTGAAGAAGGACTACTCCGCTTATCTCCGCAAGGGCGATTCCGTCGACTTCGTCGTCATGTTCATCCCGAACGACCCGTCGTACCAGGCCGCGCTGCAGGGCGATTCCGGCCTCTGGAACCGCGCGTTCGAGAAGCGCATCCTCATCGTGAACCCGTTCAACCTGATGACGCTCCTCTACATCATCAAGGTCGCGTGGAACCGCATGGCGCAGGAACGCAACCAGCAGGAGATCGTGAAGACCGCCGAGACGTTGCTCGCGCGCATCCAGCGCTTCTTCGCCGCGTTCGACGACGTCGGCCGCCAGCTCGAATCGACCGGGAAGAAATACGAGGCCGCCGTAAAGGCGCTCAGCGGACGCCAGGGACTCCTCGGATCCGCCGAAAAGCTCAAGGCGCTCGGCGTCCCGGCGAAGAAGGACCAGAAACTCCCCGAACGCTTCACCGCCCCCGAATTCTCCTCCGATCCGCTCACCGTCCGCCTCATCGGCGAGGACGCGGATTCCGGTTCCGAGGCGGAAAACACCGATGCCGACGCGGACTCCGACGAGCTCGAACTCCGCCTCACCGACACGGACGACGGCACGGCCGATGCGGACACTTCGGATTTGCCCGGCGCAAATGATCAACCTTGATTTGAAAGACTGCCTGCCATGAAACTTTTCTCCGTTCTCTTCTGCCTTTTTGCCT
This sequence comes from Lentisphaeria bacterium, assembly GCA_017524965.1. Lineage (GTDB taxonomy): Bacteria > Verrucomicrobiota > Lentisphaeria > Victivallales > UBA1829 > UBA1732. The sequence continues at coordinate 2,241 of JAFXUM010000011.1, read as the reverse complement.
TCGCCGCCGGACTTGCCGCCGCGCCCGTCGAGGAATCTTCCTGGACGCTCGCCGCGCAGGGCGACGACCTCGCGCTCTCGCTCACGCTGCCCGACAATGCGCACGCCTACGAAGCCTCGACCGGCCCCGTCCTGCCCGACGGCGTCAAGCCCGTTTCCGCGCCCGCGCCGAAACAGGAGACCGACGCGCTGACCGGAGAACCGGAATCGTTCTATGTCGGGCCGGGCGTCGTGACCTGGATCCTGCCGCGCACCGCCGCGACGGACGGGAAGATCAAGGTCAAATGGCAGGTCTGCGTCGGCGAGATGTGCTACATGCCAAGCTCCGCCGAACTCGCCGTCCCCGGAGCCGCCGCATCAACAGCCGAAACGACGCCTCCCGCTGAAAATGAAGCTGGCAATGAGGACAAGACCGAAGACAGCGCCGCCGCGGCCGAGCTTCTGCCGTTCAAACTGGAGCGTTCCGCCGATGGCTATCTCCCCGCCGAAAAGTTCCTCGGATTCCTCACCGGAGACGAGTCCAAATACTCCGCGTTCACGTTCGCGGGCAAGGGATTCCTGATGATGCTCCTGCTCGCCATCCTCGGCGGCATCGCGCTCAACCTCACCCCGTGCGTGCTGCCGCTGCTCCCGGTCAACCTCGCCATGATCGGCGCGGGCCAGGCGTCTGGCAACGGCAAGTTCACGCGCGTGTGGCACGGCGCGGCCTACGGCGCGGGCATCACGGTCACCTACGGACTGCTCGGCGTGGTCTCCGTCCTGATGGGCACCACGTTCGGCGGCATCGACTCCAGCTGGATCTTCAACGCCGCCGTCGCCGTGATCTTCGTCGTGCTCGCGCTCGCCATGTTCGACCTCTTCGTCATCGACTTCTCGCGGTTCGGCGCGTCCGTCCGCATGCCCGAATCCGCCCACTTCGGCGGCATCTTCCTGATGGGCGCGCTGTCCGCCGTGCTCGCGGGCGCGTGCGTCGCCCCGGTCCTCGCCGCCGCGCTCGTGCAGGCCGCGAAAATGGTCGCGCACGGCGATTATTACGGCCTCGCCCTGCCCTTCGCGCTCGGATTCGGCATGGCGCTCCCGTGGCCCGTCGCCGCCGCCGGGATCGGGCTTTTCCCGAAGCCCGGACGCTGGATGATGCGCGTGAAACAGCTCCTCGGCGTGCTCATCCTCGGGCTCGCCGCGTATTACGGCTGGACCGCCTGGAATCTCTTCGCCGACGGCCGCGCCGAAGCCGCCGGGATCGCCTCCGCGCAGGAATCCGCCGGAGCCACAGCGGAGATCAACGCCGCGCTGAAGGAATCCGCCGCCACCGGACGCCCCGTCCTCCTCGACTTCACCGCCGCCTGGTGCAAGAACTGCAAGGCGATGGAGCTTTCCACCTTCCAGGATCCCGAGGTCAAGGCCACCATGGACGGCATGATCTTCCTGAAAGTCCACGCCGACAAGCCCTCCGCGCCCGAGACCGCCGCGCTCATGAAGGCGTTCGACGTCCCCGGCCTCCCCGCCTACCGCATCATCCGCCCGGAGAAATGACCGTTCCCCCGGTTCCGGAATAACCTGTTCGAATAACCATTCAAGGAAGCCTGCGATTTATGAACAGAAAGCTGCTCAAGGAAACCGGGGACTACCTTGCCCTTGCCATTCTCGTCTTGGAATTCCCGGTTTTCAGTTTCTTGATCACATTGGATCTGACGGTCAGATATGTTGACTGCATCGTCCCGAAAAGCCTGGTTCTCTTTCTGGGGGAAACGCTGTTCCCGATCGTTATGATCACCCTCGTCCTGCTTGTCTGTCTTGCGTATTTCCTTCTTCTTATCGAGGCGCTGGGATCCCTGTACAAAAGGAAACAATACACCCTCTGCCGGCTTCTGCTGTCGGCATTGCTGATAAAAGATATCCTTTACATCGTGCTTTTCCGTCTGGGGATCTTGGGCATCCCCGCCGCCTGATCCGCCTCCCCTGCGCGTCCCGCTGTAAAAGAAACTGTCGTTTTCCTCGTTCAAAAAAACTTTGCCGTGCGCGGCCGTTTTGAAAAAGGCAAGGGGAAATCTCACTTTTTCGAGGCAAGGAGTTCAATGCCGGGCGTCTGCCGCTGCATAATATGGCCAAAAAACGGTTATGTTACCGGAGTTTTCATTGCGTAATAATCCCCCGGAACCGGGTCGGGTTCCGAGGGCGGACGCGATGTTCCGTTCATGCGACGAATGGTCAGCAGCCGTAAAACTCGCGATACCACTTCACG